>CAZJWA010000013.1:0-62125 GCA_964549585.1 uncultured Butyrivibrio sp. | reverse complement strand
TTATAAGTTTATCATTTAAACCATTATTAATGTCTGAAGATGTTGAATCCACATTAATTATAATTGTAGAATTATCACTTACTTCTGTTGTATCTACACACTTATCCGTGATAACAACTCCACTAGTACTACCACACTTAGCAAGTTTTGATGAATTTTGTATTGCATCCTGCCTAATTGAATCTACTTTATTATTCAACGCTTCTTGAGTCATATAAATTTTGTTGATATGAAAATCCGCGTTAGAATCTCTATCTGTCTTAAAACCACTCTGTACATAGAAATCAAAATTTAAATTATATTTTCCATTATTTGGCATTCCTAGTTGAATACTATTCCCATTTCCTATTACAAATGGAATATCAGCATTTTGATTAGTCAACTCCAATCCTACATAAGCACTCTGAGAATAATTCTTCACTGCAAAATTGGTTTCGGTATGACTAGTTCCCTGTAAATAACTGTCTGCTACAATGCCATACTCTATAGCTTCTCCAAGTACATTTTTATAATTGCCTACAGACTCATCTTGTGGAACAGTACTATTTGGATTCGATACAGCAACAACTGATAATCCATCCAAACTAAACTCAACCGTATCATTTCCGCCATCAACACTTGCCTGGTCGTCAACGACTTCGGTCTTGATGTCTGAGGTCTTGAGGCTGGTGGCATCGGCTGTAGAGTCAATGCTTTCTTTGACTGAATCAGTCAATGGGAGGTGGACAACGGTGATGTTGTCTGCATCGGTTACGCCAAGGTCTGAAGAGAGCTGTGATTTCTTGAATTCGAAGGAGATTTTGACCATTCCTTCTGTTGGCTCATATTCAGCTTTTTCACCATTTACGACATTGCATTCATCGGTCTTGTCTGCCATGAATGCAATGTCATAGAGAAGTGTATTGGAATCTGTATAGGTATCGCCTGTAGATGTTGATGCATCTGTGCCTGCCTCTTTTGCAATCTTTGAAGCGTTCTTATTAAGAGATTTCATGTATGCGTCGTAGTCATAATCCTTAGAATCTGCTGTTACAGGCGTTACAACGAACTCTGCATCATCCGGAACTGCGCCGGCATGCTGAAGAGTTGCGGTAACTGTTACATTCTTATCTTCATATGTAAATGTAGTCTTCTTGCCATCAGTGTATTCAAGATTAAGTGTTGTATCTTCAGTAATGTCAGTCCAGGTCTTTCCATCTGTAGTGTATGAATAGAAATATCCGTCTGTCTTTTCATCTTTCTCACGTTTAATAGAGGTAACGATCTTCTTGCCAATCATTGCCTGCTTGTAGGTATATTTTGTCTTTTTGAAAAGAGATCCAATAGAAACTGTCTTCTTGATTGCAGAATTATCTGCATCGTCAAGAACAAGGATATCGTCATCGTTAAACTTTGGAAGATCAACGTTCTCATACTTTGTTGAAAGGCTATCGCCAAATTCATCAATATATGTTGCATCCATCTTAACCGCTACGCGTGAATCCTCTGCGTATACAAGTGTGATCTCTGTGTCCTTTGTAAGCTCTGTCTTTGTCTTGCCGCTTACTGCCGTAAATACTGTGATTGTCTTGTCATCTGTTGATGCTGCAGATGATGATGAATCAGAAGTATCATATGCAGACTCCTCTGAAACTTCAATTGAATCAATGGCTTCACCGTCTATTGTAGCTTCAACGAATTCATAGTCTTCAATAGAAGGAGCTGAGCAGTCCTTGGAATCCTTATCGTAATCTGCTGCCTTTGTTACATTTATCTTTTTCTTGCCATCGTAGGAAATTGACTCGCCGTCTTCGTCTGCAAATACTGCTGTAACCTTGACCTGTGTCTTCTCCTTGGCTTTCTTAACTTCTTTTGCTGTAGCATAAAGAGACAGATCAGAAGTTACCTTTGAATCTGTCGTATATTCTTTTCCATCAGAGTCTTTCCATGTATAGTCGCCCTCAGGGAATGAAAGCGTTTCATCTTTATTAAATTCTTTTGTCTCAATTTCCTTGCCATCGGTTCCAAAGAAATTTACCTTGAAGGATTCTTCACTTGAAGCTTCAGATGCGCTTGAAGAAGCTTTGTCTGAAGATGAAGATATTGATGAAGCAGCATCAGATGATGTGCTGCCCTCTTTTGAAGAAGTATCATCAGTATTAGAAGTGTCTTTATTATCAGAAGTGTCCTTGTTATCAGAAGTGTCCTTGTTATCAGAAGTATCTTTATTATCAGATGAACCAGTAATTTCATCTGTAGTCTTCTTATCACCGGAATTGTCGCTTCCGCTGCCATTTCCACTTTCATCCGAGTTTCCCTGAGGTTCGGTAGTCTGTTCTTCAGTTTCAGAAGAGTCTCCCTCGAGAGATAGAGCAGATACTTCAGAAGAATCAGCTTCTGCTGCATTTACCACAACGCTTCCAAGGCTGCTTAAATTCCCCGAGACCATAGTTACAGTCAGTCCAAATGCAGCTAAACGATATCCAATACTTTGCTTTTTCATTGATTTTCCCCGATTTTCTTAAGACTAAACAATTTGAATTGTATGTTAATGTTTCAAATAATAAACATAAAGTAACGAACAAACGATAAACGAAATTATATCACACAAATTAACGATGTAAACAAGTTTAGGCAATTAATGACAAATTAGTCCTACCGCTTGTCACTCAATATCATCTACCATGATACCGTGGACTACCAGGCGGTAATTCGTATGTCGCCCAGAACAGGTGCTCAGCGTCATTATATTTCCACGCCCCGACAAATCTACTTCACTTCCAGATTTATACTCATTTAATTTCATGACCCTGTCTATGTAGTCATCATACTGCTCGTTTGAATAGAAATTATAATAGGTATCACTATTTGCAGTAGTTATATAGTAAGCAAATATCCTATAGCAGTATGTTTTATCCTTTGTATAATAGAAGAAATACGGATCGGTATCACACAGGCTCTCGTCTTTTCGAAGCTTTTTGAGTGAACCAAACATCGAGCCATTCTTCATATTATGTCCAAATAGGAATGTGTTCCTATCTGTCATATCAGCCGCAGATTCATAATCAAGAAAAAGAGATCCGCTTGAATTTTCTGTTCTATCAAATGTGTGATGCAGATAGTAATCATTATCATCCGTCTGTGCAACCGGATAGCTTATATCAAGAACCGGCATGTAAAACCACCCTGCCAAATCTGAATTAACCGCTTCAAGTGCTTCAAAGTCAACGTCCAGCTCAGGAATTTGAATCTGGTCACCATTCTCATCCGTTCCACTAGTTATAACCTGGGCATTTTCCGAAAGCTCATCGTACTCACTTCCTGCCTGGTGATAACCACTGTATATCTTGTATAGGTTAAAAGAGGCGGTTCCTATCACTACGACCGCGGCTACCGGAATAATAATATCCAGTGCCTTCATAAGCTTTGGATTTGGCTGTCTTTTCTTATTTGCCGCTTCATCTCCTGGTTTATCATCTTTTTTCATAAAGATCATTTTTCTTGCTCCATGTCACGACTTCCTCAAACTATATCCAATAATCAATGTTCAAATTTTCGTGCAAGCACGAATTTGTATACTTGGCTCATTATCTACACAAAAAAACCTGTGAGGCAGCTCGTCCACACAGGTTAAAATCTTTTTTCAAAAAGCTTTAGCTCTTTGGCAAAAAGACATCAGCTCTTCTCATCATACTTACTCTCGTATGCCGAAAAAAGCTTTCCAACAGCATTATACGCTGTCGCTGTGAGTGAACTTGTATTAGATGAAGCATTATCATATACGTGTTCTGTTACATATGAAATATGCTCCATAAATGTTGAATCTGATGTAAAAACGTTCTGCAAATCAGTTGCTGCCGCGCTAGAAAGCGTATCAGAATCTGTTTCAAGAAGACCTGATTTATTCAGTGAAATACCAATTTTCGATAAAGCACTCTCATTACTGCTTACAAGTGAATTAAGAGAATTCTTGTAATAATTGTTAAGTGTATTCCCAGTCTTAGCAAGGCTACTAATAAGAGAATTAAAACCGCTGACAAATTTCTTGACGTTTTCTATAACTTCAGAAGTGTCTTCGCTAGTTACAGCGCTTTCAAGAGACTCATCTGAAAGAGCCTTTATTGCCTCAGAGAAATCGTCTGCTGAGCTCTTGATTCTTGAATAGCTTGATGTCTGTGCCTGAGTAATGTCTCCTGTAAGGCAGTTAAGAATAGAATTATCGTCATTATCTGTGCCAATATAATCAGCAAGAGTTTTGGTACCTATCGTGCCAATTCCGGCTTCCATATTTGAATTTGCAAGCATCTGCGAAGTTACTCTCATATTATGTCCTCCATGTCGTGAACAGAATTTACGAACGCAATAGCATCCATGCCACGAACCAATATCTTCTAAATAAATATCGGATGAAATAATAAAAAAATAACGCTTTAATGATAGGGATTTGCATTTAGCTTATTTTTAGCTAACGACATTGTACATTCTCAATAATCATACAACCTATCATATTTGGCGTTATTTTTGTATCTGATTAAAAAAGATCAACTATAACATCGTGTAATTGGCTTTTTGACGCTTTAGTTGAGTAAAATCGGTCAATCAAACCTTATCTTTATACTCAGAAAGGATTGCTACAAGGCTGTCATACTTTACCTTAATCTTGTCATACATCTCCTTAGCCCCATCAAATTTTCCGGCGCGAAGAAGCTCTGTAAGGTTTGAAACATCCGGTATCATTGCCTTCATTCCAAGGTTTCCTGCAACTCCCTTAAGCGTATGAACCGCTTTAAAGGACTCTTCAATATCTTCCTTAGCAATATTCTCCGTAAGAAGATCCATGCTTTTATCATTAAGGAATTTCATCATAAATGTAATAACGAGATTCTCATTTCCCAAAAAGCGTTCCGAGACATCTCCCCAATCAACTCCCCAGTCTATCAGTTTCTGCTTTAGTTCGTCGTTCATATTGTAAACCTCCGATTGCTCTTATAAATCTATTGTAAGGATTCAAAACATTTTAGTCAACTAAAGTGAATAAATATTATCATTATTTCGTAGAAAAATTTTCTACTCATTACTCCTTGCTTCCAGATATGCTTTCTCTATATCAGGAAGACGCACGCATACTATCTCGTCGTCACCGGTTCCACCTGTCAGCATCCCGATATAATTTCCATATATATCGAACACTCCAGAACCCGACATACCACGCTCTGCATATGCGTATCCGTAAATCATGTATGCATCAAGGCTTTCTATATATTCATTGGTTCCGACAAGAAGCCCCTCATTATAGGAATTAGCAACTCCAACTGCAGTTACCATATCTTCTCCAAACCCGTATTCGCATTGCTCTTTGCTGATTTTATCCGAATGTATACAGAATATCTCATCCTCTGCTTTTAATTTGTCAAAAGAATCATCATCCTTATTCACCATACGAATCAGAGATAGTTCGTCTACATCAAGGTCTGCTTTATTTACCGAAAGGAAAGCAACGTCAGGATCCTCAGATTCATATAAAAGCTTTGCATCCGCTGCAATATTGCCATAGAAAATAACATAGGTAGTCTCTTGAGCATTCTCCATTACATGTCTGTTTGTAATAATTATTATGGTACTATCTGTGGCATCCCAAACAGTTCCGCCTCCATAAGTTTCGCCGTTGTGAACCTGAACCGCACTGTATCTTACATTATTAAAGGCTGCATCTGCATCTGCCTTGGTAAGAATATCCGTCTGAGCTATCTGCGTTTCAAGACCACTGTCCTGCTCATCCAATGTGCTTTCTTGATCATCTATACTGTCCTGCTCATTTGATGCGCTTTCTTGTTCATCTATACTGTCCTGCTCATCTAATGCGCTTTCTTGTTCATCCGATTTGGAAGTCACATTCTCTGCCACATTAGTCGCAGTATTATTCTCAGTTCTATTGCCAAAGTAAACACAAATCCCTGCCAGTATAACTGCCAGGGATAAAATAATAATCGCTATTCTTTTATAAATCTTCGTATGATCACTATCCATAATATGCTTCAACTCATTGAAATAGTAATTGGATACATTTGCTGCCTAACAGGTACTCAGAATTCCAACACTAATTTATCTGTAATCAAATAAAAAAAACAATAACATGTATGAGTCAGTCTGTAAGCCGGGTTATGTCGTTGGACGATCATCTATCTAGAACTGCCGTTGCCGACAGTTTCAAGCGACCCACCTAAAAGCGAACCGGGCAGGTTCATAGCTTTTTATTCGGTCTTGCTTCGAATGGGGTTTACATGGCTACCGGTGTTACCACCGGCACGGTAGTCTCTTACACTGCCTTTCCACCCTTACTCCATGTGCAAGCACATGGGGCGGTATATCTCTGTTGCACTATCCCGGGAGTTACCTCCGCCGGACGTTATCCGGCATTCTGCCCTATGAAGCCCGGACTTTCCTCACCTGCTCCCTTTCGGGAATTGCAGCCGCGATCATCTGACCGGCTCATACTTTGTTAATCTATCGTTTTTGGTATTCAATGTCAAGTCCTGATGCAGAATTCTTTACAGATTAAAGCATCCTCCACCTACAAATTCTCTTCCAATTGAGTTGGTAGGAAGCTTAACCGAATCAAATCCAAGAAAATAATCAAGGAACTTGAGAAGGCGCTTTGACTCATAATACTCAGGTTCATCCTTACTTATCTTAAACAGAAGCGGTTCTGCATACTGCTTTAAAAATGATAATTCATAAATCTGCGCTGAATTAAACATCGCGTCTGCGCTCTCCTGAAATGGGAAAATATTTAGTTCCTCTCCTCTTCGTACTGATGGCCACATAGCGATCGTGTGCTTCGCACTCGCGCCCCTTGTCCTTGCATCACGAACAATTCTCCTAAGAAGCCTTACATCCGTCGTAGGAATTCTATTATGGTTATCAATATTAAGTGCAGTAAGCGCACTTATGTATATCTTAAACTTCGACTCAGATGGAAGCGAATAGGAAGTCTTATCGTTAAGTCCATGAATTCCCTCTATAACGAGAACATCTTCATCACCAAGCTGCAGGAAATTTCCATGATATTCGCGCTTTCCGGTAATAAAGTTAAAGCTCGGCATTTCGACTCTTTCACCATTTAAAAGAGCTGTCATATCCTCGTTAAACTTCTCAATATCAATTGCTTCAAGACATTCAAAGTTATAATTGCCTTCTTCATCTCTTGGAGTAAGCTCTCTATTCTTGAAATAATCATCAAGTGAAATAGGATGCGGTCTCATTCCATATGTTGCAAGCTGAACAGAAAGTCTGTATGAAAAAGTCGTCTTTCCTGATGAGCTTGGCCCCGCAATCATAATAAATTTAACGCTCTCTCTATCATGAATCTGCTGGGCAATTTCGCCGATTCGTCTCTCCTGCAGTGCTTCTTGAATAAGCACCATCTCAGTTATCATACCGCCGCATATTTTATCATTAAGATCTCCGACAGTATCAATTCCCATCTGCTTCCCCCAGTTGCTATAGGAAAAGAGCTGGTCAAATACCTTATTTCTCTCAGCAGAAGGAACTATTTTGTCCGGCTGTTTCTGAGGCGGAAGTTCAAGTAAAACGCCGTCTTTAAATTTCTTTAGCTCAAAGAACGGAACATATGACGTATCTGGAAGCATATATCCGTAATAGTAGTCGCAAAAGCCGTCCATGCAGTATACGTTAACTTCAGAGCTTCTACGATACTTAAATAGTTTTACTTTATCTATCATTCCTTCATCGTTAAAGAGGTTAACTGCGTCATCAATCGGATAAACCTTCTTCACAATTGGAATTGCAGCTTCTGAAAGCTCTTTCATACGTTTATTTATGTTTAGGACAAAAGAATCAGTTATCTTGCCAAAGCCCTCTATAGTGCAAAAATACCCATATCCAACACTAAATTCAACTCTAACGCGTCCCATTGTAGTTCCTGCTACGTCATGAACAGCCTTTATCATCATCATGATAGCTGTTCTGGCATAGGTCTGATGTCCAATATTATCCTTCATAGTGATGAACGATAAAACACCATCTGTCTCTACCTTCTTCATCAGCTCTCTGATCTTGCCGTTAAACATAACAAGCCCTATTTTGCTACCCGCGTCCTCCTGATACTCATTGGCAATTTTCTCAAAGCTTGTTCCTCTATCGTATGTTTTTCTCTCCCCATTAATTACAAGTACCGGCATAATGGCTCCTGTTCTGCTCAAAAATAAAGCAATTTAAAATCTCTTTTGTCAAAAAATCAGAATGTGAATATCAAAATTATCTCTCCAAATACTTAAGAGCTGTCTCAATATCCCGCTGTTCACAAAGAATCTGTTCTCTTCTGTCCTCGTGCTTATTCGAATCAAGGAGGCTTAGAATACTGCTGCTCTCCTTAAGACCTTTTTGGAGAAAAGAAATGAGAACTTCATTCCTGTTTAGTAATAGGCATGGGCCAAATCTATCGCAAATTCGAAGAGCTGTTTCTTCATCACACCCTGACGCATCAATAACACCCTTGATTGCAGTAGAATAATTACCCATTTGGCGTACATCAGCAGCATTGTCATCAGCCTTGCAAACGCCAATAACCGGGTAAAAGCGTCCTTCATCAATTACCATATCTTCTTTAGTAATTTGGTATCTCTTTTGCCTAAGAAACTCACGAAACTGTTGGAGCTCAGACTGTGACTGCAAGATCAGATTCTCTACGCCCTTTTCAAAAGGTCTTCCATCCTCCAAAATCCTGCAAACGAGCCTTCCTCCCATTCCGGCAATAATGACTGTATCCGCTTCGCCATCGCAAAGCTCTATTAGTCCGTCAGAAAGTTTCGTAGTAATATTATCTTCAAGGTGACATTGCCTGATATGTTCCTTAGCGCCTTCCAGGGGTCCTTTCCTGACATCCATTGCAAGAACCGATGAAGCCACCTTGTGCTGAATAAGGTAAATCGGAATATACGCATGATCAGTTCCAATATCTGCAACCCTTGCGCCGGGATTTACCATATCAGCTACACATTTTAGTCTTATAGAAAGCTTTACTGTTTCATCCTTTGAAAAATCGTTAAGTGCCATATATTAGTCCAAATAATCCTTAAGCTTGCGGCTTCTGCTAGGGTGACGAAGCTTTCTAAGTGCCTTTGCTTCTATCTGACGAATTCTCTCTCTTGTAACGTTAAACTCCTTGCCGACTTCTTCAAGAGTTCTAGCTCTTCCATCATCAAGGCCAAAACGAAGACGAAGAACCTTCTGCTCACGCTCTGTAAGAGTTCCAAGGACCTCAACAAGCTGTTCCTTAAGAAGTGTAAATGCTGCTGCATCAGATGGAACAGGAACATTATCATCCTGTATGAAATCACCAAGATGGCTATCTTCCTCTTCACCGATAGGTGTTTCAAGTGAAACCGGCTCCTGAGAAATCTTAAGTATTTCACGTACTCTTTCAACAGGTATGCCCATCTGCTCTGCAATTTCCTCAGGGGTGGGTTCACGTCCAAGCTCCTGAAGGAGCTGTCTGCTGATTCTGATAAGCTTATTGATAGTCTCAACCATATGAACAGGAATACGAATAGTTCTTGCCTGATCAGCGATAGCTCTCGTGATTGCCTGTCTGATCCACCATGTTGCATAGGTAGAGAACTTAAAACCTTTACGATAATCAAACTTCTCAACTGCCTTTATAAGTCCAAGGTTACCTTCCTGAATAAGATCAAGGAACAGCATTCCTCTTCCTACATATCTCTTTGCAATACTTACAACAAGACGAAGGTTTGCTTCAGCAAGACGCTTCTTGGCTTCATTTCCTCTAAAGGAAAGATCCTTAAGCTCTTCTTCGCTCTTTCCTTCAACGTAAGCAAGTCCTTCTTCGGTAAGCTCGAGGTCTTCTGTACTTCCTGCAGCAAGAACCTTATCAGCAATCATTCCGGCTTCCATACGCTTTGCAAGATCAATTTCCTGATCTGCTGTAAGAAGCGGTACCTTACCAATCTCCTTAAGGTACATTCTGACAGGATCCTCAGTGCTTATTCCATCAGGAACTGAAAGATCGATATTCTCCATATCGACTTCTTCCTCTTCGCCAATAATATTCTCATCATCCTCCGGAATATCATCAGAATCCTCTGAAATTCTAAGAACCTCTACTCCTGATTGTTCAAAAACTTCAAGTATTTTTTCAATCTTATCATCATCAAGATTAAGATCAGCAACAAAGTCACTGATTTCATTGTAATCAAGAATGTTTTTCTTCTTTTTGGCACGTGCAAGAAGCTCTTTTACCTTCTGCTCATATTTCTCTCTGGTTTCCTCATCCATCGAGGTGCCATCCTCTTCTGCTTCGGAAACCTTATCTGAATTACTCTCAAAGTCCTCTTCGCTCTTAGCCTTTTTCTTGGTGGTCTTCTTCGGAGCTTTAGTCTTTGCTGCTTCATCATTATCTGCCATAACGATAACAGTTTTGGACTTCTTTGCCTTTGTCTTCTTAACTTCTGTTTCTTCGGTATCTGCCTTTTTCATAACAATCTCCATTCTCATTATGACATGTGTCATTCATTTGTTAGTTTCTATCAGGGTCTATAGTCATGGAGGAAATCTTTTCGATTTCCTTTTTTTCATTTATTATATATTTGACAAGTTCATTTGGATCTATCGAACTATCCGACTTGTTCTGTTCAAAGCTTGCCTGTCTTATCCCAACTATTGTATCTCTAAGCGCAATTGATCTCTCTTCCTTGGTCACTATGCTCTTTAGATTTGTATTAAATATTTCTGCAATCTTTTTTTGCTGATCCTCTTCTGGAAAAAAAACTCTCGTAGTCGCCGGAATGAATTTCTCATTAGCATCAAAAGCTTCAAACATTTTCTCTGCTATCTGCCTATATAATTCATCGGTAAAATGCTTCGGACTGATATACTTTTTAACAATGCTATATATCTGAGGTTCTTCGCAAAGCCATGTAAGAAGTACTCTCTGAGATTTAAGCTCTTTGGCTTCGGGAGCTTCCTTACTTACTATTCCGCTCTTTGGCTTCTCGGCATGTCTAATCATTCCTCCCTGACTTGCAAGCGATACAACCATATCCTGAAGTCCCTGTACCGGAATATTAAACCTTGCAGCAACCGCCTGAAGATAATTCTCTCTCTCAAGCCTTTCTTCAAATTCGGTGAGCTTCCTCGCAATATTCCTATAAAAGGTCGTCTTAGACTCGGGATCACTCATATCGCAGTCCCTTTGCATGATTCTTACTTCAAAAAAGAATGAGCTTTCTGCATTCTTAAGTCTTAGGGCAAACGCCTCTTTGCCTTCTGCCTTTATGAATTCATCCGGATCCTTATGAGGTTCGAGGTTAAGTACCTTACCCTTTAACCCAGCCTCCTTAAGAATTCCAATTCCCCTAAGCGCAGCCTTCGTTCCCGCATTGTCACTATCATAGGAGAGAATTACAAGGTCTGTATACCGTTTAAGAATCTGTGCCTGGCCGACTGTGAATGCTGTTCCAAGCGATGCCACTGCTTCAGAAAAGCCTGCCTGATGCATTGCGATAACATCCATATATCCTTCACAGATAATCATATGCCCTACTCGTGCGCTCTTAGCATAATTTAGTCCGTACAGGTTATGACTCTTATCAAAAATAAGCGTCTCCGGCGAATTTAGGTACTTGGGTTTACCATCTCCCATTACTCTTCCGCCAAAACCAACAACCTTCTGATTAGCATCCTGTATCGGAAACATTACCCTGTTCCAGAACTTATCATGCGTTCCAAACTTCTCGTCAAAAGAGGCGAGACCGGCGTCAATTATCTGATCATCCTTATAGCCCATTTTTCGAAGGTGCTTTACAATGTCGTCGCTTCCGATATTTGAATATCCAAGTCCAAACTTCTGCATCGTTTCATCAGAAAGCTCACGTTCCTTGAAATATTCGTACCCCTTTTTACCCTTCTCGGATCGAAGCTGGAAGAAGTAATACTTCGCTGCTTCCTTGTTAATATCAAGAAGAACCTGCCTCTTATCGCGAAGCTCCTTGGCCTTTGGAGAATCATCACTGTCAGGAAGCTTTACTCCCGATCTGTCCGCAAGCTCTTTTACCGCTTCCATAAAAGTTTCATTTTGATATTTCATCAGAAATGAAAAAACATCTCCGCCCTCGCCGCAGCCAAAGCAGTGAAACATCTGCTTTGACTCTGAAACCGAGAAGGATGGTGACTTCTCATTATGAAAGGGACAAAGCCCCATATAGCTCGACCCTTTTTTTGTAAGATGGACATACTCACCGATTACGTCAACTATGTTGCTCCTCGATCGTATCTCCTCTATAATTTCCTGCGAATACGGCATTAATAAACGCTCCATGATTTCGGTATATAAATTGACTCATACTTCGTAATTGCGAAGCGGTCAGTCATTGAACTGATATAATCACAAACAACTCTCCACTTTGGAGTTCCGCTATCCATGAAATTAAGTAAATACTGTGGAAGCGCATCTGTGTGGTTATAAAAATATTCATATAAAGTTTTAACTAAATTTATTGCCTTGCCTTCTTCAGACTTAGCAACCGGATTGGTATACACGTTTTCAAACATAAACTTTCGAAGATTTATAAATGCATCATAAACTTCGTCCGACATAGTGATATCATTCTTATCGAAGCTGCTCTCAACTACGTCATGAATAAAAGTATCGAGCCATTCACCATTGGTAAAGCCTATGACTCTTCCAATGTTTCCGGGAACATCTTCTTCTCTTAATATCCCTCCCCTTATCGCATCGTCCATGTCATGGTGAATATATGCAATCTTATCTGAAATTCTTACAACTTTGCCCTCAAGTGTCGACGGCATCAAATCCATTTCGTGATTAAGAATTCCGTCTCTGACTTCAACCGTAAGGTTTAGTCCGTTGCCATCCTTCTCAAGTATTTCAACTATTCTAAGGCTCTGTTCATTGTGTTTAAAGCCGTCAGGAGTTATCGAGCTTAGTGCTCTCTCACCGGCATGGCCAAATGGCGTATGTCCGAGGTCATGTCCAAGAGCAATTGCCTCCGCGAGATCCTCGTTAAGTCTAAGCGCTCTTGCAATCGTTCTTGCATTCTGAGCAACCTCGAGCGTGTGAGTCATTCTGGTTCTGTAATGATCCCCATCCGGTGTCAAAAAAACCTGTGTCTTATCCTTAAGTCTTCTAAAAGACTTAGAATACAGAATTCTGTCACGGTCTCTTTGATAGCATGGTCTGATATCACAAAGCTCCTCCGGCACATCGCGTCCCTTTGAATTCATGCTAAGGGCTGCATATTTGCAGAGAGTCTTTTGTTCTCTTTTCTCAAGTTCCTCGCGTATTTTCAAAAAACGTAGCCTCCATATCCATAGCCGTAGAAAGTGTCACATTTTATATATACTGCAAAGAATATTTATTTCCTTTTTTTATTTTTAATTTTTTTATTTTGTCCATTTAGAGACGTTTCCATCATACTGCTCGTTGATCCACTCAATAGCCTTTTCATAGCCTTCTTCGGAAGCATCGAAGTTCGCGCTTGTCTTAAGGCTTTCATCAGTAGCACCATAGGAATAGGGCTCCGGCCATACAGTTGCCATCATGGTAGCAGGATCTCTTTTATCAACTGGCGTAAAATGGACATTTGCCAAAGGCTCCCTTGCCAGGCGGTATCTCATTCCCTTGTAGCTTCCAAAAAAAGCTTCTCCATATTCATAATGGTTAAAGTTAAAAAATATATTTTTTTCGATAGTCATTTTAAAATCTCCAACTCTGTAGCTTTCCCAAACCAGGTCAAATCAGGCTTTATCTGATTTTTAATTAATCCCGTTAAATAATAACACTTATAAATAGAGCATAAAAGCCGAAGGAAGTGCGCCTTATGCATTTCCTTCGGCTAAATCAAACTATTTATTAACCATTTGTCTTACCAAATAATTCAATTTACTAAATCAGATATTTACTTTTCCGGTATCATGATGATTAACAACATAATATGCCATCTGATCTTCAGGCTTAATATATATCTGAAGCTCGCGGATGTCGGAAGCTTTATTTCCCTTTGAAACAAAATCCGTTCTTACTCTCTCAGAAATATCCTCAGCTCTCATTTCATGATCGCCATACTGGATATAGAACTCTGTTTTGGCAGTCATCTTTGCAGCTTTATTTACAATGTTATTTCCAATGTCAGATGCAGATTTCATCGCGCTCTTAGCTGTAGTAGATGCCTTCTTTGCAGCAGGCTCTGCTTTCTTCTTAGCCTTTGCGATATATGGCTCCGCTTTAGACTTAATGTCTTTAAAAAGAGGATCTGTCTTTTCTTTAATTTCTTTGGCAGCATCATCGATTACAGGCTCTGCTTTTGCTTTGATGTCGTCAATAACAGGCTCTGCCTTTCCAATCATTTCTTCGATAGCAGGTTCTGCCTTCAAATATGCTTCAGCAGCACTTTCCTTTACCTTATCAATATATGGCTCTGATTTGGCAATTGTATCCTTTATTACAGGTTCTGCAGCATCAACATAAGGCTTTGCAGCTGCCTTAACATCCTTTACAAAAGGTTCTGTTTTAATCTTTGCACTCTCAATAACCGGCTTTGCAGCATCAGAAACAGATTTCGCTGCGTCAGAAACAGATTTCTTAAACTTCTTGATCTTCTCATCAGATTCAGACATACAATACCTCCATTAAATAATGAGTAATACCGATAAATCGGTAACATTTTCACGTACCATTAAAATAAAGTATATCATAAAGATGCATGCAAAATAATTAAAAAGTGATTAAAAATACAAAAAAGATAATATCGTAATATAGGCTTAAGCTTTTAATAAGCGCAGCCATAATCCTATATGATCTGCTGCTGTCCAAAAAGTGTATTTACAGCTGCTTTATAATCGCAAAGCCTCTGTGCTTTCCGGATTTCCTTACCATATTTGTCAAAGTTCGTAAAGGATTTACCAAATAGTGGCCACAATTCTTTCATGTGGTAAAGAACATTTCTCTCTCCGCTTTGATACTTCATATTATCTTCAAGAAGAAGCTCATGAAAATGCTTCATTTGTTCAAGAGAAAGCTTTTCCCCGCCTTTTATCTCTCCCGCAAGAGCAGGATTAGCGACAAGTCCTCTTCCAATCATAATCTTATGAACATCAGAAAAACGCCCCCAAAAGACCTCTGTATCTGACACAGAGTTAATGTCTCCGTTATAGCAAAGTCTATCTCCATAACCAAGTGTTTTACTAAATGCATCAAGATTAGGCGTGTTCTTATAAAAATCTGAGCGAAGACGCGGATGAACTACCAGTTCGCTTATCGGATATTTATCAAATATTTGAAGTATTCTGTCAAATTCATCAGGATTCTTTACACCAATTCTCGTTTTAATCGATATCGTGGCAAACTCTCTGCAGCCTTCAAATATTTCATCCAAAAACCTGTCAAGGTCATCCGGTACGCTAAGAAAACCAGCTCCCTTTTTCTTAGAAACCACGGTGCCTGATGGGCAGCCAAGATTTAGATTGATATCCTTATAGCCATAGCTTGCTATTTCCCTTGCAACTGCAATAAAAGGAACACTCCTGTTTGCCATAATCTGCACAGCGAGCTTATAGTCACCCTGATTTTCCGGCAGGATATCTCTCTTTTCCCTGGGATTCATCTTCTTATTCTGCCCCATTGAAATAAACGGTGTAAAATACTTATCGACATCTCCCGGAAACACCACGCTGTGGGCTCTTCTGAACATAAAGTCAGTTATGCCTTCCATTGGTGCAAAATAAAGAGCATTATACATTGATCTCTGCCTTTACTCCAAGAATATCTTTATTAGCCTTAAGTATTGGCTTAATCTCATCATTTAAGAACTTCTCAACCTGATGAGCACTGCAGCCTGTGTATAGCTTTGGATCCATATTTGCCTGAAGCTGCTCAATAGAAAGGTGGAATGCAGGATCAGCAGCAATAAGCTCAAGGAGGTTATTGTCCTTGCCCTCTTCCTTTACAGTTTTTCCAGCCTTCATTGAAAGCTCACGAATTCTCTCATGAAGCTCCTGACGATCTCCGCCTGCCTTTACAGCATCCATCATGATATTTTCTGTTGCCATAAATGGAAGCTCTGCCATCATATGCTTCTCGATAACCTTTGGATATACAACAAGTCCGTCAACAACGTTGAGGCACAAATCAAGAATACCATCTGTAGCAAGAAATCCCTCAGGAATTGAAAGACGCTTATTTGCTGAATCATCGAGTGTTCTTTCAAACCACTGTGAAACATCTGTAATTGCAGGATTTAGTGTATCAACCATAACGTATCTTGCAAGAGAGCAGATACGCTCACTTCTCATAGGATTTCTCTTATATGCCATTGCAGAAGAACCAATCTGAGACTTTTCAAAAGGCTCTTCAATCTCCTTAAGGTGCTGAAGCATACGAATATCAGATGCCATCTTTGAAGCACTTGCAGCAATTCCAGCAAGAACGTTAATGACCTTCATATCAACTTTTCTTGAATATGTCTGTCCAGAAACAGCCATGCACTTCTTAAAGCCCATTTTCTCAGCAATCATTGGATCAAGCTTATCAACCTTTGAAAGATCTCCGTCAAACAGCTCGAGGAAGGAAGCCTGTGTTCCTGTAGTTCCCTTTGAACCAAGGAGCTTTAAATTATCAAGCGTATAATCAAGATCTTCAAGATCCATTGTAAAATCCTGAAGCCAAAGAGTAGCTCTCTTTCCTACAGTAGTAGGCTGAGCCGGCTGGAAATGTGTAAAGCCAAGAGTTGGCTGATCCTTATATTTATCAGCAAACTTTGAAAGCTCATTTATTACATTGATAAGCTTTGTTCTTACAAGAACAAGTGCCTCTTTCATGATAATAATGTCTGTATTGTCACCAACGTAGCAGCTTGTTGCTCCAAGATGAATGATGCCCTTCGCATTTGGACACTGTACTCCAAATGCATATACATGGCTCATAACATCATGTCGTACTTCCTTCTCACGTGCCTTTGCAACATCATAATTTATGTCATCCTGATGTTCCTTCATTTCATCTATCTGCTGCTTTGTAATAGAAAGGCCAAGCTGCTTCTCAACTTCAGCAAGAGCAATCCATAGTCTTCTCCATGTTCTGAACTTCTTATCCTGTGAAAAAATATATTGCATTTCCTTACTAGCATATCTCTCTGAAAGTGGACTTGAATAACTATCTGTAGCCATATTAACTCCTTTTTTTATTTTATTATTAACCTGGCAACTTTGTGCTTTGCACAAAGCTGCTAACGAAAAAACCGAAGGTTTTTCTCGTTTTGCTTAATGTGTATATTCTCCGCGGATGTCATCCTTAGGTGGCTCGACAGGGTAATTACCTGTAAAGCAGCCATCACATATTCCAAGGTTTCCGCCAATCATTTCTCTAAGTCTTTCTATCTTAAGATAACCAAGTGAATCAGCTCCGATTATCTTACAGATATCATCAACCGATCTGTTATAAGCAATAAGCTGCTCTCTTGCAGGTACATCGGTTCCAAAATAACATGGCCATAAGAAAGGAGGTGAGCTTACTCTCATATGAACCTCTTTTGCTCCGGCATCTCTAAGCATTCTTACGATTCTGTCAGAAGTCGTTCCTCTTACAATAGAGTCATCTATCATGATGATTCTTTTGCCATATACTGCTTCCTTAAGAGCGTTTAGCTTAACCTGTACGCTGCTCTCGCGGCTCTTCTGTCCAGGCTTAATAAATGTTCTTCCTATGTACTGATTCTTCTGGAAGGCATTGCCATAAGGAATTCCAGACTGAAGTGAGTAGCCTATTGCGGCGCAGTTTCCTGATTCAGGAACTCCGACAACAAGGTCTGCATCCACAGGCGAATCTATAGCAAGGAACTTTCCTGCTGCAACTCTGGCATTATATACGCTCACGCCGTCGATATAGCTATCCGGTCTTGCAAAATAAATATATTCAAATATGCATCTGCCATGCTGTTCTTTGGGAATACACATTGATTTATCAGATTCAATGCCTTTACCTGGTGAAATAGTAACAATTTCTCCCGGTTCAACATCTCTTACGTACTTTGCTCCGATTGTATCAAGCGCACATGTCTCACTTGATATTACGTAGCAGTTATCTCTTTTGCCAATTACAAGAGGCTTAAATCCAAAAGGATCACGTGCTCCGATAAGCTTTCTTGGGGACATGATAACAAGGCTGTACGCACCCTTAAGCTTCTTCATTGCTCGTCCGACTGCTTCCTCTACAGTAGCAGAATTAAGTCTTTCTCTGGCAATATGATATGCAATTACTTCTGTATCTATGGTTGTCTGGAAAATTGCACCGGTATATGCAAGCTCGTCATGAAGCTCTCCGGCATTTATGAGATTACCATTATGTGCAAGAGCAAGAGTACCCTTTACATAATTTAGGACAAGAGGCTGAGCATTCTCTCTGGTGCTCGAACCTGTTGTAGAATATCTGACGTGACCAATTCCTATGTCACCCTTAAGCTTATCAATTTCTTCTGCAGAGAAGTTCTCATTTACGAGTCCCATCTCCTTGTGGCTAAGTACCTTTCCCTTAGGACCTGATGTGTCGCTTACCGCAATACCACAGCTCTCCTGTCCTCTGTGCTGGAGTGCAAGAAGTCCGTAATAGATTGAATGGGCAACATCTGCGCCGTCGAAATCATACATTCCGAAAACACCACACTCTTCGCCGAGCTTGTCACTTACTGTCAAATCTGATTTTTCCATATTTTACTTTTCCTCATCTTTTTATTTCAAAAAAGAATAACACGCGGCTATATCTTATCACTTATGAAGTATCCATGACAAGATGCATTGTCGACAAAAAAAGTTCATCGCATGGTGAACTTTATAGTGCCCTACACAAATCTCTTTTTTTAAAAAAGGACCCGATTTTATTCGAGTCCTTTCTCCTGCTGATATCTGCTCACATCTTCAAGGATTTCCTGGGCATATCTTGGATAGCTCCTTGCAAGATCTTCAATTTCTGCTCTTGCATTTCCAACTACTGTCTCTCTGTTATAGTCCATGCGTTTTCTAAGAGACTGCCTTCTGACAATAAGTCTATGCCTTGCTTCGACCTCTTCGTTATGATTTAAAAGTACCTCGTATTGCGATAGCCAGATTTCAGGATCATTAACATTAAAGTTCTTTAACAGAAATAGAAGATCCTGCTCATTCTCATCAAGAAGCTTTTGGGCATCTCTAAAGATCTCCCTTTGAGCTCTTTCCTTTTCATATCTTTGCACGAGCTTTTCAAGCTCGGCTGAATTTGAAATATCATATTTAATATAAAGATAGTCCAAAAGATTTCTATTATTTACATACCTTATCTTAACTGTATTTTGAAGCTGAATCAGTCTTGAAATTGCATTAGAAACACGTTTTTTCTCAGTTTGTTCATTCATATTGCTCACATAAAGCGCCGCTACAGCAAGAGCCGCTGCAAGTACGCTCAGCATGCACGCATAAGTAACGTCCAAATGAAGAATGCTCCATATAGCATACAAAAAGGCCATGATAACAACGAAAGCCACTGCCACAAAATAGATAAGTCCCCGTGAATTCTCCAGTGCCTTTGATACTTCTTCTTTGCGGAAATTGTAAGCCTGATGCTCGCCGTCAAGCCGCTTTAAATCGTTTCTTATTTTGACCTGATATTTCTCTGCATCTTCTATCTTTAAAATTGTTTTGGCTGCGTCGTCGCCAAGCCTCTCCATTTTCTCATATTCATGTTCCGTGAGCTTGTCAGTACTTTCAAGAAATTTTGCCTTTTTTTGAGAATTATCCTTAATTCTTGTTGCGCAGACTGCAAGCTGCGTTTTCTTATCTTCAGGAAGAGCGTCTATTTCATCAAGGTCATGAAGATATGCAGTAACTGTTCTATATTCAAACTGCAGATTTTCAATTTCGCTTGTGCCCTCAGCCATCTGCATCAGGCAGTTTTCTACATACTCTCTTCTCTCAGCAGCATCGTCAATATTTAAATCTTTTCTGGAGTATACTACTCTGTCCCAGTCGCTTCTATCTGCAGAAGCCCTCTCAGAGCCTTGCTGCTCAGCATTAGTAGTGACAGCATTTTCTGTATCGCTACTCTTTTTCTTTTTTCTTTTTCCCCAGAATCCCATAGTCTTCTCCACACGCCGGCCAAATTTGTACTAACTTAATTCTCAGCTCCGATTGCTCTATACTCGCTCTTTAATTTGTTAACTGTTAGTGAAAGTCTTTGCTCATACTCAGCCGTCTTTCCTTCATTCTTGTATACAAGAAGTGTTCGGTATGAGTGATTGTCTTTGCCGGAAGCAAAGCTTTGCATCGAATCATTCATCATCTTTTCAAGCTTCATAGAATATGAATAAGCCTGCTTGTTTTCGCCAATAAATCTGACATAATCGGCTTCATTCATGCTAAGTCTCATTGCCGAAAGATAGTTTAAGTATACGCTCTCCGAAGGATTATATTCATACTCTTTGTAAAAGCGCTGCGCTGCCTCTTTATACAAAAAGAGATTTGCAAAGATAACGCCTTCGTTATGCTCAATCCTGGCGCGAAGCGCACTGTCTACATCAGGGACTACGCTTCGAAGCTCCTCATACCATGAATAGGCTTCAAGAAAGCTTCCGCTCTTCATAAGATAGTCTGCTCTTGAAGCACGCTTTTCATAAATATTCATTGAAGAATTTGAAGTGATTTTCTTTTCAGCTTCTTCTATTTCTTCATCGGAATTATAACGAACATACTCCAAAATAGTACCAGCAAACGCTCCTGCAGTGCACTTTTTATTAAGCATACTTCTAAGTTCAGTGGCAAGTTCACATAGTCTAAGCTCTTCGTCGATATAGTTCACGAGAGATATCGTAAAATCATCACCATCAAGCATATATGCATTTAATACGATAAGGTAGCACAGCTCTTCAATGGAGTATATCTTTTTCCCGACCTTTTTTAGAAAAAAAGGATTCTTTGCATATGCACCTACACATAAACGATATTTTCCCATTACAGTTCAATCTCCCTATCCCACCTTAATCCCTCACTAGGGACAAGTTCTCCAAAGCCCATGTCGGCCACTTTGACTGAGATTTTATCAGGTGCACTCATTTCAAGCGCGACGTGGAGTCTCGTCATACTTCTTTCTCTTTCCGGAAGTCCTAAAAGCTCCATAGTTACAGTACTTCTTTCTTTTCCCTTGCTGATTGGAACTATAACAAAGTCAATGCTATTTCCGTCTTCAAGGATTATATCAAGGCTTGCCGAAACCTCATACCAGTTGATTCCGGCGTCCATGAGGGCATAATAGGACTCTTTTCCCTGTCTGTACAAATTCATTCCGATATTATATTTAAGCTTATCTTCTCCTAGAAGCACGTACTTCGAGCTTACATCTCCAGGAAGCATTCTCTCCTTTGCAGCAATACTTGCTCCCTTACTAAAGAGATTATTTCCCTGGAATACTCTTCTGTTTCTGCACAGATATTCAAGTGAACTGCTCATCCACTTTTCCTTAAAGCCGTCTCCAAGTAAAAAGACTGACGATATAGTTTTGCCATTACAGATTTCTTTTAGCAAATCCATAAATTTATCATCAAGGTCAGTAAGCGCCTGCTTCTTTGCATTATCCTCGGAAGGAAGCGCCGCTCCATCCATAGCTAGTTCATCGTGGTCACTTTCACCAACTGTGATTACGATTGGACTGGTATAGCGGTTCTGTTCAAGCTCATAAACTGATACTGTCCCAAAATTGTAATAAATCGCCAGAACGTCCTGAGTCCACAGATCAGTTGGTTGATAGAGCATATAGTAAAAAAAGCTCTCTTCATAGCTTTGGTATAGTACAACGCAGTTAGCAAGATCAAGTCCTCTTGTAACGCGCGAGAGAATTTCTATCATTTTCTTATCAAGGGACGCCGTTGTAAACATTATTGACGAAATATGGTCAAGCGACATCTCCATTGATAATAGAGAGAGACTTCTTTTTATAAAAAGAGTCAAAAGAGAAACCGGGTCATAATCTCTATCGTCAATATGAATCTTCTCGCCTGTTTTGGCCTTTGTCACAAGATTCGTTACAGGAAAGACCTCCATATCCGTTTCTAAAGAGGCTATCTTCTTGGCGGCGTCCTTCCCGTAAAACCACTGATTGACGCCTTTTCTTTTGCAAAGGATTGTCGGAATGTTGAACATTTCGGCTCCGGCAAGAACAGAAAGTGTCTCAGGCGCATCAGAATCTGATGCTAAATAGCTTATTTGAGACACTTCATCACCAAGATCATATCCCAGCATGAAATTATTCGTCTTTTTTCCGGAATCAAATATCATAATTAGTCTCCATGCTGCGACTGATTTTAAGGAGCAGCTAATGGCTCGAGGTTGTTAAGGCCAATCAAAATTCTGCCTTAAACAGATCCTCAGTCATGGCTTTTTTCTTGTAATAATCAAGAAGCAGTCTGTTTACAGTATCGTTGTCTGAAAGAGCAGAAGAAATCACAATATCGTTAATCAGATTGTATCTTCCTCCCTCTGAATTCTGGCTGATATCATTTCTAGTCAGCGTTCCGCTCTGTGTTACTACGCTTGCAGTATTGCCGGGCTCCGTCTCTCTTTCTTCAGTAACATAGTACTGAAGCTGTTCTCCAAAGAATAGGGTAAAAGAGCTGACAAAAATACCATCAGACATCTCATGCATATCTTCAACGCTGTATCTGTCTTCTTCGTTTTCCTCTTCCGTAGAATCCGTGATTAAATAATGAATTTCGCAATGAGCTCCAGGGGTGCTGCGGTATTCCATCATCGTCTTATCACTAAACATGACAAGTGAAGGAACCTGATCTGCAAGATCCTTGAAGAAAGGAAAATATATCTTTTCAGATAAAAGTTCGCCAACAAATCTCTTGGTCAGCTCATCAATTCCATTTATCTGAATATCGATATTCTCTGATGCAAATTTAAGAAAATCCATTCGGCAGATATCAGTAATATTATCGGTATTTGCGCAGATCTGAGCTATTCTCTTAAAGATAAAGTCATCTACTACCTTTTCCTGAACAAAGTTCTCAAAGCAGCACTGGGAAAGAAAAGCCATTTCAACATCAAAATTTGTTCCGCCATCTACGTAATATCTGTAAATTTCTATTCTGTCCCCAATAAAAGCTCCACTGTAAAGCATCTGAATCAGAATATCCTCAGCCATATTCCAGGCTTCGACGCCAAATGAAACAGCCGCCTTCCACAAATCACGCATTTCTCTGACCGTACCCTTAAAGGTACTTATCAGATAAAGAAGCAGCTCTTCATCGTACTTACCTTTTCTAAATGCATAATATGCGATATCTACAACCTTTTCATTATCAAGATATCTGTTTCCATTAAGCACTCTGCTGCATAATCTAACAATTATTTTGGGATCAACCTTATAGGTTCCAAAGTGCTCAAGCCATTCAATCGCTTTATCATATATTCCGGTCAGAACCATCATCTCGAGCATGTCATTTCGTTCACTGCCGTCAATTGAATTCGGGTCTATCTCACATAAATATTCTACAAGCTGTCTTTCAAAATCATTATCATAATAGAATCTGATAAGATTTCCTCTTATTTCGCTTCTGGTCTTTTCATTAATAATGTCTGACCCGACAAGCTGCCTGTATCTTGTTACATTATCAACAGTAATAATGTATGCGCTCTTACCAAGCTCAGATAGAAGCAGATCAGTATTTGCCTCTGACTGCGCCGTAAATGGAGTAACCAAAAGAGATAATTTTCCGGGAATTATGAGTTTTTCAAGGTGAAATGCTACTGTCTGCCTATATCTATTTCCGTGCGAATCTTCAAGAAGAATAGCATACTCGCTTCCATAAAGAGGAATAAATGCTCTTCCGCTTTCCTGATCTATTTTATATTTAATTTCTTTTGAACACTTATCGTAAATAACTACGGCAGTAGTTATACTACAAGTGGTGCCGCCTCCTGCTTCGAAATCATCGATTACAAGCTCGCTGGTGTTTATCAGCGAAAGGATTTTTGGTGCATTAACAGCATCTACCATCTGCCTGGATATCATATTCTGATACAGAAAACCAAGTTCTCTTGAAATATGCTCCCTGGAAATCTGATCAAGAATAAACTTATCAATCTGATATCTATAGCTCTCAAATAGTTCAGGATATTGATCTTTATTCTCATAGAGATATTTGTAAAGAATAGCATTCTGGTGATAATCAAGTGTACTCTGATATGAAAAGTACATAAGCACCATTTTGGATATTTCGCATGGTAATTTGCCGCTGTTATCGACATAAATTGACATCATGTAATATTCATAGAGTCTTGTTAAGCGAAGCTGCTTATCAATTCCTCTTTTGTACCATTCAAACGCATCTTTGGATACGCAGTTTCCTTTTATCAGCATAGAGCATATTGCTTCAAGGCAGTCCCCTCCGGGTCTAACTTCATAGCATGCTTTGAGAATTAAAAGGAGCCTTTTATTATATGTCTTTTCACGTGCAGCAAGGTACACTGTCTGGTCAATTACAGGAGCCGTAAGGAGATTTCTTCGCACAGCGAAAATAAGCGTGCTTATAGTAAATTCGTTAAATTCGCTAAGAAGAGTCGGACTTTGCATAAGCAAAACAAGCGCATCAAGGTACATGATAGGACTGCTGCAGGAAAGACCGCTTTCCTTTTCAAGCATTAGCCACTTCGCGGTCTTCGATGACGAATATTCATCCGAAAGAAACTGCAGAAGCCAGGCTACGCGCCAGTTATCCTGCTGCCTGTTATATATGCCTTCTACTCTAAGCTGAGCTGCACTGATATCAGATTCTCTTTTGGTGCAAAGCGTCATCAGATAAAGATAATAGCAATAAATGGTATTTCTTCCTGATGTCATTGCCTCAATATCTGGCTCTGCCTGCTTAAGTATCCATATCGCTTCATTGATTCTTCCGGCAGTAATAAGATAATGCGCATTATAAAGCCTGAAAACAAGATCCTTACTATCAAGAGCGTTCATTCTTGTAATAAGCTTTCCTGTTTCAAGAAGCCATCCTCTTGAATCAATTTTCTTGGACCTGAAACGAATATATAAATTCATGAGATCAACTGTAAGAAGCTTTTTCTCACGATATGAAGACTTTATTAGAGAAGCCTCGCTAAGAGACTTTACTGTGACTTTAACTGTAAAAGAGGTAAATGCATTAGAAAATGTGATTATTCCAAAGTTGTTCCCACGGTGGAGCTTATTTACGTCAATTTCAAAGTGGAAATAACAGGTATTTCCAAGAAAATCGCTTTCACGAAGGGTATGTTTATTAGCACTAATAAACTCACCGTCAATATCCGCGCTAAGTCCTGTATATCCCCAGCCATTCTTACTGATTATGATTGTATGCTCCCTTGTTTCAAGCGGATCATCAACTATAATTTCTTTCTGATCAGGAATGAATTCTATCTTTTGCTTTTTATTTATCGAAATGAGAAATTCCTCAACGTTCTGCTCGTTTGCAGAGTCGATTGAAAGACCTCTGTAAAGGCTCTCGTACTGATTCTCCGTTCCGGTAAACAATCTGATAAAATCCTTGGAATAGAATAGGCTGACTGCCTCATCCCAGTTTGTTCTTGCAAGATTAGTGAAATGAAATAGATTTTTTATCTCACAAAGGCTTGAATTAATATCCGGAGTCTCAACTGTTACAACATATGGAAGTTGATATTCGCCGCAATTTGAAATAATCCTAAAGTACCCTGAAAGCTCGTCTCCCGCATTTAATCCTTCTGCACTAAACCTATATCCTATTTCTTCGCTTCCACCGGAAAAAGAAGGTGTAAGAACCTCCATCCTGATTTCAGATGTAGATACCTCTCCTTCAACAACACTGCTAAGGGCGCCTTCTATTACAAATGTCCCCTCAAGTATTCCACCAACCGGAATTTTCTTCTCCACTCTTGGAACTGAAAACCTTAATGGCTCGTGTTTATATTCAAATTTCCCCTTAAGTATTTTGTCTATTATTTCCTTCAAGCTGACTTCACCCCAACAAATGGATTTTAAAAAAGCTTAAAAATTTCCATATTCATAGATAATTATATCAGCAAATAGTCAAAAAGGCACATATATTCTGAGAATATATGTGCCTTTTTTCGTCTTTTTATGACTACAAAAAAGTATCTTATTTATTTCGTCATAGAAAGCATTATATCATTTGATCTGTTTACAAATTTCGTCATTGCATCCGCATCAAGAGGGGCATTCTGAAGTCTTGCAAGATCATAAAGCTGCTCGTAAATCATCTTGCAGTTATCAGCATCAGGATTCTCCATAACATATTTTACAAGAGGATGATTTGTATTAAGTACAATAGTCTGTCCTTCTGCGCCGAAGTCTCCCATGCCGCCCATGCCATTCATCGAATACATCTTCATCATATCCTGCATTCTGCGGCTCTCTTCAGAAATAGTAAGTATTGAAGAAACCTTCTTGTCTTTAAGCTTTGAAAGCTTTACAACAAGCTTATCGTTCTTTAATACCTTCTTCATCTTGTCAGCAACCTTCTTCTCCTCTTCCTCAAGCTCTTTTTCAGCTTTCTTGGAAGTCTTTGAAGTAAATGTATCTGTCAGATCAGCATCAATTCTCTGGAAGTGAATATTAGTATTCTTAGACTCAAGCTGCTGAATAAATGGAGTATCAATATTGTCCTTAAGAACAAATGCTTCCATTTTCTGTGCCTTAAACATGTTAATATACTGGCTCTGCTGCTGTTCATCAGTAACATAGTATATTGTTCTTGGCTCTTCTTCCTTCTTATCAGCAGAATCTGCTGCTTCATCTGTCTTTGCCTCTTCAGCTGCCTTATCATTGTTCTCATCAACTATATCAGCTTCAACCTTATTGCCGTTTTCGTCAACTGCTTCTCCGGCTTCTTCAGCTTTCTTGGCAGCTTCCTCAGCTTCCTTATTGATCTGAAGAGCTTCAGGAAGTGTTCTGTACTGTCCATCAAGGTTTCTAAAGAGAATAAAATCATTCATCTTCTCACAGAACTTATCATCCTTTAAGCAGCCATATTTAATAAATGGACTGATATCATCCCAGTATTTATCATAGTTGTCCTTGTCTGTCTTGCAAAGACCGGCAAGCTTCTCTGCAACCTTTTTACTGATGTAATCAGAAATCTTCTTAACAAAGCCGTCATTTTGAAGCGCACTTCTTGAAACGTTAAGAGGAAGATCAGGGCAATCAATAACTCCCTTAAGTAGCATCAGATACTCAGGAATAACTTCCTTGATATTGTCGGCAATAAATACCTGGTTATTATAAAGTTTAATCTTTCCTTCTGCAGACTCGAACTCCATATTGATCTTAGGGAAATAAAGAATTCCCTTAAGGTTAAATGGATAATCCATATTCAAATGAATCCAGAACAAAGGCTCCTTATAATCCTGGAACACGCTACGATAGAAATCTTTGTACTCTTCATCTATGCAGTCTTTAGGATTCTTTGTCCAAAGAGGATGAATATCATTCATAAGCTCAGGGCGCTTTATTACCTTAAACTTACGCTCTTCAGGTTCCTTGTCCTTCTTGTTATCAGCCTTATCATCTTCCTTCTTAGGCTCAGGCTTTACTTCTTCAACTACAGTATCTGTAGGAAGCTTTTCTGACTCTTTTACAGTGATAGTATCAGTCTCATTATTTCTTGAAAGATAGATTTCGTAAGGCATAAATGAACAATACTTCTTAATTATCTCTCTAGCTTTGTATTCATTACAAAATTCAAGACAGTCATCAGATAAATGAAGAGTAATTGTTGTACCAAAGCCTTCCTTATCTCCCTCTTCCATCTCAAATTCAGAACCACCATCACATGTCCAGTGAACAGCCTTTGAACCTTCTTTATATGAAAGTGTATCAATATCTACCTGATCAGATACCATGAAAGTTGAATAAAATCCAAGTCCGAAATGTCCGATGATCTGGTCAGCACTTCCCTTGTCCTTATATTTCTCAAGGAAATCTGTTGCTCCAGAAAAAGCAACCTGATTGATATATTCCTTAACTTCATCCTCAGTCATTCCAAGACCATTATCAGTAATCTTGATTGTCTTTTCTTTATCATCAAGGACAACGTTTACCTGTGGCTTATAGCCTTCAGGAAGCTCATACTCTCCAAGCGCGTCCATTTTCTTTATCTTTGTAATTGCATCACATGCATTTGAAATAACCTCTCTGTAAAAAATATCATGATCAGAATAAAGCCATTTCTTAATAATTGGGAACATGTTCTCGCTGTTGATTGAAAGATTACCTTTTGAAACTGACATATAAATCACACCTTTCCTTGTAAAAAATATTTAAAATTGTTTATTTTGATTATCTGCAGCATACGCTACTAAATAATTATTTCTCAATAAAGGAAAGTTTAGTGCCCCAAAAAAGAAAAGTCAACACAAAATTAGCACTCATTGTGAATGAGTGCTAACAGCTTTTTGAAAACTCGCTCTGAGAGCGGATTTCAAGGTTTATTTTTAAATCTTAAATCTTCGTAAACTTTATGACTCTTCGTCATTTTTAAAGTATTTCTCATAAATACTAAAGAATGAACAGGTCGTTGCATCGCTGTCATTTGAAAGCGTTATGCTATCCCAAAGCTTCTCATTTATTTCTTTGGTAAGACCATCTGCAAAATTATCATACTGCTCTCCAAAGGCTTCTTTTCTTCTCTGTTCAATAATCTTGACTTTATTTGCTTCTGTCTCTTCTTTGTTAAAAGTAGTAACACACTTGATTATTTCATATCCATCTGCAGTCGTTATTATTCCAGAGACCTCATCAGTTGATAAATCAAATGCTGCCTTTTCCAAATTCTCGTCAACTTCTCCTTTTCCAAAAGAAATTGTCGTTTCATCTGCTTCGTTATATTTCTCTGCAAGGCTTTCAAATTCCGTACCGGACTTATATTCTGCAAGTATCTTAGAGAGCTTGTTATAAGCTGTCTGTTTCTCTTCATCAGATACATCAACCTTCGCTCCGCTTCCGTCAAGTGTATAGGTTTTAATGAATATTTGAAGAACAGTAATTCTTCTGGCCTCATCATCACTTACTTCAGGATTGATATCCTTGATTGTGTATTCGTAAAGCTTATTTGCAAGCGCATATTCTTCATAAAGCTTTGTGATTTCGTCCTTTGAAACATTTTGCATAGCTTCAATGTCGTTTTCACTTAGTGATGAGTAATATTCATCTGCTGCCTTTGAAGCAAGTAGTGTTTCATCATCACTTAGTGTTATTCCGCTTTCCTTCGCAAGGAGATTCATAGTCTTTATCTTGGCCATTCTTGAAAGGCAGGACTGTTTTAGATTATCTTCAAGAGTAATTTTCTCTCCATCTGAAATAGCTTCACTAGATGAATCAGTAGCTGAATCCGAAGTAATTCCCGCTGACCAGATTTCTTTTCCAAGATTATTCTCATATTCATTTTGCATATTGACCAGATACACCGTAATTTCAGGAAGCGTACATACAGTATCCTCAATTCTGAACACTTCGTTTCCAGAAAAACCGGTTGTCAATACAACCTTAGTGATATTTCCGCCTGTGACAGGATTGGCGCATCCTCCAAGAAGTATTGCAGAGCACAAAACTGCCGCTATCATTTTAATTTTTTTATTTAAGAACATTTAGTATGCTCCTTGCTACGCTAAGTCCATTTGCACTTGCCTGCTGCAGTCCTCTTGTAACTCCTGCTCCATCTCCAATTGCACGAAGCCCATTAACGCTTGTGTTAAAGTCCTTATCTACTATTACCTTATTTGAATAGAACTTAACTTCAACGCCGTACAGAAGAGTTTCTTCAGCAGCTATTCCCGGTGTCACTTTATCAAGTGCCTGAAGCATTTCATCTAGATCAACCATTATTCTGTGAGGAAATACCAGTGAAAGATCTCCCGGAACAGCATCCTTAAGCGTTGGAATGAGGTTATTCCTGCAAAGTCTCTCTTCAGTAGTACGCCTTCCTCTCTTAAAATCGCCATAGGTCTGAACAATTATCTTGCCGCCACACAGCATATTGGAAAGCTCAGCAATTTTTTTGCCATATTCAATAGGAGTCTTAAAAGGCTTTGTGAAGTTCTTCGATACAAGAAGTGCAAAATTTGTGTTATCCGTCTTGTATTCCTTAGCCTTATACGCATGACCATTTACTACAGCAAGACCGTTCTCATAATACTCTGTAGAAACTTCACCTGATGGATTTGTGCAAAAGGTTCTAACCTTATCATCGAAAGTAGGAGTATGATACACAAGCTTTGCTTCATAAAGGTTATCATTAAGAAACTGCATGATTTCATCACGGACTTCTACTCTTACTCCGATATCAACTGTTCCCGGAGTGGTCTCAATACCTATCTCTTCGCATTTATCCTTAAACCAGTCAGCACCCTCACGCCCAACTGCGCTTACTATTTCATCAGCAAAAAAGGTCTCGCCCTTATCAGTAGTAACTCCCTTGGCTATATTGTCTTCTACAATGATATTTTCTACCATTGTATTAAACATTAGAGTTACTCCCATTTCTTCAAGAGCTTTCTGAAGTCTTGCATATATTTTATAGCCTTCCTCTGTTCCAAGGTGCCTTATCGGACATTCAATAAGTTTAAGATTCGCAGTGATAGCTTTTTTTCTGATTTTCTGAATTTCTTTTTGCTTATCTACTCCGTAAACATTAGTATCTGCTCCAAAATCAAGGTAAATTCTGTCTGATTCTCCAATAAGCTCACGAGCCTTATCATATCCAAGTATTTCAGGAAGATTTCCTCCAACATCCGGTGAAAGAGAAAGCTTTCCATCAGAAAAGGCTCCTGCTCCTGCAAAGCCTGTCGTTATCGAACACGGTTTACAGTTTGTGCAAACCTTCGTGTTTCTCTTTGGACATACTCTTTTCTCTATTGAACGGCCCTTTTCAATCATGAGCACCTTTAAATCAGGTCTTTTCTTAAGAAGTTCATAGCCACAGAAAATTCCTCCTGGGCCCGCTCCGATTATTATTACATCAAATTTATTTAAATTCATATGTTATGCCTTTCTATCTATTGGTCAAAAATTGTAAGAGAATTGTTCTATGCTTTTAAGTATATTTTCTTGTGTCTCTTTCACTGCAAAATTATAACACAAAAAAGGGTATCAGAAATATCCTGATACCCTTCTTAAACTTATCTTAATTTTTAAACTAAAATTTGCCTATCTTGAAAGCTCTTTTGGCAAAAAAGCTTTTATCTTGCAGTGCTTCTATACTGAACAGGCGTCATTCCATATTTCTTTTTAAAGAGTCTGTTAAAATGCTCTACGTTCTGATAGCCTGCTGCTTCAGCAACTCTCTCAATCTTCATATTGCCGTTCTTAAGAAGTGTGCTTGCCTTCTTAAGTCTTATCTTCTTGACGTTCTCGCCAAAGGTAATGCCGGATTTCTCTTTGATATACTTTGAGAGATATGGCTTTGATAAGAAGAATTTCTGTGAAAGATCATCAAGTGTTACAGTCAGGTAATTCTCCTGAATATAATTGATGATTTCATTTATTCTCTCATCCTTCATTTCGCCGCGGTTCTTAAGTGCCTCAATCTGGTTTACTGCTATGCAAAGTGCATTGATTGAAGATTTGATGATATCCTCATCAATTCCAACTCCCCAGTATGTCTTGCCATCTTTATTTATTCCAACATAAGTTACAGCCTTTGAAGATGAGCCTCTTGAAAGAGCATGCTCTTCATAGGTATTAAGGTCATAAGATATATCAAAATATTGCTTAATTGCATTGCTTACTGCGTCAAGACGACCGTTTCCGTTTGCCTCAACCATCACTTCCTTTTCGCCAAGATTAATTGTAACCTCTGCAAGTATTCCATCAATCTGTTTGAAATGACACTGAGTAATACTAAAGATTCCATCATTATGAACGTATTTGTCTTCAAAAATCTGATAGATTCTCTCCGGCAAAAGCTCCGCATGCTCTCTATCTGAAATGTCTTTTATTGTGTAGCTGACATCAGCCTGCATATCCTTTGGAATCATCATTCCATAGCTATTCTTAAGGATGAAGCTTACGCCGCCCTTTCCGGACTGGGAATTGATTCTGATAACATCGCCGTCATATTCTCTTCCAATATCCTTTGGATCAATTGGAAGATATGGAACGGTCCAATATCCGCCATCTTTTTTCTGATCATGCCACGAGAAGCCTTTGGAAATTGCATCCTGATGTGATCCGGAAAAAGCAGTAAACACAAGTGCTCCGCTATAAGGCGTACGCTCTGAAATTCTCATTCTGGTAAGTCTCTCATATGTAGCACCAATTTCAGGGAGATTAGTAAAATCAAGCTCCGGATCTACGCCATGTGAGAACATATTAAGAGCAAGTGTCACAATATCAACGTTTCCTGTACGCTCGCCATTTCCAAAAAGTGTTCCCTCAATTCTATCAGCACCTGCAAGAACTGCCATTTCAGAAACAGCAACGCCTGTGCCTCTGTCATTATGAGCATGAACTGAAAGATTAACAGCTTCTCTATATTTAAGATTCTTATTGATATATTCAAACTGTGTAGCGACAACGTGAGGCATAGCATATTCAACAGTTGTCGGAATGTTAATGATTACTTTATTGGATGGATCCGGCTGCCAAACATCAAGGACTGCATTACATACTTCAACCGCATAGTCTATCTCAGTTCCTGAGCAGCTCTCAGGTGAATACTCAAAAGAGAAATTTCCACTTGTTTCTTTTGCAAGCTTATCAAGAAGCTTTGCGCCATCAACAGCAAGCTGTTTAATGTGTTCCTTATCCTTCTTGAACACCTGCTCTCTTTGAGCTACTGATGTAGAATTGTAAAGGTGAATGATTGCATGAGGTGCGCCCTGTACAGCTTCAAAGGTTCTCTTAATTATGTGATCTCTTGCCTGAGTAAGTACCTGAACAGTAACATCGTCCGGTATCATATGTCTTTCAATAAGTGCTCTTGCAAACTCAAATTCAGTTTCAGAAGCAGCCGGAAATCCTATTTCAATCTCCTTAAAGCCAATCTTTACAAGCATTGTAAAGAACTCAAGCTTTTCTTCAAGGCTCATTGGCTCAATAAGTGCCTGATTTCCATCACGCAAATCTACGCTGCACCATATTGGTGCTTTATCTATATATTCCTTCTTTACCCAGTCATATGTAGCCTTTGGCGGCATGTAATACTGTCTGCGATATTTCTGATAATTTTCCATTTTTAGTCTCCATTTTTATTTATTATTCTGTCTTACATAATTTAACAAACCAAAATCCAAGATTAAAATTTCATGTTTGAATTTCATAAGCAAAATTGACCATTTAATTCAGATTGCTAATCAGAAAATATTTTTAGTCAATTTGGTTGATGAATATTATCATAACACTAAAAGAGTTTATTCATAGTGATAATTTTATCTATTTTCTTGATTATTTTTAATCTTATATGAATCGACGTGCAAATTTTAGTTATTTCTGTATGCTGGTGCGGTTCTTCCTTCCGCTTTTCGCACGCCTTTGCCGCGAACTTGCTATTTGACGTGCGTTAATTGCTTTACAGCTAAAATGTGCTTGAAGAATCCAAAGGTTTTGGTATGATAGAAACAAGTTGTTAAGGAGACGTAATACAAGATGATAAAAATACTATTTATTTGCTATGGTAACATTTGCAGATCAGTTATGGCTGAAGCAGTTATGAGAGACATGCTTGATAAATCAATGCTTTCGGATTTAGTTGAAGTAGATTCGGCAGCAACAAGCACCGAGGAGATTGGAAACAAAATTTATCCGCCGGCAAAGAAGGAACTTGCTTCACACGGACTTGAGAATGACAGCCATAGAGCTAGACAGCTCGTAACCCAGGATTATTGGGACTACAATATGTTAATTGGAATGGATGACACAAATATTAGGGATATTAATTCAATATGCAAGACAGATATAAGCCACAAGATATATAAGCTTCTTGACTACGTAGATTCGCGAAAAGGTGAAAATATCTCCGACCCATGGTATACGAGAGATTTCAAGACTTGCTATGATGATATTTATGAAGGCTGTAAGAGCCTAATGAGTGCTATAAGAAATACAATTTAATATACAAAGCTTTATATTCACCAAAAAGAGGTTAAGTTCACCATAATACATGAACTTAACCTCTTTATAATTTCCTACGCAGATTCTCCGAATTTGAAATGGTATTTTTCCTTTAGCTTGGAACATCTACTGGGTTTTATAATACCCTCATGTTGCAGTCTTCCTGCAACGATACCTGGATGTATTCCAATATGCTTTGCAAATTCAACAATTTCCTCATCAGTAGTATATTTTGAAGGAGCAAATTTCCTTAGTGCTTCCGAAGGAATCAAAAAATTTGTAGAAAAAATATCTGCATCATCTTCTAAATGTTTGTTTACTTCTAGCATTTCTTTTTCAGAATAACTGATAAAAGTTGTTTTTGTTTTTTTCTGAAGGACATGTCTAACCTCATGAAAAAGAGAAAACCAAAATATGTCTGCATCCAATCGTCTATTATTCATAGCTAAAACTGCTCTATCGTCGTTTATCCATTTTACAGCCCCATTTACTCCTGAATTTTTTAAATTCGGAAGTAAAACAAAAGCAACTCCACAATCTGCAAATATCTGACGCATTCTAGGCAAAAAAATCTCCGGTTCTTGAATCGTCATATTCCTCAATTCCGGTAAAAAAGATCTAAGTTTTTCTGAATCAAATTTCTCTGTTTCAATCCTCTGTGAAAAGTTCATAGCAGTTTGTACCCAAGCACGAGAATTTATAATATTCTTATCATCAACAGAAGAAATACCCGTTCTGTAATTCACCAAAAAATCCGTTGTTAACATTATCCTTAAATCTGAAACCTTAAAAAATTTGCATAAATTAGTTATCTTTTCGTTTATAGATTTAGAAACTGGTAGTCCAACTAAATCAACGAAATATTTATAATCGATTAGCCTTGCCAAACAAGCCTGTTCATCAAAATCTTTTTCTTTTTGAATTTCAATTTGTTTTTGGTCATATGTGCTTTGTAAATTCAGCCATACTTCCTCACTAGTTCCCATCATAACAGATAGTTTCTTAGCTAAATCGTTCGAAATATTTGCCTGACCATTTAGCAGATAACTTAGCGTTTTAGTATTTGTTCCTAATCTTGTTGCAAACTCGGCTTGAGTTATTCCCATATCTTCAATAATATCAGCAATATAGTAACCAGGATGAAATGCAACCAGCTCTTTATATTCAGTTACATTACTCATAATGATTTGACACCTCCGTCACCTTAACAATCTTAATCATTTTGCATTGCCCTAGTATGTCCCCTTCAATAATTTCATTTTCATTATTATCGCAAGGGATCATTGTTACACGATATCCTGTATTGTCAAGTCTAATACTCCATTCTTCTTTTCTGTCTCCTTTTAAGTGTTCAAATCGAAATGGAGGATAATTCGCTATATCTATCAAAGAATCCGCATTTAAAATATAGTTCTCCGCTGCTTCAAGCTTTATCTTAACCTGCTCTGGGTATCTCCATTTTTTCTTGTATTTGGAACAAAACTGTTTTTTTGTAGCTTCATTCCTATACAATATTGTCATACTCAACCTATTCTACTATATTCCTTCCACTTCTATTACCTTTTTGGTAACAATATTATAGCACGAAAATTGGATAAAATCAAATTCTATTACCTTTTTGGTAACGTAATTAACTGTCCATCTTCGCAAGTTTTGCTGCTTGGTCGGCTGCGGTAAGGCTATTTATCAGTTCGTCAAGATCGCCGTCAATTATTGAATCAATTTTATAAAGCGTAAGCTTTATTCTATGGTCGGTAACTCGTCCCTGAGGAAAGTTATAGGTTCTGATTTTCTCAGAACGATCCCCCGTTCCGATCTGGCTCTTTCGAAGCTCAGCCTCGGAGTCGTGTCTTTTTTCAAGTTCGAGCTCATAAAGTTTGGACTTTAGAACCTTCATTGCCTTTGCTCTATTCTTGAGCTGACTCTTTTCATCCTGACATGAAATAACTATTCCGGTTGGATAGTGAGTAAGACGAACCGCAGAATCGGTCGTGTTAACGCATTGCCCGCCATTTCCGGATGACCTGAACACATCAAACCTGATATCCTTCTGGTCAACAACTATTTCATCCATGTCATCAACCTCAGGCATTATTGCAACCGTTGCCGTAGAAGTATGGATTCTGCCACCAGACTCTGTTTCAGGTACTCTCTGAACGCGGTGAACTCCACTCTCATATTTAAGTCTTGAATACGCGCCGTTTCCATTAACAATAAAGTTTACAGACTTCATTCCGCCAATACCGATGTATTCGGCATCTATTGTCTCAACCTTCCAGCGCATCTTCTCAGCATACATTACATACATTCTGTAAAGATTTGATGCAAAAAGAGCTGCTTCATCTCCGCCTACACCTGCTCTGATTTCTACGATTACATTCTTCTCATCATTTGGATCTTTGGGAATAAGAAGAAGTCTTAGCTTTTCTTCAAGCTCCGGGAGCTTTGCTTTTGCTTCTGAAAGCTCTTCCTTAAGAAGCTCTTTCATTTCCTCATCGCTCTCGCCATCCATCATTGCAATGCTGTCATCTATCGCCTTTTGGCACTCTTTGTACTCGTTATAGCACTCTACAAGCGGAGTTAAATCGCTTTGATGCTTGCAAAGCTTTCTGAACCTGTCCTGATTGTCTGTAACACCAGGTTCAGTAAGCTCCATCGAAATATCTTCATAGCTTCTAACGAGATTATCAAGTTTATCAAACATCTTATCCATACAGTATTTATCCTATCCATCCTTTAAGGACTCTGTCGTTTCCTCCAAAGTCCTTAACCACTTCAATATCTTTAAAGTTATTATCACTCATGATCTTTGCTACATCTTCGGCCTGATCAAAACCTATCTCCATCAAAAGATACCCGCTTCTGTTCAAAAGCTTTGGTGCCAATGCGCATATTCTATGATAAAACTTAAGCCCATCCTCATCTCCGTCAAGAGCAATATAAGGCTCACTACGCGAAACCTCAGGCTCAAGTGAAGGAATAACTGATGTTCTGATATAGGGCGGATTAGAAACAATAAGGTCAAAGCCTTTGAAGCTCATCTCTGCGCTTTCATCCAAAACATCATTTTGAAAAAAGCTTATTCTATCAGAAAGCTCTAGCTTTTTGGCATTTGCTGAAGCAATTAGCAGTGCCTTTTCTGAAATATCCGTAGCAACAGCCCTTGTTCCGTTAGAATACTTCAAAAGGCTAAGCGCAATACACCCTGAGCCTGTGCAAAGATCCAGAAAATTCATTCCTTCAAAAAGATGTCCCAGCGCTTCCTCAACAAGAGTTTCTGTGTCCTGATTTGGAATAAGCACGTCAGAAGATACATCAAAATCAAGTCCCATAAATTCCTGTGTTCCAAGAATATATGCAAGTGGAATTCGCTTTTCTCTTTGTGTAATCCGCTCAAAGTAAGCTCTCTTCTCGTTATCAGTAACCTGCCTATCTCCATGCGCAAGAAGCGTACTGTAATTTGTTCCACACACGCTCTCAAGAAGAAGCCTTGCATCAAGCGCTGCATCTAAAATGCCCGCATCTGATAATTTCTTTTTACCATATTCAAAACATTCTGCATATGAAACGATATCATTCATTTGCCGGAGTATCCTCTATAACATCTGCTGCAGCATCATCTTTTGCTTCTGAAGCAGAGGCTTCCTCGCTGTCCTTATTTGTATCAAAAGAAACATTATCTAAATCATCGTCATCAACGAGATCATCCTCGCCCATGTCACGCTTTATCTCATGCTCAATATACTCATCATCGTAGCCAAAGTTTTCTTTTAGATAATTCTTCCATTCAAAAACCTCTTCAACAGATTTGATGCCGACTTCAATCATGCTCTCATCAGGTTCCTTAGTTGTAAGACCCTGCATCCAAAGACCCGGAGTTGAAATAATACGAAGCAGAATAAATTCGCTTCGCCCTGCAAGATAAATCAGTTCATAAGAAATACCTGAAATTACAGGAATAAGAAGAAGTCTTATAACCAGGCGAAGCGGAATAGAATTCACTCTGATAAAAAAGAAAAGTACAATGCTGACAAGCATTACAAACAAAATAAAGCTGCTTCCACATCTCTTATGAAATCTGGAACTTCTCTTAACATTTCTAGTTGTAAGAACATGTCCATGCTCAATACAGTTGATGCATTTGTGCTCTGCCCCGTGATACATGAACAATCTCTTGATATCATCCATCCTGGATATCAAAAGAATATATGCAATAAAAATAAGTATTCTGATAATTCCTTCAAACAGTGAAAGAAGCGATTCATTTCTGACATATACTGCCAAAAGATCAGCAAGGAAATATGGAAGGACCATAAAGATTGCAATGGCAATAGCAAAAGATACCACCATTGTAACTACTTCTACAAATTTCTCCGCATGACCGCCTGTAATCTTGTCTATAAATTTCTCAGCCTTTCCGGGCTGTTCCTCTTCATCTTCTCCGTATAAAGAAGCAGAAAAGTTAAGTGCACGCGATCCAAGAACCAGAGAGTCAACAAATACAAAAATTCCTCTTACAAATGGAATCTTTCTAAGCTTTCCACCAAATTCTGAACCCTTGTAATGGTTCGTCTCAACTTCAATAGTATTATCAGGTTTTCTGACAGCAACGGCATATTTATCTCCGTTTCTCATCATTACACCTTCAAGTACAGCCTGTCCGCCAATTCCCGAATAAATCTTTGTCTTTTTCTTTTTCATAAAAGCCTTTCATGGTAATCATTATTAGCACTTACAAGTCTCAAACAAAAGAATATTAATCCAAAGAAAGGTTGAGGCACAAGCCTCAACCTCATTCTCGTAGTTACATCTAAATAAAATATTCAGATTACTGCATTCCGTATTTCTTATTGAACTTATCAATACGACCACGTGCAGATAATGCCTTCTGCTGTCCTGTGTAGAATGGATGACACTTAGAACAAATTTCAACGTGAATGTCTTTCTTTGTTGAACCAACAACGAATGTCTCGCCGCAGTTACATGTTACTGTTGCCTGATAAAATTCTGGCTGGATATCCTGCTTCATTTCTCTCACCTCGCTATATAGCAAATAATTCTCATAATTTACGAAAGCTGTCATACAAATCTCTGTCCATTTCACAGACAGCTTTGTTATTGTAGCACACAATAAAATAAGTCGCAAGTATTTTCTGAAATCGTGCACTCTATTTTTATGAAAATATTCGTGCGCATTACTAAATATGATTACTATTAAATCTTATACTGCTTAGCCTCACTTTCAAGCTCTTTTGCCAGAGTATTTAGAGCCTCTGCTGCCTGAGCAATTTGCTCGGCATTTTCATTAAGCTGCTCCATAGAAGCATTCGTTTCCTCTGTACTTGCCGCATTCTCCTCAGAAATTGCAGAAAGTCCTGTGATAGTATCCTGAACTGCAGCTCTTTCAACATCACATTTTTCAGTATTTGACTTTATTTCGGTAACCCTCGAATAAATTTCCGATGCATCCTCTGCAAGCTTATTAAACGCTTCAAGCGTAGCTGAAATCATATCTCTTTGCTCATCGATAATAACCGCTGTTTCATCCATAGTTGCAACAGCTGAATCACTCTGCATAGTAAGCTTGTCAATTATCTGAGTTATCTCACTTGCAGAAGCATTTGACTGATCAGCAAGCTTTTGAATCTCGCTGGCAACTACTGCAAAGCCTTTTCCTGCTTCCCCTGCTCTTGCAGCTTCAATAGAAGCATTTAATGAAAGAAGGTTTGTCTGACTTGCAATTTCAGAAATAAGCTCTACTGCCTTTGAAATATTTTTTACCGAAGAATTGGTTGCATTTACAACGTCTGCAATCGAGTTCATTGCCACGCCGGTCTTCTCATTTGTCTTTGATAATTCGTCGACAGTCACTTCGGAATGCTTGGAGGTAGTTTCCATCTCATTCGCAGAATTCTCAAGTTCTCCAATGTTATCGATAATCTGTCCAAAAAGCTCTCCCATTTCAGAAACAGATGTCGTTGCGCTTGTAAGCTGCTCAGCCTGTGCCATTGCTCCCTTTGAAATTTCAGTCATGGCAGAGGTTACGTTTTCAGTCGTGCTAACCGCAAGATTTGCAGAATTCGAAAGTGTTTCGCCTGCAGTCTTGACCTTATCAGATGCTCCTTTTATTGTGCCAAAAGAGCTATTAAGTGCGCTTTGGAACTGTCCAATGCTTGAAGCCATTTCTCCAAGCTCATCATCTCTTTTTACTACCTTTTCATCTGCCTTTGCAGTTAAGTCCTTCTTGGCCATGACATTGACCATTCCAATTGAAGAAGTAAGCGCTGATGAAAGGTGTGTTGTCTCAAACAGAACTACTATTGAAGAAATAATAATCAAAATAAGTCCAATAGCGGTTAAGCCAGATGTTGTTTTTGAAACTGCCGAGCGAACATCAGCATACGGTTTACCGGCAAAAGTCATTCCAACAACAGATCCATCAGAATTTTTGACGGGAGTATAGAATACAGCGTAACGTTCCCCATTAATCTCAACATTTAGTGAACTCATCGACTGCCCCTGATTAAGGACTGTCTCCTTAACTGCATCCGTGCACTGGGTTCCCACAATTCGATTGCCGCTTGAATCAACAAGTGATGTTGTTATTCTTGTATCTCCATAGAAGAATGTAACATCAAGTCCCGTGCATTCTTTAATCTCATCAGGTACCAGGTACATGCCCTGTGGATCATTCATAAGAAACGATCCTTTATAAATATTACCTGATTCATCAATCGTGTAATCGCCCTCATCTGTACTATCAAGGAGTATGCTATATGATTCTGATGCCGTCTTAAGTGTATTAAGGTACTCGTCCTCAAGAGAACTTTGCATCATCTTTGCACTGATAATAATGATAATCCCCGATATCAAAATCAGTGGTACAAGTGCAATAAGCATCAACTTGTATTTCATTTTCATTTTAACTTTTTTGCTTCCAGCCATAGTAACCTCCTTCTCGTCATAGCTTGCAGTTTTGTGTTTGTCAAAATCTGTAAGCTATATCTAATAATATTTTATATATTAATAATATAGCATATATTTCGGTAAAAACATATTGTTATATTAGAAGTTTTGGCTGTAATAGTGCTGAAAAAACGTTCAAAAAAGGTCGAAATTACCATTGCAAAAAAGCCGTTAGTATCATTGTAATGTGGGTGAGAATTAGTCTGCAGGTGTAAGCCAATATCCTCCATACATAATCTGCACATGAAAAGAAGAGAGTCCTCAAAGAAAATATGAGTTCTCTCTTCCCTATTCAGAGTACCAAAAGGTACAATTTATTATTTTCACAAATCAGAACAATGTCCTACAGATGATACTAACCAAGCTGTATTAGGTAAATGCTTACTATAATCAGAAATCAACTTCTGTATCATAGTAGCAGCACTTAAGAAGCTTTTCCATCTCTTCCTGACTTGGCTGGCGAGGATTTGAACCTGTGCAGGCATCAAGTATAGCATTAGCTGCTATATCAGGAAGCTTTTCAAGGAATTCATCCTCAGGAACGATTCCTGTTTCTGCAGGAAGTCCGCCTTCACCATAGTTCTTGATGCAGTGAGGAATATTAAGATCATCATTCTTCTTACGAAGCATCTGGATAAGAAGCTCTATCTTCTCTTCCTGAGTATTTCCACCAAGCTTTACGAAATCAGCGATATATGCATATCTCTTTGCAGCTTCCGGATTCTTTGCATTGAACTTAATTACCTTAGGAAGATACATTGCATTTGCTGCGCCGTGAATGATATGTCCATTCTTAAATGCAGCACCTGTCTTATGAGCCATCGAGTGTACTATTCCAAGAAGAGCATTAGAAAATGCCATTCCTGCAAGACACTGCGCATCGTGCATAGAATCTCTTGCATCCATATTACCCTTATATGAATCAACAAGATCATCATCAATCATCTGTATAGCATGAAGAGCAAGTGCATCTGTATATTCACAGTTAGCAGTAGAAACATAAGCCTCTATTGCATGAGTCATTGCATCCATACCAGTATGTGCAACAAGCTTAACAGGCATTGTCTCTGCAAGCTCAGGGTCAACGATTGCAACATCAGGTGTGATTTCAAAATCAGCGATAGGATACTTAATGCCCTTCTGATAATCTGTGATTATAGAAAAAGCTGTAACCTCAGTTGCTGTTCCTGATGTAGATGAGATTGCGCAGAAATGTGCTTTCTGGCGAAGCTTAGGAAGACCAAATACCTTACACATATCTTCAAATGTTGTATCAGGATACTCATACTTAATCCACATAGCCTTAGCTGCATCGATTGGCGAGCCTCCGCCAATTGCAACGATCCAGTCAGGTCCGAAGTCCTGCATAACCTTTGCGCCGTTCATAACTGTCTCTACAGAAGGGTCTGACTCAATTCCTTCGATAAGCTTAACTTCCATTCCTGCTTCCTGCAGATACTGCTCTGCACGCTGAAGGAATCCGCCTCTCTTCATTGAACCGCCGCCGACACAGATTATTGCTTTCTTACCTTCAAGTGTCTTAAGTGCTTCAAGTGCTCCCTTGCCGTGATAAAGATCTCTTGGTAATGTAAAACGATTCATCGAAAAACCCTCCTTAGGTAGAATCAATGTTTTCTGACTGCCTTTATACAGATTATTCTGTAAAAAGATATACCATCAGTCAGTCTAGTTTGTTATTAAATTAACAATAATTTTACCATAGGAAAGAAATCCTTACAATAATTGATTTTCAACAATCTTTTGTCAGCCGATTTGTGAACAATTTTTATTAAAAAAGTGTGTATTTGCTTGACTTCTTTAATTTTTAATTATATTTTTCTGACAATTTAATAATTCTCCGAAATACGAAAGCCAGCCTTGAATGCATGTGAAGAAAAAGCCTTTTCAAAATCAGAAAGCTCATGCCATTCTACCTGCGGAAGTGTAATATATCCCTTTTCAAGCATTCTAAGAGCCGGTTCAAACGGACCGCATCTGCTCCCTTTTATCGTAATTTCATTTACGACGATATAGCTCATATCAATATCTGAGCTTCCAGCAAACGTACTCTTTAAAATGATTGTTCCCTGTCTTCTGACAAGTCTTATGGCAAGAGAAAGTCCACTGGGCGAACCTGACGCTTCAATAACCGTATCAAAGGTATTGTTATCTATATCTGACATGACAAAATTTTGGTCATCATATTTGGTGGTAAGCTCTGTCTTTGCAAACTCAGAGAAGATTTTCAGCTTATCCTCATGCTTACCAATTACTGTAAGATCAGCTCCCTCATGCGAAACAATCTGGCTTATCATATACGAAAGCCTTCCATCACCGATAACAGCTATTCTTTGTCTTGGGTCAATATGAGTCATAGCCGGAATTTCCATCGCTGCAGCAAGCGGCTCACAGTACACTGCCATTTCAGCTAAAAGTCCAGATGGAACTTCATGAATCAGGTGATTACTAAGCACCATCTTTTCGGCAAAACATCCGTCAAGCTTCTCCATTCCGATTACTTTTCTGTCAGGGCAGTGCTTCTCTCTGCCACTTTGGCAGTATAGGCAGTGGCCACATCCTTCATTGAGTTCTCCAACAACCATTTTGCCGATAAGATTCTTCTCATCAGACTTCTCCACTATTCCGACAAATTCATGCCCCATGACTCCCTTAAAATCTGGTCTATAGCCTTTTAATATCTCTTTATCCGTATTGCAGACATTTGCCCTTAGAATCCTTATGAGGCTATGCTCCCTAGAAGGCTCCGGTTCCGGTAGGTCTTCTCTATATACAGCTCTTTTTCCGTCAAAAAATATACCTTTCATCACTACATCCTCCAGCTTATGCCAAAAGTCATTAAGCTTTTAAATTATCTATTATCTTCATATTTCTTAGTCTCACTTTCCAAGGCTCTTTCGAAGCTTGGACTTTATACGAAATAGCGCATTATCCGTCGACTTTTCAGATTTGTTAAGGACAGCCGCAATTTCAGTGTAGTTCATTCCTGTTACATAAAGCTCAAATACCTCTTTTTCAAAAGAGCTAAGGACAGTATTGACTGCCTCTTCAATAGTCTTAACGTTTTCTCTGTCAATGACAAGCTCCTCAGGGTCACGTTCTGCCGCATTTCTCGACGCAAGTGTATTACCAATAGTAGCAGATGGCATATCAGACTCGCCTACCTTTGTGTTAAAGGACACATAGGTGTTAAGCGGGATATGCTTTTGTCTGTTGGAATTTTGCACAGCAGAATAAATCTGCCTTGAAATACAAAGCTCTGCAAACGTATAAAAGCTTGCATCACGTCCGCAGTCGAATCCGTTTATAGCCTTAAAAAGACCTATCATGCCTTCCTGGATTAGGTCGTCGCGGTCTCCACCAATTATGTACATAGAGCCGGCTTTTTTGCGAACAAGGTTCTTATACTTATCAAGAAGAAAGTCCTGCACTCCGCTCTCTCCCTCCCTGATAAGCTCTATAAGTTCTTCATCCTTTTCATTTTCAAGATTTCTTTTTTCAGACATAACCCGGTTACCCCAAATATAATTAAAGTGCAGGATAAAAGCTATGTTCATCCTGCACAATCAAAATCAATATTATTTCTTGGCTGCGCGCTGGCGCACGATTTCATAAATAAGTACTCCGGCAGCAACAGAAGCGTTAAGTGAGTTAATTTCACCAGACATCGGAATAGATGCAACCATATCGCACTTTTCTTTTACAAGGCGTGATACTCCGCTTCCTTCATTTCCAATAACAAGACCAATAGAACCAGTCATGTTAAGGCGTGACATTGGCTCTCCGCCCATGTCCGCACAGGCAAACCATACGCCGCGTTCTTTTAACTGTTCTATCGTATTTGCCATATTAGTAACCTTTACGACAGGTGTGTAATTAAGTGCTCCGGCTGATGTTCTTGCTACTGTTGCCGTAAGGCCAACAGCTCTGTTCTTTGGAATGATAACACCGTGAACTCCCGCAACGTTGGCAGTTCTTATCATAGCTCCAAGGTTATGAGGATCTTCGATATTATCAAGCAGAAGAATGAATGGATCTTCATTTTTCTTCTTTGCATTTTCAAAAATATCATCTATTTCAGAATACTCATAAGCTGCCGCAATAGCGATAACTCCCTGATGAGTTCCGGTTACAGAAATCTGATCAAGACGTGCTCTGTCAACAAATCTTATGAGAGAGCCCTGCTTCTTGGCTTCTCTTTTGATTGTAGATACAGGTCCATCCTGGCATCCGTCAAGAACATAGAGCTTATCTATTACCTTGCCTGCGCGAAAAGCCTCAATAACAGCATTTCTGCCTTCAATAGTAAGTGCATTTGGATCTATCTGATCATCAGGACTACCTGCTCTGATATCTCCATCTCCAAAATCTGCCTGCTCAGGAGCAGGTTTATTATCATTTTCTCTATTTGCGTTCTTTTTGTCTTTATCAAATTTTTTAATCATCCATTATCTCCATTTTAACAAGCTCAAGTATCCTATCTGTTCTATCGGTAAGATACAGGTATCCGCATAGTGCTTCAAGTCCGGTTGCCTTTCGGTAATCCCCGACAGATTGGTTCTTGGCACTAGTGTATGACTTTGCATTACGGCCTCTTTTATAAATAGTCATCTCTTCTTCAGTCAAGGCTTCGCTCTCTATAAGCTTATCAATTATCCTTGCCTGAGCCGCTGCATTTACAAGCTTAACCTTCATCTTATTAAGCATGTTTGCCGGTCTATTTCCCTTTTGAGTAACGATGGTTCTGATAATAAGGTCATATATCCCATCGCCAATAAACGCCAGTGTAAGCGGCGAATATTCTCTGATATCCTTTTGCGAAATACCAAAATCCTCGCGTATTTCTTTTGGAAGTGAGTTTAAGCCTTTTTCCATTTAACTCCTTCTCTCGTATCTTCAAGAACAATGCCCTTTTCAAGAAGCTCATCTCTTATTTCATCTGCTCTTGCAAAGTCCTTATTCTTTCGTGCAGCCTGGCGCTCTTCAATAAGCTTTTCTATATCAGTATCTCCAAGCTCTTCATTTCTCTCTGCAATAAGTCCAAGAATATCGCAAAGCTCCGTAATCTTAGCTTTAAGGGACTTAACGAACTCTTTTGACGAATCATCATTTACATTTGAGTTCGTAAATCTAACCAAATCGAAGATTGCAGAAATAGCGTCTGCAGTATTAAAATCATCATCCATTACCTTCTCGAAATTCGTCTTAAAGGTACCTGCCTCATCGAGAAGTTCCTTTTCACTATCAGAAGCACTGTCACTTCTGCTCTCACCTGACTCAATGATAAAATCAAGATTAGATACGCAGGTAACAATTCTCTCATAGCCCGCCTTTGCAGACTCAATAAGCTCCTCGCTGAAGTTAAGCGGGCTTCTATAATGAGCCGAAAGCATGAACATTCTAAGTACCTGTGGGTCGTACTTTGCAGTAATGTCACGAACGGTAAAGAAATTTCCTGCTGACTTCGACATCTTATGATTATTGATATTAAGAAACGCATTGTGCATCCAGTAATTTGCAAAAGGAACACCGCTGCACGCCTCTGACTGAGCGATTTCATTCTCGTGATGCGGGAATATGAGATCCTCTCCGCCACCGTGAATATCTATCTGCTCGCCAAGATATTTTTTGCTCATAACTGAGCACTCAATATGCCAGCCCGGTCTTCCGCCGCACCATGGAGACTCCCAGTATGGCTCGCCTTCCTTCTTAGGCTTCCACAAAACGAAATCAAGCGGATCTTCCTTCTGATCTTCGCCGGTTACCTTGAGCATACGCTCGCCGCTTCGAAGATCGTCAATGTTCTTATGAGAAAGCTTTCCATAGCCTTCAAATTTTCTGGTTCTGTAATATACAGTTCCATCTGCAGCCGCATAGGCATAGCCTTTATCAATCAGCTCAGATATCATATCTATCATTCCGCCAATTTCCTTAGTGGCAAGCGGATTAGTTGTTGCAGGCATGATATTCATTGCAGCCATATCTTTTTTGCATTCATCAATATAGCGCTGCGAAATTACCGATGAATCGACACCTTCTTCAACAGCCTTTTTGATAATCTTATCATCTACATCCGTAAAGTTCGAAACGAAATTAACCTCATAGCCTCTGTAAATAAGGTATCTTCTGACTGTGTCAAAAAATATCATGGGACGCGCATTACCTATATGGATAAGGTTATAGACCGTAGGTCCGCAGACATACATTCTTACCTTTCCAGGCTCTAGTGGCTTAAATTCCTCCATTTGTTTGGACATTGTGTTATAAATTTTCATTGGTTTCTCCTGAAAAAAGATATTTTATATATTTGAAACGAAAATGTTAGTAGGTTAAACTGTATTATTAAACCGTTTTAATTATTGTGTCTTATGTTACTGCTTATTACAGCAGCCTGCGCAGCCGCCATCTGCAGAATTAAATGTTGCATTTGACGAAAAGACATCTGAAGGCACTGCCAAAAGGCATATTGCCTGAGAGGAAATTCCCTCTCCGCTTCCTGTAAAGCCAAGTCCTTCCTCTGTCGTAGCCTTTACATTCACCTGCGATATATCTATCTCAAGTCCATTGGCAATTCTCTGTCTCATGCTGTCAATATAAGGGCGCATTTTAGGTGCCTGCGCAATTATTGTTGCATCAATATTTTCTATGACAAAATGTTCCTTTGTTATCATCCTGCCGACTTCCTGTAAAAGCATGTATGAATCAGCTCCCGAATATTTAGGATCATTATCCGGAAAATGCTTTCCTATATCGCCAAGCGCTGCTGCTCCAAGTATTGCATCCATTATCGCATGAAGAAGTACATCTGCGTCAGAATGACCAAGAAGTCCCTTCTCATATGGGATTTCTATTCCTCCAATAATAAGTTTTCTGTTTTCAACAAGTTTGTGGACGTCATAGCCCATTCCAATATGCATAGTATCTCCATTTCTTAGGGACAAATAGCTTTAGAAAACATTCCTTAGGAAATCATTTCTTTTGCCATAATAATCAGTTACATGAACAGTTCAACAATAAAGGCTGCAATGCAGGCTCCTATCGCCACTGTCATAAGGCTCTTCTTTGAAAGAGCAAGTACAAGCGCCGTTATAAAACCAGCGAGCGCCGAATACAGATAATCCGTTGCAAAAAGTATTGCAGGAAATGTCATCGTTGCAAGCGTGCAAAACGGTACATAGTACAGAAATGAACGTATAAATTTATTAGTTATTTCTTTTCTGATAAGGGTAAGAGGAAGTGCTCTTATTGCATACGTTACAAGTGCCATCACCAGGATGTAAACGTAAATATTATGCATTTGTCTTCACCTCCTGCTCTTTGCTATCAAGGCCGCATGGTGAATCTTCATCAAGCGTTCTATCATCAATGGGAGCAAGAATCGATGCCACAGATGCAACAATAATTGTTACTATTATAATACGAAATCCAGAAGAAATCTCTCTAAGAACAGGTGCCCAGTACATAACAGCGCTCATGGTCATCGAAACAATTACTGCTATCATTACTGCTTTCTTCTCTCTGGCCTCTGGCATTATTATAGAAATAAACATTCCATATATCGCAAGTCCAAGGCAGCTGATAAGTCTCTGCGGCATGACTTCGCCGCACGCTGCGCCAAGAAATGTTCCAAGGAGCCAGCCCGAAACGGATATTGTAATAAGTCCATATGAATAGGAAGGATAAAGTTTTCCCTTTCTAAGTACGCTTATTCCGAATATTTCATCCGTAACGCCATATGCGATAAGCATTCTCTTTGGAAAGGAAACTGCTTCTCCAAGCTTTTGCGTAAGTGCGCATGACATAAGCATATAACGTAAATTTATTATGAGCTGTAAAAGTGCCATTTCAGCAAGTGTCGCCTGGTTCATGATTAAATCAAGTGATGAGAACTGTCCTGCACTCGTCACATTACAAAGTGACATAATTACTGCCTGCACAGCAGTTAGTCCCGCCTGCGTAGCCTGTATTCCAAATGCAAAAGATACAGCGATATAGCCAAGGCATACCGGCACTCCATCGTGCACTCCTGCCAAAAATTCTTTTTTCATATTCATATCTGCTTGTAATTCTCCGTAAAACTTTTTATTTCTTCAAGGCTTACTGGCGGAAGCTTACCCTGTATCATTTTCTCAGATCCGCCGCCCTTTGCTCCAAATTTCTCTGAGAGAGCCTTTCCAAATATCCTGGTATCAAGCGCTGATGAGCCTGCGATATATGAATAGCCTTTTTTATCATCTCCGGAAAGGAACATACAGATTCCAGCGTGCTTTTGCGTTAATTGATTAACTGCTCCACGCATCATGTTCTGATCAGCTTCTCCCTCACTGATGCAAACATTTGAAGTATTATCCGGGATTTCTGCCAATCGGTATTTAATGAGCCTTTCTGAAAGTCTCAAAATTTCTGCTTTGGAGTCCTGATTTGTCTCTCTTAGCTTCTTTATACTATCACAAATTTTATCCGGTGACGTAGAAAAGTTCTCAGCAATGCCTGTAATCAGTTCATGGTCAAAGTCAAAAAGCTTCATAGCTCTTTGGCCGCACAAAATGCTGACTCTGACTCCGCCCTTGTAATTTATAAGTCCAACTACTTTAAGTAGCCCGATTTCCCCGGTTCTTCTAACATGCGGCGCGCAGCATGCACAGACATCATATCCTGGAAAGGTCACTATTCTGACAGGTCCTTCAAGCTCCTTTTTGCTTCTATAATTAATGGTCTTTAATTCATCTCCACCTGGCCATGTAATTACAGTTTCAATATTTAGAGCAATCGCCTCATTTACCATTTGCTCGATTTCAAGAGCTTTTTTCATGTCAAAAGAGCCATTGTAGTCCATTGTAACTATGCTGTCACTTAGGTGAAAGCCTACATTATCGTAGCCATACAAACGGTTTACTATTCCCGAAAAGATATGCTCGCCTGAATGCTGCTGCATATTACTAAAGCGTCTGCTCCAGTCAACTTCTCCGGTTATAGTAGCTCCAGTTTCAATCTGTCTATCTACCGTATGGTAAATTACGTTATCACGTATCTGTACATTAGTTACGTTTATGCCGTCAATCGTTCCAAAATCAGGAGTCTGTCCACCCTCTTCTGGGAAAAATTGTGTTCTATCAAGAACTATTTCAAAGCAGGAGTCCTTTTGGCAGCATTCAACTACCTTACCGGTAAATTCAGTTGTATATGGATTCTCATCATACAGTTTAATTGTGTTCATTGTTTCTCCGGATTATTTGTCTAATCTGTTATGAGGATGTTTATAAAAAAATATCCTTTGTATCATTAATTTGTTTCTATATAAAAAGACACATTTTGAGTCATGAAGACATAATACAATAAATCAGGAATTTTAAAAAGAGCATCCGAAAATATTCCGAATGCTCCTGATGACATATCACTTATTATCAATCTCCAACCTACTAAAAACGTTTAAGTGAAACTCTTTCAAACTTGATTATAGTACTCTATTCCAAGAAAATTCCTCAGTAATCAGACTGTCTCATACTCGTTTCTTGAAAGCTCATCATATACTCTTGCAGAAACATCCTCAAGGTCAGTTCCAATACTAAATGCAAGCTCAGAGAAAAGAATCTTCTCACACATTCCAAAATATTTCTCATCAATTACAGCAAATTTCTTGCCTTCAAGCTCACGCTCTGCTCTTATTCTATGAAGAGTCTTAACAAGGCTCATCATCTCTTCGGCATCATTACGTTTGATAATATCAAACATAAGGCCTTCACACTTCTTGCCACCTGGAATATCAAGATCGTCAATTTCATCAAGACCCGAAATGAGGTTCTCAGCTTCATCAGCAGAAACAACGTCTCTGACCTTATCCTCAGAGCCATCTACAGGCATGTAAAGAATTCCCTTCTTATCTGTTACTGCAATCATGACATAGTAAAGTTTCTCCTGACCCTTATCAATAAAAGAAGGCACAAGAATATCACTTACCTTGCAAAGACCATGAATTCCGTAAACAGTTACATCACCCTTATTCAGCATTTTAAGTTACCCCTTTACAATTTGACCATTGACCGTTTGTTTTCTATTTGTAAAGCAATTGTAACATGAAAGATAACAAATTGTAACACTTAAAAAGCCGAAAAACTATGTGCTTTTATAGAGTTTTCTTGTAATTATTTACATCGTTTAAGCTAATTAGTGTTTTTTGCCCAATAAAAATCATTTTTCATTGGATAAAGTGCAAATGTGCATAACTCTGTATTCGCGAAGCATAGGCACATAGAAGTCATTCTCGGTATGATCATACATAAAACCACAGCTTTCCATCACATGTTTGGAGGCTTCATTATTTTCAAAATATGAGCACCATAATTTCGTTAACTTTTTTGTCACAAATGCGTAACAAATGATTTTCTTAAGTGCCTCAGTGGCATGACCCGTTCCTTGATACTTACTGCCTATCCAGTAACCAATTTCTGCCTCATTTTCAATCTCATGCCCCTTTATGCTTTTGACGCTAAGGCTTATGCTTCCGATCGGGCTCTCAGAATCTCTTTTGTCTATTATTGCAAAGGTTTCACGATTTGGCTTTGTAGCATAAACAAGCCTGATTACAGCAAGACTGTAATCAGGACTAATGTGTGGTATCCACCCGGCATTATCCGCAATCTGTGGATTCTTCGCCATCTCATATAATTTCTCTGCGTCACTTTCTATCCAGTGACGCAGAGTTAAGTTTGTTGTTTCAAGTACTGTGTCTTCTATCATAATAATGTTGTCTCTTTAATGTTTGTTGGGTTATCGCACTTGCAAAAATAATTATGCAGCGTCAGACTTCAATTGAGGCGTTTCTATATCTGAGCCCGTTGAAGCTATATTTGAAAGTGTTTTCGTTTCTTTTCCGTTAGAAGCTTCTGCTCCCGCACTTGACGAAGCACCCGATGAAGAGTCTTCTACAGAAGCGCCTGTTTTGCCAGAAGAAGAGCCTGACGAAGCACTACTTGCTGTATCAGAAGAAGCGCCTGAAGAAGCACTAGTCGCCGCATCAGATGAGTCTCCGGATGAAGCGCTTGACGCCGCATCAGAAGAACTATTTCCGGAAAATCTGTTAAATAAGCCAAAGGTAAGAAGCTTTGATGGTCCGGTAACAGAGATATTATAAGCATCAAATTTTACAATTGTAAAACTTTGCTCTTTATTGTCTGATAAATATACTGAATAGCCGATACGATTATCATCTCTTATGTTAATCTGGTCAAAGCTAAAATCCCAGCTATCTTGAGTAAGACCTATATCGCAGCGTGTATTATCATCTTTATAAATCGATAGCTCATTTATAGTTCTATCTTCGTCTTCTTCTTTTATTTTATTAATAAAGTCGCTGGCATTACCATCCTCATCTACATCATATGTTTCGTTTTTATAAGTTATTCCTGTGACCTTATAATCCACTACACTAATTGAAGCTCCATATCCGGTATCGCTGTCAGAATCTGACAGTATTATACTAATACTACAGTTCGCCCTGCTAACAGGCAGTATGTAATTATCCTCGCCGATTGTAATCTTTGGAAGATAATAATCCGGTAAGGCAGAATATAATACTGTCGCCTTAAGATTATCTTCGTCAACTGAAAGATATTTATCATCATCTAGACTAATTATTATACGAGGATAGTTATTAAGGCTTTGAGAAGTCTCTCCGCTATTATCTACAAACTGATTCCACGTACAGGTGTTTAGGTAGCTTCGCCTTTCCAGAAATTTGTATAGATAATATACATTCTTAAAAGTCAAATCAATCTTCATTGGCGAAGATTCAGGTTTGCCCAAACTCGGAGCTTTCGTAAGCATATCCTTAAGCACTGGATCTTTAAGATATGCATCAGACAACACTTCATACTTTACAGGATTCGCCTTGCACTCATCAGTAAATTTAGTACAGAATTCCATGTCAAAATCTTCTTCGTCTTTAAATATATGTGCTGACTTGGAATCAAGAATAAATACAAAACCCAAATAATCAGCGCCATAGCTATTTTGAACTATCTTTGCTTTATTTGAGAAAAGCATTTTTTCGCTATCATAGTATGTTTTAATGTAACTTATTTCTGTATTTTCATCATAAATCACTTTAGATTGCCCAGCCTGAATATAGTGGTTTCCTATATAGCTATAATCATAGCCAGCATCATCCATCCAGCCTTTATTCTCTATATCATAAAATCCATATAAAGTTTTATCATTATAACAAATCTCATATTTCGAATCATCAACATGTGCCCTAAAGGTATTATAGGTTCCATCATTCTTTAGATTAACAATCTGACCCTCAAATGAATTTTCATAAAGCTCTGTAATTTCTACTTTGAGTGTATTGTCAGTAATTTTATCTACATAATCCTTAACTTTCACCTCTTCTGTCACTAAGTCCGTTCCTTCTCCGTTAGAATCTCGCTCATGACAGACAGTACCAATACTAATACTGTAAAGAGATGCCTTAAAAGTCTCTAGGTCTTTAATTGTTGCAACCAGATAATAGCTTGTATTTCCATTCTTTTCTTCAATCTCAACATGAACATTTTCAAGCAAATCAGCAAGAAGAATTGTATCTGCATTCTCCAGCTTACTCATGTATTTTTTAGAAAGTTTTCATAATTTGGAAAGATGTGCCAGTCCATGTATTTATTATAAAATTCGGCTATAATATTACCTTCTTCATCGGTTGTCTTCGTATAAAAAGGTACATATATTCCAAGACCAATAAGTCCTTTTTCGGCCTTATTTGAATCATGGTAAATTACCATCGTATCTAATATATTTAGAAAATCCGAAATTTCATTAACACATATTCCTTCAGCTTTAAGCTTTAATAGAAATTGTTTAACATCAACAATATCGTAAAAAGATTCAGCTTCATCTTTTCGTCCAAAATCTGTAACATTCGCTCTTATCTCCTGAATTTTTCTATACCAGGCACCTGTATTATCATTATCACAATATTTACAAAGTGAATCCATAAGCTTCTCATATGATGTATATACCGCAGAAGCCTTTGACAAATCCATAACTGCCATTAGCTGCTCATCTTCGCTTGCAGCTCTTCTATCATAAACATAATCATCAACTATCTTCTTATAAACATTTACTCGGCTAGATGGAAGCTCTGAAAGCTCCTTATAGAAAGAATAGTTCCACCCCTCTCCACTTTCAAATTCTTCAGACCCGATATAGTAATCAGCATAAGGAGCCAATACCATAGCTATATCCAAGCTCCCCATAAGGCACTCATCCATACCAAGAAAATCAAATTTTTTCCCCGCCTTATATAAGTTGGAGCTTTTAAATCCTTGACATGAGTTTTTAACAGAAAATCCTTTTCCGGTTACACCATTAACACAACTATCTTTATTAATTCCGCCGCCATGATCCCACATGATCATTGAATAGTGTTCTGCATCATAATTGTCATAAATCCAATTAATAGCACCTGGCATACATTCAGGCGTGCTGATATCAGCGTTATCTAAGCTAATTCCAAAAAGCGGTTCTAAAGTGGTAGAATCTATTCAATCACCCGGATGAACTCTATATACAACATTATTTCCATTGTCATTATTGAGTTTTGCTCCTTTGCATACATCTTCAATACCTTTACTCCAAGTTTTAGTTCCACCTGCAAAAATTATCACTTCAAGATTATCATTATCAAATTCTGAGCCAATCATCTGTTTAATATTATCTGTTGCAGAGCTATCATCCGTTTCCAAATTTGTTCCGCAGCAATAAAACAAAAGTACATAAGGTTTCTTAACCTTTTCATCTAAATTACCGCTTGAGAAATCATCCGGAGTAACCGTTCCATAATCTGGAATAGTATGAGAATCCTATGGTCCACTACCACCTCCGGTATTTCCAGAGCCTCCATTATTATTTGAATTTCCACCTGTGCCTTCCGGATTTGAAGCTGTCTCTACGATAAGAGGCTTAACGACACTTGCTGATGAAGCTGCATTTGATGCATCATTTTCAGTAGAAGCTGATGAAGCTGCATCGGACTGAGCTAGCGAAGATTTATTATGGTCTGCGTTATTATTTCCCGCATTATTATTTGAAGGATTATTTCCCTGATTGTCATTTGCGCCAAATCCATCGCCGAAATTTCCAGCATCATCATCCACGTATGCATTCGGAAAATTCAAGTCATTGCCTGCACTGTCATTATCCCCTGCATCCACACCGCCAGCCCCGGAAACAAGCTTTCCGGAGTCAATCGTTTCTGCTATTCTCGCATGATCATTCGAATTTCCATTTCCAACTGAACTAACTCCAAACACTACTGCCGCAGTAAGGCAAGCAGTAACCGTCACTGCTGCAACTCCGGCTCCGGTTGAGCTGCCAATCAGTGCTACAAGCTTAGTACCTTTTAAGTACTTAGTAAACTTCAGTATCTGTTTCATAATACTATTCATTCTGTTTTCTCCCCCTATGAGTCAAGACAAAAATAAAATTGCATTAGTGAAATATGACATTTTTTTCGAATTATTGGTTTTGGATTATTTAATCTTGGTACAGTAGCTTTAGTTTCTTTTTTGTATGGAAATTAACTGCATATCAATTACTCTTATTTTATCAGAAACAGTAACTTTAGCATAATTAATTTATCAAGCTATCCCCTTTCCATTCTGAAAGAGTTTTCTTATAATCATCATAAATAAACGTTTTATTGTTCATGAAAAAAGCAACTAAACCATAGCAAAAAAATGGTTTATAAAACATAGCAAAAAATATGAATTTTTGCTTGACTTACAACTATCGCTATGGTAAATTATTTTAGTCGGCTACGAGAACACAGCCGACAACATATTATGGCGAGATAGCTCAGTTGGCTAGAGCACGCGGTTCATACCCGCGGTGTCGAGGGTTCAAATCCCCCTCTCGCTATTAAAAGAAGAAGCTTTTAGCTTCTTCTTTTTGCTCTTTTATTCATATTTATTCCTTTGGGGATTTGAACCCGAGAAGAGGGGCAAGTCTCTACTTCGTTACTCCAAGGAGCTTTCTATAATACACTGTTGCTTCTTTGTACTTTCTTCTGCTCTCCAAATATTCGATCATTACGTTATAGATGTCATTAAGAATATCTGATTTGTGCATTTCCTCAAAGTAGGGAATGATTTCTTTTTTGGTTCTGTCGTAGAATGTTTTATCATCAAAGTGATTTATCCACAGATTCATAAATTTAAGAGCAGGATAATACTCATCATTTTGATACCCTAATGTCTCCATTTCAGAAAGGACTCTTCTGCACTCATCATTTTCCCCAAGCATATGGCATGCATAAAGATAATTGTAGATTGGAATTATCTTTGCAGTTCCGTATGCCATAGCTTTTTTGCTCCAGAGCTTGCAATTATCGTAGTCCTTCAAATGCTGATACATATTTGCAAAATTGTTATAAATTATACGGCAAAGCCTATCCGTGGAAATCAGCTGTAAAGACTGTAGGCCTGCATTAATGTGTTCCATTGCCTGTGAGTACATTCCAAGCTCCGTGAAACAGCAGCCAAGATATGAATGACACCAAATCGCATTTTGATATCTGCCACCCATTTCATAATTATCAAGTGCCCTTTCAAGATAGATGATGCCCCTGCCTTGCTCTGAATGCTTGGAAAGAAGCATCCCGATAATGTAATTAAGCCATGTAGTTCTGCGGATTTTCTCAGCATCATATAGTCTTCCCATACCTTCATCAAACTGATTATCATAAAAGTACAAAATTCCTGAAATAAAAAGATATCTAAAGCGAAGATCATCAGGAAACGATTTGTATACCTTATCGAGCATCTCTATTTCTAATCTCTGAGAGGAAAGCTTCATTTCCAGGACAAAATATCTATAGGTTATACAACAAATCTGATACTCCAGATAATACGGTGACATACGAAGAATCTCTTCATAATTAAGAAGCTTATCGTACTCATCTTTTGCCGCCACATAATCATACAGTTCAATGTCGCCAAGCATGTTCTGGATGATTGAATGAGCCGAATCAATTTCAGAAGGAATGTTTGCTATGCAGGTATCCATTCTGCTTAATATCGTTTCAATCTGATCCGAATGAAGCGGTTTGACACCATTTTCAAAATAGCTCAAATGGCTTACCGAGCAAACTCCGTGCGACACATACTCCTGCGTATAGTTCTTTCTTGTTCTAATATACTTTATCCATGCTCCGATAAAAAAGCTGTCATATTCCGTTTGGTTTAGTGTGATAGTCTTGTTCATATAATCTTCCTATCTTGATAAAAGCGTAATTTTAAGGTAATTTCACTACTTATAGTGAAATTATATCACATAATGCATCTTAAAGTCATATAGAAAAGCGCTATTTCTTCACGTTAAAGTGATTGAAACTATTTGCCAAAACAGACTAATATATTTGAATACCAAATTGTTAATTGTCGTGCACGGCATTTAGGTCACCAAAAGAGGTAATACCACATGAGGTGGGAGAAGCATTCATAATATTTCTCTCACCAACTCAAAACAATCAAAGCATGAGGTTAGTTTATGAAAAAATATTTAGCAAAATACAAGGGGCTTCCACACGAAATGATCTATATTTGTCTGGCACAGGTGATAAACCGCTTCGGCGATTTTGTTGTCCCCTTCCTTACACTGTTTCTTACTATTAAGATGGGAATTTCAGCATCAGCTGCTGCCTCAATCGTCATGCTTGCGTCAGCAATTGGCATTCCTGCTGCGCTTCTTGGCGGAAAGGTTGCAGATATTGTCGGACGCAAAACCGTTTATATGATTTCCCAGTCTGCTGCCGCGCTTTTCTTAATTCCATGCGCATTTATTCCGCACTCTACACTTACTGTTGTTTTGCTTCTTGTGTCATCATTTTTTGCAAGTGCAGTAAAACCTGCATTTGTAGCCATGATAACCGATATTCTTCCAACAAATAAAAGACAACAGGGCTTTTCCCTAAGCTATCTTTCCATCAACATTGGCGTGGCACTTGGGCCACTTGTTGCAGGAGTTCTTTTTAATAATCACCTGACTGTTTTCTTTCTTGGAGACGCTGCAACCTCTTTCATCGCTGTGCTATTGATAGCCCTCCATATTCCCGCTTCCTCTTTTGGCAAAAAAGCTGTCGTTTCAGCTCCGTCAGAAAAAGCTGCTTCGGGTAATTTGTTCAAGATATTTATAGATAGACCACAGTTTCTGATTTTCTTTATTCTCACGCTGATATACAATTTTGTTTATTCACAGCATTCATTTACTATTCCGCTTGTTCTCACGCAGACATTTGCGGATAATGGTTCAAAATACTACGGTTATATGATGAGCATTAATGCAATAACAGTACTCGTATTTACGCTTTTTCTCTCCTCTCTCACTTCAAAACTCCATCCACTTACTACGATGTCAATAGTTGGCATTTTGTATGCGATTGGTTTTGGCGGTGTCTGCGTGATAAATAATTTTTCAGGGCTTCTCGTTTCAACAATGCTATGGACCAGCGGAGAAATTCTATGTTCAGTTTCTTCAGGAGTTTATATTGCGGCAAACAGTCCTGTAAATTTCAGAGCAAGAATTCAGTCACTAAACTCCTGTATAAGTCTTGGTGGCTCGTCCCTTGGTATACTAGTTTGCGGTATATTCACTGATATCTTTGGCCTTTCAAAAATCGGCATTCTTTTATTCGCAGTCGCAATAATCGGAGCAGCGCTTATGTACGTACTCAAAATCTACGCCTGTAGAAGTGTTCTTACCGGGGAAAACGTGGTATCATAACGTTAAAATTAGTGCTGAGGCACTAATTTTAAGTTAGTAAGAGCACATTATTCAATGCACGTCAAAACACAACTCCGGGGGATTTTTCATGGCTGTATTCGATTTTAATTCTGCGCCTGCACCAAAGGCAGACACCACCTACAAATGCACGTACAAGACATTTAATTCAGATATTTCTTCTGCCAGTGCAGAGCATCCATTTATGATAATAAGTAATGCATCATGTGAATGGAAGCATCACTCCACAGGTTTTTTTGCCAATCAGGATAAAGAAACAACATTCGGCTTCGAAACAGAAAGCGGGATTACAAGTGCTGACATACTAGAGGTCGACTCACGCTTTGTCAGTCTTCTTAAATGGCTTGGTGACAATCATATTCATGTAATGCTGACCGGTGCTAATATCGACAAGGGCTATGTTGTTTACAGAATCCGAGAAATTGCTTTTGGCGGAGATTCAAGACTTTCCGCTGAGGACGGCTTTCTTCAATATATGATTGAAAGGCTTCTCTCAAGCAGCTCTCCGGCCGATGAAATCCCGGATGATGATAATGAAGAGACCGGCGATGATATGAAGCTTACAAGCATTCAAAGCATTACCGATTTTATGACATGTGCAGGGCGCACGCTTCCTGACAACATCAGGCTTTGGGCCAGAAGAAATCTCGCCGTTGCAAGATCCGGTGAAGTTACCCCTGAAGAAAAAAGACATGCTCAAAGGGCTCTTTCTATAATGATGAATATCAAATGGAAGAGTAAATATTTTGAATCAATTGATCCCGTTGAAGCCAGAAGAATTCTTGATGAAGAGCTTTATGGCATGGAGCAGATTAAGCAAAGAATTATTGAAACAATCATTCAGATTAACAGGACACATACTCTCCCTGCTTATGGTCTGCTGCTTGTTGGACCTGCAGGAACAGGCAAATCCCAGGTGGCTTATGCCGTTGCCAGAATACTTCGTCTTCCCTGGACAACTCTCGACATGAGCTCGATAAATGATGCCGAGCAGCTTACAGGAAGTTCACGAATTTATTCAAATGCAAAGCCTGGAATAATCATGGAAGCTTTTTCCATGGCAGGAGAATCCAATCTCGTCTTTATCATTAATGAGCTTGATAAGGCTGCCTCTGGCAAAGGGAATGGCAATCCCGCTGATGTCCTCTTAACACTACTTGATAATCTTGGTTTTACTGACAACTACATTGAATGTGTTATTCCAACAGGCGGCGTATATCCAATTGCAACAGCAAATGACAAGAGTGAAATCAGTGCTCCTCTTATGTCACGTTTTGCAGTAATCGATATTCCCGATTACTCCGATGAAGAAAAAAAGACCATCTTCTCACGTTTTGCACTTCCAAAGGTCTTAAAGAGAATGGGTCTTAAGCCTTCAGAATGCATCGTTACAGAAGACGGGCTTACCGAAGTCATCCGCTCGTGCGCAGGTACTACCGGAATCCGTGACCTGGAGCAGGCCGCAGAGCACATGGCTGCAAATGCTCTATATCAAATTGAAGTAAATCATATTGAAAACGTCACATTTGACGCTTCTACGGTAAAAGAGCTCCTGTAATAGGAGCTCTTTTAATTAACCATCCCCTCATTATAATAGGATAACCATGAATTCTATAAATACGAGTGGAGGCGGCCATTATTTCATTCCGCAACTTGAAGTTGTCCTCTTTCCTTTACATTTCCAGACTGCTATCTTTCAATAGAAAATAATACACACTCATGATTGTAAATGCACCTTCCTATATGTTATATTCGTTGTACATTGCCTTTGAAGGCCAAATGCACACTAGTGAATGAAAAGGAAGGAAAGAGAATATAGTGATAGAGATTGACAGAAGTGGAGTAGACGATACTATCGTAAATGAAAAATTGAGGAATCAGGTTATTAATCAGAAGGAGTACAAGCTTGCATATTTGAAAGAACGAAAAATATATAAGGTTTGGGTAGAACACTCTCATGACCACTTTGATATTGTTTGCAGCTATGGTGAAGGTCCAGGCAAAATCACAAGTAAGTGGCGTATTGATTTATCTCATCAAGATTCTATTATCTTGCATCGCAAGTGTACATTTTCGATGTTTGAGTGGGGCATAATATTGTTGCCCTTGGGAGTATTTCTGTTAATTTATCCATGTATTGGTATTGCTAGTGGTCATTTTTCGATTACTTCCGTAGTTTTCTGGGTACTGGGAATCGCTCTAATAAGTTTCTATTATCAAATGTTTTATCGTCTTTCGACGATGAGAGTCGGACAATTTTGGAATCAAATCTTAAAAAGAGATAAAGGCTGATGTGGCACGAGGGGGTCACACTCAGCTATATATCCCAAAATTGCATTCACCCATTTATATGTTAATACATGACTGTATTCGATTAGCTTATTCATTTCATTCAATTTTTTTCGGTGTGAAATCACCCGGCAGGTTTTCTAAATTAAGCGACTGCATAGTCTTCATCTGCTTCACTGCTAGTTCGCGCAATAACACAAGTCTTTCTGACATTGGTGTCCCTTTATCTATTAAAATGGCATTATAACTTTCCATATTTGCAAGCACCAGCAACTGGTCTATTCCAGCAAAGTCTCGCATATTGCCTTTTTTATCTTTATTTTCATCACGCCATTGCTTTGCCGTCATTCCAAACAGAGCCACATTCAGCAAATCAGCCTCATTAGCATATTTATAAGAAATCTGTTCTTTCGTAAGCTCCGCAGGAATCAGATTATCCTTAATTGCTTCTGTATGTATTCTATAATTTAATTTAGATATTTCACGATTAAGATTCCAATTTAAAGAAAGCCTGCTATTTTCTTCTGTTTTTATTCTTCTGTAATCATTTATGATATATAACTGAAATTCTGGAGATATCCATGTTGCAAAAGACATCGCTATATCACTATGTGCATATGTTCCACCATAACGTCCTGACTTGGATACAATGCCTATTGCACCTGTTGTTTCTATCCATTTTGCTGGTGTCATTACAAAACGATTAAGCCCGGCTTCACTTCTAACCGCCTCGAATTGCACACGGTTAAAATTGAGATTATGAAGTTCTTCCCATACAGCTAGAAATTCAACTGTATTACGATTTCTCATCCAATTCTGAATAACAAAGCTTCTTCTATCTCAGTTAAATCATTTTTTTCAATTTTGTAAGTTTGTAAATGATGTGACACCTAATTCTATAAAATAAATAAGACTATG
>CAZJWA010000012.1:7004-64377 GCA_964549585.1 uncultured Butyrivibrio sp. | reverse complement strand
CCGGGCGGATTCCGGACTTGCACCGGTTAGAAACGTGCGCCGCCAGGCGCACAACTTAAAGCATGACACTAAATATAGCGCCATGCTTTTAAATTTAAAGTATTTACTAATTACTCTGCCAGCTTAATCTTGCCAATATCCTGAGCATAAAGCGGATAGAATGTATACCCCGTATATTTCTTATTTAATGCAACAAACTCAGGAAGATCCTGGATATACACATTTGCAGCATCAGTTGAAAGAATTGTTTCACATTCCTTAAAATACTGAGTCTTGACATCATCGTCAGTAGCTTCTACGGCCTTTTGATAAGCACTGTCATAATCAGTATTGTTAAAGTTTATGAAGTTCTTTTCATCGGTAGATACAAATCTGCTAAGAAGAGCTGGTGCATTAAGTGTGGAAGCATCTACTCCAATTACTGTAGACTCAAAATCTCTGTTTGTATATACATCAGAAAGCCATGAATTCCATTCAACCTGAGAAATATTTGCTGTAACTCCGATTTCCTTTAGCTCCTCTGCAATAACCTGCGCAGTATCAACGTGCTGCGTATAATTTGATGGAACAGTAATTGTAAACTCAAAGCCATCTGGATAACCAGCTTCGCTAAGAAGCTCTTTGGCTTTATCTATGTCCTGATTATATGTATCATTAAGCTCTTCCATGTAATACTTCTTAAACGAAGGATACATGCTGCTTCCAAGCTCGACACCCTTTCCATCAGATACAAAATCCATTATTGACTGTGGATCTATAGCATAACAAAGAGCTTGTCTTACCCTTACATCGTCAAAAGGTTTTACGGCATTATTTAAATAAAGTGCCTGAACGAGGTTCATTTCGCCTTCATATATTTCGAAGCTGTCTGAAAGCTGATCACACTGCGTTGATGTAAGTCTTGCGAACATATCTATTGATCCACCTTCAAGATCCATTACTACTGCGTCATTATTTGATTCAATCTTGAAAGTAACATTTACGATGTTTGCTGCATTATCTTCATCCCAGTAATCATCAAATTTCTTAAGTATTATATTCTCCTGCGGGGATCTAGAAACATACATATATGGTCCTGTTCCAATCGGGTTTGTTTCAATCGTATCAGCACTGTTATTTGGTATGATAGCCGCCGTAAGATAACTAAGGAAATCTGTGTCTGCTTCCTTAAGCTTAATCTCCACATGTGTATCATCAATAATATTCGTGCTTTCAACATTAGAAAAAGCCGACACTAGAGCTTCATCTTCTCCGGCACCGGCACATCTGTCTATCGAATATTTAATATCCTCTACAGTAACCGGGTTGCCATTATGGAACTTAATTCCATCTCTAAGTGTAAATGTGTACGTCAGACCATTATCTGATATCGTGTACTCACTGGCTACAGCAGGGTTAAGATTTCCGTTTTCATACGGTTTAACGAGTCCTTCAAAAACGTTAAACAGCACCTCTCTTGTTCCTGCCCCTTCAGCAATATGGGGGTCAAGACTATCAATGTCCTGAGGTATTCCTACGGTAATCTTTGAAGAATCTTCTTCTGCCTTGTCACCTGAGCATCCACTCAGTGCAACAGTCAGTGTTGTCAACACGATCATCAGAAGCGCCATCCCTTTCTTTCGAATGTAACTTCCTTTTCTCATGCTACAATCCTCCTAAAAATATTAAGTTTTCTTGTATTTCTACAAGTTACTTAAAAATATATGACTATGTTAAATAAATGTCAAGCCCTAAAAATAAAAAACTGCGCGACCTCCTTGGGTCACGCAGCAATCTTTATTATGTAATGGAAAAGCTTTATCGTTCGCCGCGGGGCGAACGATTTCATTCCTTCTTTAAAAGCGGCGTGTCCTTACTTGAATTATCGCGTACTTCTCCCTGCGCCTCTTTATTTATTACTGTCTTTAGTTCATCCATAAACGTGTTAATATCTTTGAACTCACGATAAACAGACGCAAACCTGACATATGCTACAGGCTCTAGCTTCTGCATCTTATCCATAACGAGTTCTCCAATTTCACGACTTGGAATTTCTCTTTTCTCCATGTTGAAAATTTCTGTCTCGACATCATCAACCAGCTTTGTTATCTGAGCAGCACTTACAGGCCTCTTATGACAAGCTCTAAGAACACCAGCCTCAATCTTTGAGCGATCATATGGCTCTCTGTTATTGTCCTTCTTAATAACAATAAGTGGAATAGTTTCAACCTTCTCATAGGTTGTAAATCTCTTTCCACATGAATCACAAATACGTCTTCTTCTGATTGATGAATTATCATCAGCCGGTCTTGAATCAATTACTCTTGTATCATCCTTACCACAAAATGGGCATTTCATAAGTAATAATCTCCGTTTCCAATGATTTATAAAAGAGCATATTGGTTTTCCAACATGCCCTTTTCATTATTGTTTTAATTATTTTCTCTGAAGAAATTCCGGAATTTTGAGAGACTGAGGCTCTACCTTACTCTTTAAAGTCTCCGGACGATTAATTCCAACCGGCATCTTATTAAGCCCGTTAGCAGTCTGAGCTGATGTGCTGCCTGCAGGAGCAGGTGTAACAGGTCTCTGTCCGCCAAGCTGTGTCATTCCGGCAGGAGCAGTCGCAGTACCAAACCCTCCGGTAACAGGGCGAGGAGCTGCACTGTTTGCTGTAGTAGCATTTGTCGTCGTAGCTGATGCTACTGCTTTGTTCTTATTGATTAATGACTTGTCTTCTACTCCTGTTGCAATAACAGTAATATTGCAGGTATCAGTAGCTGACTCATCATATACAGCGCCAAAAATAATGTTTGCATTGTCTCCTGCAAGTTCCTGAACATAGCTTGTAGCATCAGAAACATCAGCAAGTGCAATGTCTCCTGATACATTAACGATTACATCTGTTGCACCCTTAATCGTTGTATCAAGAAGAGGACTCTCAACAGCAATCTTAACAGCGTCAGCAGCCTTGTGATCGCCCTGTCCCTGTCCGATTCCTATATGAGCAATTCCCTTGCCCTTCATTGCTGTCTGAACATCAGCAAAATCAAGGTTAATAAGACCTGGCTGATTAATCAGATCAGTTATTCCCTGAACTGACTGCTGAAGGACTTCATCTGCTTTCTTAAGAGCATCAGGCATCGTCGTACGTCTGTCAACAATTTCCAGAAGCTTATCATTAGGAATAACGATAAGTGTATCTACACTGTTCTTAAGGTTATCAATTCCGCCAAGAGCATTTGTCATACGCTGACGTGCTTCAAAGCTAAAAGGCTTCGTAACTATACCAACCGTAAGAATTCCCATCTCTTTGGCAAGTTTTGCAACTACAGGAGCAGCACCTGTTCCTGTTCCGCCGCCCATTCCGCAAGTAACGAATACCATATCAGCGCCCTTAAGGCTTCCTGTTATATCTTCAGCACTCTCTTCTGCAGCTTTCTCTCCAACGTCAGGTTTAGCACCAGCGCCAAGCCCCTTAGTAAGCTTTTCTCCAATCTGTAAAAGCTTAGGAGCTTTGCAATACTGAAGTGCCTGCTTATCAGTATTCATCCCGATAAACTCTACTCCGGCAATATTCTCTTCAACCATTCTATTTACTGCATTATTACCTGCACCCCCTACACCGACAACGATGATCTTGCAGGTAGAATCTGTATCATTTGATGTAATTTCCAGCAAAACTGGTCCTCCTTTGTGGATAAACTCTTATATGATATGATATATTTTTTTGAATAAATTATCAACTACTTTTCGCGTATAAAATCCTTTTTTTATAATTTCAAAACAACTGTTCTGCCTATCAATCCATCACGAATCAGAATTTTCTTCAAAAGTAACATTAGTTGTTCCTTCACTATATTCCGATAAGTTTAAAATTCCCTTCTTACCACTTAAGCTTGGAAGAATATACTGAAGCTGGATTATCTTCTCATCAAGATTATCTCCCGTTCCTATATCCACCTCAACGTCATCGAAATAAAGATAAATATTATATTTAGAATCAAAAAAGATTTTATTGGCCTTTAATTCATATTTGCTAAGAAGCTGCGTAATATCGAGAATTTCTGAAAAGATATCCTCATTATCGACTGGAAGCTTCTTGGACATTACAACATAGCTGCAATCAAGTCCCATGACCTGGGGAACATCATTTATCTGTTCAGTCGAGCTTTCTACTGCAGTCCCATCACTGTCAAAATAGATATATCTGCCAAGATATTCAATATATCCGGCAAGTGCTTTCTCATACACAACTATCTTCACGGTATCAGGAGAAACAATATTAACGCTCATCTTTTCTACAAATGGAATGTTTTCAATACTTTTATCTGTATACTTCATTGAAAGATAGAGAGAATTGTACGAAAGTGAATCTGTCATTACCATATCTATGATTTCGCTATCATCATAATAGGTATTTCCTTCAACATAAATATTCCTGATGCTATATGTTTCGACAATATAAATTGATATTCCTGCAAGAAGAAGTACTATCCCAAGGACCGTGCCCCACAAAATAAGAAAGCTTTTACTGATCTTTTTGGGTGCTTTTCTTTCACGTATTGCAGGAGATTCTTTTTTTGCTCGTATTGCAGGTAGTACTTTCTTGGCACGTTTAGCAGGAAGTTCCTTAATCTTTCGCTTTTCTAAAGAGCCCTTTTCCACCCGTTTTGTAGAAAGAGCTTTTTTCTTCCTGGAAGATTTTTTATAGGAATTCTTTCTTTTAGCGGTATTTTTTGAAGAAGACTTATTATTGATTTTTCTCTTTTTATCTGCCATAAGCATTCTAAACCTCGATGCTTCTAGCTACACTCAAAACAATTCCAATTTCAACTAGCTGCAAAAGTACTGCCGAGCCTCCATAGCTGATAAAAGGAAGAGTGATACCTGTATTTGGAAGAACATTCGTTACTACTGCAATATTAAGAATAACCTGTATTGATATATGTGCCATAACGCCTACTACAAGAAGCGATCCAAACATATCTGGAGCATTTGAAGCAATAATAACCATTCTCCAAATAAGAAGAATAAACATAAGAATAACTGCTATTCCTCCAAACAGTCCAAGTTCTTCACAGATTATTGAAAAAATCATATCATTTTGTGCTTCAGGAATAAATCCCATCTTCTGCATGCTCTCGCCAAGACCCTTGCCAAAAATTCCTCCGGATCCTATTGCATAAAGAGACTGAAGCGTCTGATAGCCTTTTCCACTTGCATAAGCCTCTGGATCAAGCCAGGCAAGAATTCTTGCAAATCTAAAGTTCATGCCTGTGAAATCCGGAATTTTAGTGATTGCATAAACACCCACTACTGCCAGAACTGTCACCAGCAAAAGGAATAAAATATATCTTCTGTAACCGGGAGTTGCAACAAAGAGCATTACAAATGAAATTCCGACTACAATAATTGCAGAACTAAGGTTTTTGGTAATTGCATAAATTAGTGCAGCATAGATAATCGCAAACATCAGTATCTTTAGGACGCCCTTTTTGGCGTTTATTTTTCTTCCAACATTTACAATAATTGTAGCCGTAAAAATAATAATAGCCACCTTGGCAACCTCTGCAGGCTGTACCGAAATTCCAAATATTCTAATCCATCTTTTTGCGCCATTTGCGGTATAACCAAAAGGAATAACCGCTACAATAAAGGCTGCTGCGAAAATATATAATCCCGGGGCAAGTCTTTTATAAAAATGATATGGCAAAAAAGATATAACGATCATAAGTCCTACGCCAAGAGCCATAGATACTGCCTGGTGCTTCAAATAATACATTGAATCCCCAAGCTGCATAGCTGCTTCATAGGAGCTTGTAGAATAAAGCATTACAAGGCCAAAAGCCAGCATAAAGAAGACTATGAAAATAAGCGCATAGTCTACATAGCGTGGCTTCTTTTTGGATTTTGCTTTTAGTCTTAACTGAGCTTCATTCATACTTTTCCCTATTTAATCAAGATTATTTACATAAGCCTTAAACATTTTTCCTCTTACTTCATAATTTGGGAACATTCCCCAGCTAGCACATGCAGGTGATAGAAGGACGCAGTCACCAGGCTCTGCAATTTCTGTACAATATGAAAGGCAATCATCAAAAGTATCCTTGAAAACAATATCAGTAAATCCATGCTCTCTTGCACACTTTGCTATTTTTTCTTTTGTCTGTCCAATAAGAACAAGTTTCTTTACCTTTTTATCAAAGTTTTCAATCCACTCATCATATTCGCTGCCTTTATCAACCCCCCCGCCAATAAGTATTGTTGGTCTGTCCATTGCCTTTATTCCCTGTATTGCAGCATCTGGATTGGTGCCTTTTGAATCATTATAATAATCTACGCCATTCTTTGTTGCAACAAATTCAATTCTATGCTCAACTGCCTTAAAATTGTGGATAACATTAAGTATTGTATCCATTGGTACGTTCATCGATACTGCTATTGCAATGGCTGCCATAACATTTTCATAATTGCACATTCCAACAAGATTCATATCATGAATATTCATTATTCTGATATCTCCAGCATCAGAGCCCATGAATATTTCATCTCCATCAAGATAAAATCCGTTTTCAAGCTTTGCTTGTGAAGAAAAATAAATTACTCTTGCAGGACATTTCTCTCCAAATTCTCTTGTATATTCATTATCATAGTTAAGAACGCAGACATCTTCCTTCGTCTGATTATTACAAATATTTGCTTTGGTCTGTGCATAACACTCCATCGTATGATGGCGGTTAAGATGGTCAGGAGTAATGTTAAGTATTGCTGATATTTTGGCATGGAAGTTCTCTACAGCTTCAAGCTGAAAGCTGCTTATTTCTGCAACAGTAACAGATGAATCCTTTGTATCTAGTGCACTGGCCGCATATGAAAATCCAATATTTCCAACGACGAATACAGACTCAAAATATGCTTTCATTATTTCGCCAACAAGCGTCGTTGTTGTTGTTTTGCCATTTGTACCTGTTATTGCTATAAGGTCTCCCTTTGCAAAATTATATGCAAGCTCGATTTCGCTCCATATTCTCTTGTTCTTTGCTTTGAGCATAAGAAGAAGCTCTGAATCAAGCGGAACAGCCGGACTTGGTACAACAAGATCTATATCATCAGCCTGCTGCTGCGTAAATTTCCCTACGATTATCTCTGTTTTATCAGCATCCTCTTTCGAAAGCTTTGAAATAATATCTTCTTTTTTGATTTTATCGTTCTCATCAAGAATAACAGGCTTTGCTCCAACAAGATTAAGCAAATGTGCTGATCCTATTCCACTAAGTCCGGACCCAATTACAAGAACCCTTTTCCCTGAAAGATTTAATTTTTCCATTTCCTCTCCTTTTTGCGAAGCAAATTTAATAACAGAGGTTAAGCTTTGCTTAACCTCTTGAGATGAATGCTTTTTATTCATCTCATTAGCTCCTTTTTTTGCGAAGCAAATTTAATAGCAGAGGTTAAGCTTTGCTTAACCTCTTGAGATGAATGCTTTTTATTCATCTCATTAGCTCCTTTTTTTGCGAAGCAAATTACTTTTATACAAAAAACAGTATAGCTTTTATTTTATAGTATTTTTTACAAAATTCCTGTAAGACCAACAAGTGCAAGAATTATTGTCAGAGTTGTGAAAACATTAACGACTCTCGTCTCTGACCATCCTCCCTTTTCAAAATGGTGATGAATAGGTGCCATTCTGAAAAAGCGCTTGCCATGAGTCGCTTTAAAATAAGTAACCTGAATAATTACTGAAACAACTTCAATTGCATAGATAAATCCTACAATCACAATAAAAATCGGCATCTGAAATGTATATGCAATTGCCGTTACAAAACCTCCTATCGCAAGCGAACCTGTATCGCCCATCATAACCTTTCCCGGATATACATTATAAAAAAGATATCCAAGAAGTGCGCCAAGAAGTGCTGATGCAGCAAAAGAAACAGAGCTTCCAAAATATATTCCTGCAGCAGCAAAGAATCCAGCAACAACTGCCGTTACCGAGCCGCAAAGGCCATCAACGCCATCAGTAAAGTTTGTTCCATTAGTAGTTCCTATCGCAATAAAGAAAAGAATTGGAACAGAGAAAATGCCAAAATGAAGATATCCATCTGAAAATGGAATTCTCATATCTAATGATATTCCGGTGCCTTTCGTAAGATACACTGCAAAAAGAGCTGTGACCGCGAATTGAAGGACAAGCTTCTGCCATACTCTAAGACCAAGATTTCTTTTAAGAACGACTTTGATAAAATCATCCAAAAAACCTATAAGACCATATCCCAATGTTAGAATTATTATTCCAACTATTTCGGGTGCCTTATGGCAAAAGAGTATAGAAATCACTATAAATGGAATAAGAAAAATTACTCCTCCCATTGTAGGAGTTCCTGACTTGACTTTATGTGATTCAAGCCCTTCTTCTCTTTCAGTCTGATCAATTTTTAGCTTAGTAAGCTCTGGGATAATAAATCTTCCAAGAATAAGTGCAAAAACACATGCTGCTATAACTACTAGCACATTTGTAATTATCAAGCTTTTCATAATATGCTTCTCTCCGCTTCGGATATGATACTAATCTAATTTAAAGACAAACCCGCAATATATAATAATGCGTTTAATCGAGATTTTTTTCAATATTAATTCTGTACAAAAAAGTTAAAATGGCGAATTATCATCTGCTGCGGAACCTGCATTAGAAGAAGCGCCCTCGGGAAGATCACTGACCGAGGATCCTCCAACAACATTTCCGGTATTAGGATCAATATAGTCGCCAGTATTTGGATCTATCAGGTAGCCTGTAGAAGCGTCTTTTTCAAAAGACTTCCATCTTTCATCTGTGCTTGCCGCTTTACTCGAACTATCTGACGAGACAGCCTCATCCGATGAAGAAGATGCAGATGAGGATGCATCAGAAGAATCTCCTGATGAAGCTGAGCTGGATGAATCCGACATATTTGATGTTGTTACAGACTGTTCTTTTAATGCTTCAAGCTCTGCCTTTTCTGAATCAGAAAGTTCAACTGTCATAGGAATTCCCAGATAAGGAAGTACCTCTGTAAGAACATTTCTGACAATCCCGGTGGCATACTTCGCATCGTCCTGAATTGCAACATTTGGTCTGTCAACAACAACATAGATTGCTATCTGAGGGTCATCAGCAGGTGCATACCCCATAAAAGAAACAACATAATCTTTTTTATTTCTCGGAATAGTCTCTGCCGTTCCGGTCTTACCACCAATATCATAGCCTGCAGGTCTGGCAGTTTTACCTGTTCCTTCATCACCAACAACTACCTGATGACAATATTCAAGGATTTTATCAGAAGTAGTCTGTGAAACTGTCTGGCGAAGCACTCTTGGTTCAATCGTATCAATCGTTGCTCCGCTGCTGTTCGTGATTTTATTTACAATGTGGGGCTCATAAAGATTTCCTCCATTAATTAGCGAACAAAATCCGGTAATCATCTCGATCTGTGTAACATTAAAGCCCTGTCCAAATGAACATGTTGCTAGTTCAGTAGGTCCCATTTTATCTGCCGAATATGTAAGTCCCTTTGTTCTTGCTTCTCCTGCAAGGTCTACATTGGTTTTAAGTCCAAATCCGAATTTTGACTGAAACTCTGCAAATGTGTTACTTCCTATAGCCTGCGCAATATACATCATAGCTACGTTACAGGATACCTCAACACCTCTTTCAACAGAGACCTGTCCATGACCATATACGTTATGACACTTAATCGTATAATCGCCTACATCAAGGCTTCCATTACACTGATATACTTCATTTCCTGTTATCGAACCTGATTCAAGTCCCGTTGCTACTGTAAACGGCTTTGCAACTGATCCTGGCTCATAAGTATCTGAAATACAGAAATTCTTCCATAGAGCATTGTAATTCTGATAAAGCTGATCTCCCTCAAGATCACCAACATTATCTGCTGTAATATACCCCGAATTATCTTCAGTTATTTCTACTTTGTTGCCTTCTTCATCAACCATTCTTTGCCCGATAAGGCTATCAATATTCTTTGTATCATTAAGATCGAAATTTGGATAACTTGCCATAGCAAGAATATTGCCTGTATTTACTTCCATGATAATACAGCCTACATTCTCGGCACCATTGCCATCATGTGCTTCATCTGTGTGAGCATCATTAAACTGCTTTAAATATTTTTCTACGATGGATTGAATATTTCCATCAATATTTGTAACAAGGTTATCCCCGTCCTCGGCAGCTATGGTCGTTCTCTCGAGGTTTGAATCGCCATCAAGATAGCCGTATTCTCTTCCTTCTGTTCCGGAAAGGGTATCATTATAATACTCTTCAAGACCGTACTGCCCATTATTATCACTGGTTGTGAATCCAATAATATCACTTGCAAGAGTTTTGTTTGGATAATTCCTTACATAGCTTTCTTCAAACCATATTCCTGAAACATTTGCGTTATATGTATCAGTTCCGGGAGTCATCATATCCTGAAGCGCGGAAATGTCATCATATGGCAACTGTTTCTTTAGGGCATAATACTGTGAGCTTGGATTATCATTTATGTACGTTCTTATTGTATCTGCGTCTATTCCGATAGTTTCCGAAACAGCAGTAATCGTTGGTTCAACGTTATCAGAGCTTTGTAAAAGCTGCTTCGCGTCAAGAATAACACTATATACTTTCTGGCTCATGGCAAGCACTGTTCCATTCTTATCAAGAATCTCGCCACGCCGAAAGGGCAGCGTAGTCGAATCATATTGCTGCTGTGACAGCACCTGCTTCGTATACTCTGCCCCTTTATCTCTTGTTATTACTACAAGTCTTGCAATCAGTATAGAAAAGATAAGAAGAATCACTCCAAAAAAAGTAAAGACTTTCTTCTTCATTCCTTTTGAAAATTTTTGCACTTTTTTATTATCCATTTATTTTACTTTCTCTGAAGGTATTTCAGATGATTGATGCACATAATCATTTCCACCCTCGTCGGAATAGGTAACTATCTGTCCTTGGTCTGCATACTGCATTCCATATTCCTGAATTGCTATTCTTTTGATTTCATCAAGATCAAGACTGCTGTTTGCCTGGTTATATGCCTCATCATTTGATGACTTAAGCTCGTTATACTGGCTTTCAAGAGAAGCAATATTCTTGACACTAGACGTAATTTCTGACTGCATCGTAATATACCATGTAAGAATGAGCCCAGTCAACACAAGTGCAACACTAAGTACTATCAAGTAAGAGAGACTTCCATTGCTTCTGCTGTCTACACGTCCACCATTTCTGACAGTATAAACCGGCTGATAACTATTCTGTCTGCTCTTTCTTACAGTGTTTCCACTAACGTAATATGATCTGTTATTTCTCTGACCAGCATATTCATTTCCGTTTCGTCTTCCTTGACGTTCAGCCATTTCAAAGTCCCTCCTTCCGGGTTAATCTTTTTTGGTTATTTCTTTTCGAACACTCTAAGCTTCGCACTCTTTGAGCGTTTATTATCTGATATTTCTTCACTTGATGGAAGAATCGGTTTTCTTGTAACTGCCTTTCCCTTTGAGACTTTACCACACACGCAAACCGGAAATTCCGGTGGGCAGGTACACGGATTCTCATTTCTTCTAAAATTCGATTTAACTATCCTATCCTCTAGTGAATGAAATGTGATAACACATATTCTTCCTCCAGGATTAAGAAAATCAATCATATTATCAAGCGAATTCTGAAGTACATCCAATTCTCTGTTACAGGCAATTCTTATTGCCTGAAATGTTCTCTTAGAAGGATTTCCGCCTTTTGCTCTCATCTTTGCAGGAATTGCTTCGTGAACGATTTCATCAAGCTCACCTGTTGTTAATATTTCTTTTTCAGCTCTTCTTGCAACAATATGCTTTGCAATGTTTCTTGCAAACTGGTCTTCCCCATAATCTCGGATAATGTGAAAAAGCTCAATTTCAGACCATTCATTAACAATATTCTTAGCACTAAGGCTCTGTCTGTCGTCCATTCTCATGTCAAGTGCTGTATCATACTTATATGAAAAGCCTCTGTCAGCGTTATCAAGCTGATAAGAAGAAACTCCAAGATCAAGAAGTATTCCGTCAACTCCTGTGACTCCTATTTCCTTAAGTCTCTCAACTGCATTTTCATAGTTATCTCTAATTATCGTGATTTTCTGAGGATCCTTATCAGAAAAGCAGCTAAGCCTTTTAGTGGCAGCTGCGATAGCATCTGCATCCTGATCAATTCCAAAAAGCTTACCGCTCCCGGAAAGTTTCTCCGCAATATGGTATGAATGACCTGCTCCGCCAAGAGTTCCATCAAGATAATAGCCGTCTGGTTTGATTTTTAAATTTTCAATTGTCTCGTTTAGTAGGACAGAAGTATGTGCAAATTCCATTTGTTTCCTCTACAGACTCATATTCTTATTTAAAGGATTGACGAATTTCTTCACTTAGATACTCAGTCCATATTCACTCATTTTGGCAGCAATATCATTGATATCTTCAAAGGAAGTTGTGTCATTCCAACGTTCACTGCTCCATATCTCGGCGCGGTTTCCAACTCCTGCTATAACTGCTTCCTTGCCTATTGCTGCATAAGATATCAGATTCGATGGAATAAGTATTCTTCCCTGCTTATCGACCTCTGCATCTATTGCTCCGGCAATAAAGAATCTGGATAGGGTTCGTGCTTCAGGTTTGTCCATAGGAAGTGATTGTAATTTAGTCTCAAAGTTTTCCCAGCCTTCATTGTCAAAGACAAAAAGGCATCCATCAAATCCCTTCGTGACCACAAACTGGTCTCCAAGTGCTTCTCGGAATTTTGAAGGAATTATCAGTCTTCCCTTAGCATCAATTGAATGACTGTACTCGCCTTTAAACATTTCGCTCCACTAATCTACCACTTTCTACCACAATCAACCACTTTTTACCACCTAAGATGATTTTAACGCAAAAAAACTTGTATGGCAATAGCTTTATCCCGCGCAGTTAACTATGTTTCGTCATTTTTGGCACGAAAAAAAGAGCCGAAATATTTTTCAGCTCTTTTAAATACAATATATGGTATGTGGATAGCAAACGTATACAAGATGTACTAAGTATACAAATCCGATTTTTTTATCAAAAAAGATAAAAAAATTTGATAACACTAAAGAAGCTCTACCCTTACTTTTCTTTCAAAGCCTCTTCTCTTGCAGCTTTCACCTCAAGCAGCAGTTTCTCGTTTTCCTCATATTTGATATCAGATTCAAACCTGGAGCCTCGCTTTTTGAGAATTACTCTAACAATAATATCTGTAATAAGTGCCCCAACAAACAGGCAGATGCCTAGAAGCTGTGAAACAGCAATATTCGTGCCTTCGATAAGCAGCCTGTCAGTTCTTATTCCTTCAACAAAAAATCTGATTATTCCATAGCCTCCAAGATACATTAGGCATATCTCACCATGGAACTTCCTATGTTTTAAATAAACCAGCATAATAACGAGCAGAATTAAATTGCATACGCTTTCATAAAGAAAGGTTGGATGAACCTGAATGAAATTTGTTCCATCCGTCATATGAGCAATAATACTTTCAGAAATATCTCTTTCTCTGACAGCACTTGTTGGAATTCTCATTGCAAAAAGATTATTTGTATATTGTCCAAATACCTCTCTGTTTGTAAAATTGCCCCATCTGCCAATAATCTGACCCAGTATCAGTCCAAAGACTCCGGTATCTGCCATCAGCCTGTAGCTTTTCTTATGTCTTCGTACATAAAAAGCAAGTGTGATAAAGCCCGCTATGACGCCTCCATATATTGCAAGGCCACCATTTCTTATATTAAAAATTCCAAGAAGATTATCCTTATAATAATCCCAGGCAAAAATTACATAATACGCTCTCGCACCCATTATAGAGAAAATAACAAGATAAATTGCAAGATCCCAATATGAATCTGCATCCTGCCCAGTTTTCTTTGCAATATGAGCTGCAAGTAATACTCCCGCAAGAACTCCTATTCCTATAATTACTCCGTACAAAGCGATTCGAAACCCAAAAATTTCAAAGCTTTTCGGAACATTCTTTAGATAAATTCCCAGATTAGGGAAAGCAATGTCCATATCCCCCATTGTGTCAGGCATAATCAACCTCATTTCGAAACTGTATTTTAAATCTCATTATCAGACATTAAATCTAAAAAGAATAACATCGCCGTCCTTGACAACATATTCCTTTCCTTCCATTCTGACAATGCCCTTCTCCTTGGCTGTGCTAAGAGAACCTTCTCTAAGAAGATCTGCATAATTAATAACTTCAGCCTTAATAAAGCCTCTTTCAAAATCAGTATGTATTTTTCCTGCTGCCTGCGGTGCCTTCGTTCCAATCTTTATTGTCCAGGCTCTGCATTCGTCCTCTCCTGCAGTAAGAAAGCTCATAAGTCCAAGTGTTCTGTAGCTTGCCTCAATCAGCTTTTCAAGGCCTGACTTTGTAAGTCCAAGGCTTTCAAGAAACTCTGCCTTTTCATCTTCCTCAAGCTCTGATATTTCTTCCTCGATCTGAGCGCTTATTACAAACACTTCACAGTTATTATCTGCTGCCCATGCACGAACCTTTCCGACATATTCATTTGATGCTCCATCATCTGCAAGATCATCATCCTTAACATTTGCAGCAAAAATAACAGGCTTTGAAGTAAGAAGATTTGCTTCTTTAAGAAGCTTTAGCTCATCTTCATCTTCCGTTTCATATGCTGAAGCCATTTTTCCATCTTCAAGAATAGCCTTGATTTTCTTAAGAAGTTCAAGCTCTTTAGCAGCCGTCTTATCCATACGTGCTGTCTTTGTAACCTTGGCGATACGTCTGTCAAGAACTTCCAGGTCAGCAAAGATAAGTTCAAGGTTTATTGTCTCTATATCACGAACCGGGTCAATAGTTCCGTCAACATGAATTACATTATCATCGTTAAAGCATCTTACAACGTGTACTATTGCATCAACTTCTCTAATATTACTAAGAAACTGATTTCCAAGTCCTTCACCTTTTGATGCTCCTTTTACAAGTCCTGCTATATCAACAAATTCTATTGTTGCAGGAGTAACCTTCTTGGAAGTATAAAGCTTACCCAGCTTCTCAAGTCTTTCGTCCGGAACTGCTACTATTCCGACATTAGGATCTATTGTGCAAAACGGATAGTTTGCTGCCTCCGCTCCTGCCTTTGTAAGTGAATTAAAAAGTGTGCTCTTTCCAACATTTGGAAGTCCAACAAGTCCAAGCTGCATTGTTCTATTTCTCCTTGATTTTCCGGTCATTTCGACCTGTTTTATAAATATTTTGCGTAGTTTTATCATTGTCTGCGCAAATAAAAAGCTGCAAGTAAAAAGCTATGTCATAAACGAAAATAATGATACCACAACAATCAATTTTTCTCAATCAGGGTGTCTAAAGCCTATAAACTTCCAAACTTTGCAAATCTATAAATATGCTCTATGAATTTTTCTGAAATCTCAAACCAATTTGAGTACTAAGTGTTTCGTATAGATTCTTTGGATCAATCGGCTTACTTATGTGTGCATTCATTCCACATTCTAAGCTTTTCTTAATGTCATCTTCATAAGCATTTGCACTCATGGCTATAATACAAATTTCTTTTGCATCTTCTCTATATATGCTCCGAATTGTCTTTGTTGCCTCATATCCATCCATTACAGGCATCATAATATCCATAAGAATTGCATCATAAGTTCCGGATTTAGAAGCATTAAATTTATCGACGCAAATGCTGCCATTTTCGGCCACATCAATAATACAACCTCTTTTTTCCAAAAGCTTAGTTGCCAAAAGAATATTTATCTGATTATCTTCGCAAAGAAGAATCTTCCTGCCCTTAAGAGAAACTATCGACTGCTTCTCACTAGCCTGCTCTTCATCGCATTCCTTACCAAACTTAAACTCCATCTCAATAGTAAATGTAGTGCCCTTTCCAATTTTACTTTCTACCGATATTTTGCCTCCCATAAGATCCACAAGGTTCTTTACTATAGAAAGTCCAAGTCCTGTGCCGATAGAAGAATCATCTGGTTTGGCCTGTTCAAAAGGCTCAAACATTTTCTTCATAAATTCTTCAGTCATACCGCAGCCCTGATCTGAAACCGTACTAATAACAGAAACGCTGTTTTCGTTAGCAGTAACCTCTTTCATAGTCCAGGTAATGATTGATCCACTTGGAGAAAACTTAATTGCATTAGAAAAAAGATTTGAATAAATCTGTCTTGTTCTAAGTTCATCAATATAAAGCCATCGGCTAGGTCCTACACTAAAATCAGTGATTAGTTCAATATTTTTTTCTTTTGCCTGCAAGCGAAATATATCAGCTATTGACGTAAGCATCTTATACCCATCAATATTCTTCTCGTTAAGCTCCATATTTCCATTATCAATCTTGGACATATCAAGAATATCGTTTATAAGGCTAAGCAGATACTTTCCTGAATAACTTATCTTGGACAAATAACCAGTTACAGATAACGGAACGTCCGGCTCATCTAATGCAAGTTCCGTAAATCCGATAACCGCATTTAAGGGAGTTCGTATATCATGGCTCATCCGTGCAAGGAAATCCGATTTGGCAGAACTGGCTTTTGCTGCAGTAATAAGAGCTTCATCTTTTTCAGCAATAATCTGATTAAGTTCCTGATTCTTTACATTCAAAAGATCACTGATTCTGCGTCTTTGTCTTATTCTATAAGAAAGAGCAACGATCGTGATGATTATTACTAATAGAATACAGGAAATAATTAAATAACCATTATCAGAAAGAACATCTCTTATGTCTTGTTTTGCTTTTACGCCAAGTATGTTTTGAAGGCGCATCTGCATAATCTGTTCCTGAGGAATAGCTGCAAGGGTTTTATTTATGATTGAAAGAAGGACTGTAGCATCCTTATTATCAGCAATACCCATAGAATATTCGTTTTCAGTCTGAGATAATAGTATTGTTGTAAGTTTAGAATAATAAGAATGCCCTAAAAGAACATTTTCGCCTGTTGTTGAAATTAAGGTAATATCTGCCTTTCCATTATTTACAGCCTCAACGCAGTCTTCAAAACTATCATATTCAACAAAGTTACTATAACCAAGACTTTTTGCTGTATTTTCAAAGACAGGATATCCGGATTTTACTGCGACTGTATCGCTGGGATCACCCACTCCTGACCATGTATTCTTACTGACAAGGGAAATTGTATTTGAATAATATGGATTGCTTGGAATAACTCCCAAAGCACTCGCAACATTTTCATTATTAGCCAATGATCCGACCATCTGCAGCGAACCATTTGATATTGCCTGTCTGGTTTCTTCGACGCTCCCTCGAGCAACATACTTAAACTTTAGGCCTGTCATCTTACCGACAAGATCATAAAGTTCTACGGTAAATCCCGCATAGTTCGAAGTTTCTTCATCATAATATTCGACCGGAGTCATATCTGTAGAAATTGCTACTACAAGTGGGTCATCCTTGTGGCTGTCAATATACTCCTGCTCTTTACTTGTAAAACTAATAGTGGAATTTAAATCTTCAGAATTTACTTCACTTGCAAAACATGGCTGCGTTGTCACTAAAGTGGCGATCAGCACCAAACTCAAACCAAGTATTCGCTTCACGATTTTTTCGAATTTTTTTATCATAAAAAGTCCTCAAAAAACCATCATTTTTCCAAGTTGAAAAACAAGCCAATTAACTCTATGTTCTTAATTTGCAGTGCAGAATTATTTATAAATTTTCATGACTATAGTGATAATTATATCACCATAATCCATTTAGAAATCATCTTTTTTTCATGTTATATATAGGCTTTTGATTTTTTATATCTTCATAAAGGCTTACATAATTATCATATCGGACTTTCGGTATCTTCCCATCAATAACAGCTTTTTTGACTGCGCAGTCCGGTTCTGAAATATGAGCACATCCTCTAAACCTGCAACCAAACTCATATTCATCAAATTCCGGATAAAACAAAGGAAGCTCCTGAAGCGTAACATTTTTAAGATATAGAGATGTAAAGCCCGGAGTATCCATAATAAATGTATCGATATTCTCATCTGAAACTTTAAAAAGCTCCGAGTGCCTTGTAGTATTCTTTCCTCTTGCGATTTTGCGGCTAAGTTCACCCGTCTCCATTTCTGCCTTTGGATGAAGGAGATTTATCAGAGAGCTTTTGCCTACTCCACTTGGTCCGGCAATAACAGTAGTCTTACCGCGCAGAGCGTTTCTTATCTCATCTATTCCGCTATTATCATTAACACTAATGAACAAAACGCTATATCCACAGTTTTCATAAGCATGTGAAAGTTCTTCCTGCTGCTCTTTAGATGCAATATCACTTTTATTAAAGCAAATTATAACCGGAAGCTTTTGCTGTCTCATCATGATAAGAAATCTATCAAGAAGATTATAACTTGGATTAGGATAGGTAATTGCAAATAAAATCATCGCCTGGTCAACATTTGCCACAGGTGGACGAATAAGAACGCTTTTACGCTCAAGAATTTCAATAACGTTGCCCTTTTTATTTTCCTCGTCTATTACATCAAAAGAAACATTATCGCCAACTAAGGGTTTAATCCCCCTGCTTCGAAATATTCCTCTTGCAAAGCATTCATATAATGAACCATTCTCAGCAGAAATGTAATAAGCTCCTGCAATTCCTTTTACAATCTTACCCTTCATGTATCAGTCCTGTGTAAACGTAATTGCTCTAGTTACCGTATGCGTCTCGGTAGTTCCTCCGGAAACTGCTCCGGTTGTAGGATCTGTAACTGTAGGAGTCGTAACTGCATATACAAAAGTCAATACTCCTGTAGGAGATGATATCCCGGTATAGTTAACCGTTATAGGAAAAGAGGTTGTTGTAGTATTAAGAAGCTGTGTCCCATCAGAAGTAATAAGGCTTACCTGAACACTGACGCCGGAAGTATATACACTATCCTCCGCTGCTGTAGGTGCTTCAATGTTTGCGGAATAGCTATATGTAGCTGCCGCAGCTGCTCCTGTACTAAGTTCTAGACTTACATATGAATTCTTCTCTGCAGAAGTATTAGCTGCAGGTTTCTGATTACAGATAAGTCCGGTAAGTGAAGTATCTTCATTTGTAACTTCAGACACTGAGCCAACCTTAAGTCCTGCCTCAAGAAGCATAACGGTTGCAGTTTCTTCATCCTTACCAACAACGTTGGGAACTGTCACCATATTAGCAGAATCAGCACTTGAAGAGCTATCTGATGAAGCATTTTCACCAGTACTAACAGTAAGTGTCACTACTGTTCCGCTCTTTGCAGCTGTACCGCTTTCAGGCGATTGTGCCACTACCGTATTCTTTGCTTCAGTATTAGCTGTATCATCCACCTTCTTAACATCAAATCCTTTTGCATTAAGGTTTGAAACTGCTTCTGCATATGAAAGTCCTACTACGTTAATAACCTGAATACCGGATGTATCATCACCTGATGATGCATCAGATGAAATCGACGAAGCATCTGAAGAAGATGAGTTTCCAAAAATTCCTATTCCAGTTCCTATTATGTATATTACAATAGCTCCAATAACAACTGCAGCTGCAATAGCCAGCCCAACTGTTATCTTTTCCATTTTGGTATTTTCTTCTTCCTCTATATAGTTCTTATTATTTTTCTTTTTGGTCTTCTTCTTTGAATTTGAAGAGCTCTTATGAACATAATCATCCTCGTAATCATAGTCATCACTTGGATAATCGTTATCATTTCTATACTTTTCTTCTTCACGAAGACGCATCTGCTCAGTTGTAGATCCTGCATTTCTGCTTGCATTATGAATAGCGTTTTCTTCCTGTTCATCTGCTATTCTAGTTACGCCCTCTTCATCAGGATTAATTATTCTGACAAAATCCTTATCAGGAGTGATAAGTGATTTCTTAAGGTCTGTAATGAGCTCATCAGCATTTTGATAACGTCTGTCCGGGCTCTTCTGGCAGCACTTAAGAACTATCTTCTCAACACTTATCGGGATATCCGGCGCAAATTCCTTAGGACTTGGAAGTGGCTCCTGAATATGCTTAATAGCAATGGCAACGGTCGTATCCCCATTAAAAGGTACTCTTCCCGTCAACATCTCAAAAATTGTAACACCAAGAGAATAAATATCACTCTTTGCGTCGCTATAGCCTCCTCTTGCCTGCTCAGGAGACGTATAATGTACAGAACCCATTACATTTGATGTAATCGTATTGCTCGAAGCAGCCTTTGCAATACCAAAATCTGTAACCTTGACCTTACCATCTTTGGAAATAATGATATTCTGAGGTTTAATATCTCTGTGAATAATTCCATTATTATGAGCAGCCTCAAGTCCCATCGCAACCTGAATTGCAATGCTGACTGCCTCTTTTACGGTAAGCCTGGATTTCTTCTCGATATATTTCTTTAAAGTAATTCCATCAACCAGCTCCATTACAATATAATAAATGCCTCTTTCATTACCAACATCATAAACATTTACAATATTTGGGTGCATAAGTCCGGCAGCTGCCTGAGCCTCTGTTCTGAATTTCTGAACAAAATTCTCATTCTCACTAAACTCCTGCTTAAGTACCTTTACTGCAACAGGTCTGTTCAGTTTGTGATCTAATGCTCTATATACATCGGACATTCCGCCCGTTCCGATTTTACCTTGAATTTCATATCGTTCGCCGATAATCATACCAATTTTAATCATTTAGTCCTCCGTCAGACGAGTGCTGTCAGCAAATGGTTCAATAAGAATTACAGAAATATTATCCTTACCGCCGTTATTGTTGGCCGCCTGCACCAGCTTTTGTGCCTTCGTAACCAAATCCGACTCCTCATGGACAATTCGGAAAATGTCATCATTTGAAGCCATATTGGTCAGTCCGTCAGTACACATAAGAACTATATCAGCCGGTTCAAGCTCTACCTGAAAGAAGTCGACGTCTACTGTATCAGTAGCGCCTACAGCACGAGTTATTATATTCTTATCAAGAGATGCAATTGCAGTTTCTCTGTCGATTCCACCCATTCTGACCATTTCCTCGACAAGTGAATGGTCTCTGGTTATCTGCTTTATGCCGCTATCATTTACAACATAAAGTCTTGAATCACCAACATTTGCAACCTGGAGATACCTCCCCATAATAGTAGCTGCAACAAGAGTAGTACCCATTCCAAACATCTTTGGGTCCTCTCCTGCCTTCTCAATAAGCTTTCGATTTGCTATCTTTATTGCATTATCAAATATCTTGACTGGATTATTTTCAAAAGAATTCTCAATCTCGCCAACTATCGTATCAACAGCAAAATGAGAAGCGTAATCTCCTGCATTATGTCCGCCCATACCATCAGCGACAATAAAAACATTGGACAGGTTTCCTACCTTCCCTTCACTTGAGAAAATATAATCTTGATTAAGTTGTCTCATTTTACCGATATCGGTAATGTAAAATGTCTTCAGCAAACAAAAAGCCTCCGGATTATTATTGCATAACAAAATATAAACACACAAAAAAGGCCATGTAACATCAACTATTCGCTAAGATGCCTTCGACGAAGTTGCCCACAAGCGCCGTCAATATCCCTGCCCATTTCTCTTCTTATAGTAACATTTATTCGGCTTTTTTCAAGCTTATTTTTGAACGCAAGGACTCTCCCGCGCTCTGCCTGTACGAAAGAACGCTCTTTTATCGGATTAACCGGAATAAGATTTACTACGCAGTTAAAGCCGTAAAGAAGCCTGGTAAGTTCAGCAGCATCTTCATCAGTATCATTTACTCCGCCAACGAGCGCGTACTCAAATGTCAGCTGTCTTCCTGTCTTTTCATAATAATCCTTACAGGCATCAAGGACGTCACTAAGCTCATATTGCAGTGCTATGGGCATCAGTTCTTTTCTCTTCTCATTGGTTGATGCATGAAGAGAAATCGCAAGATTAAACTGGAAATGATTCTCAGAAAGCTCATAAATCTTTGGAACTATTCCACATGTACTTAATGTAAGATTCCTCTGACCAATATTAAGACCGTTTTCATCTGAAATAAGTCTGATGAATTTTACTGTGTTGTCATAATTATCAAGCGGCTCTCCGCTTCCCATGATAACAATTCTTGAAACCTTCTCGCCTGATAGTCTTGTCATCATATAAACCTGGTCAAGCATTTCTGATGGTAAAAGATTTCTCGCAAGTCCATCAATAGTTGAAGCACAGAATTTGCATCCCATTCTGCAGCCAACCTGAGAGGAAATACAAACACTGTTTCCAAACCGGTATTTCATAAAAACGCTTTCGATGACGTTTCCATCAGCAAGGCCAAAAAGATATTTCTTCGTAGAATCAATCTTTGATTCCTGCACCATTACTTCACTTAGGGATGTCAAAAAGAATCTTTCAGAAAGCTTTTCTCTTAGCTTTGCAGGAACATTTACCATTTCATCAAAATCTCTTACAAGCTTTATATGTAGCCAGCCATAAATCTGTTTGGCTCGAAAAGCGGGCTCTCCCATTTCTTTTATGGCATCGCCAAGTTCATCAAGAGAAAGTGATTTAATGTCTTCTTTAGTTTCAAAATCTTCTTTAGTTATCATTCTTTACTATTCTTTCTAACAAACTTTGCCATGAAAAAGCCATCTGTTCCAAATTCCTGTGGAAGAAGCTGTATGTATCCTTTTTTTAAAGATTCTCTCTTTTCTTCTCTAATTATTCCTGGCATACAATCTGTATCAATTGAAACAGTTTCAAATGGAAAATTGTCAGTTATCCACTTTACCATGTCTTCATTTTCAAATTTATTGATGGTACATGTACTGTACATCAAAGTTCCACCTGGTTTTACGTAGTCCCAGACTGCCTTTATTATCTCTTTTTGCAAAAGACATAAATCTTTAAGTCCATCTTTACTTACAGAATACCTGATATCATTCTTTCTGCCTATAATTCCAAGACCAGAGCATGGAAGGTCGCAGTAGAGAACATCTGCTTTACTCTCAAGAGTCTCGTCATGCTTTGTAGCATCAAAAGCTTCTACCTCGACATTCGATGCGTTCATTCTCTCACAGTTGTCACGAATCAGCTCGCATTTATTCTCTGTAAGGTCTCTTGAAATAACCTTGCCTGTGCCTCCAAGCTTTGCAGCTGCATGAAGGCTCTTTCCGCCAGGAGCACTGCAAACATCTATAACCGTATCGCCCTTCTTTATTCCGGCAATTTCCGTTACAAGCATCGAACTTAAATCCTGAACCATCCACATACCTTCCTCATAGCCTGGAAGGAATCTAACATTATCAGAATTTTCAAGAAGATATGCGTATGGAAGCAGCGTACTTTCCTTTATGTCAAAAGAATCAGTGCCGCCGCTTTGCATCTGTGAAACCAGATCCGATATCTCTTTTGCCGAAAGTCTCTCATCCATTCTGATAATTACCGGTCTTACCAAAAGAAATGCCTTTAGTAGTTCCTCAGTATCTTCAAATCCATACATTTTGATCCACATTTTGCATAAAAAATCAGGTACTGAATAACGTATGGACAGATATTCTGATTCATTCTTTCCATGTTTAAGCTCTGGGTATAACTTTAAATCAGTTTTATTTCTTGAAATATTTCTAAGTGTTCCGTTAACGAAGCCCTTGAGTGAACCAAATTTTCTTTGCTGTGCAAGCTTTACAGCTTCATTTACCGCTGCGCTGTCAGGAACAGCATCCATGAAGAGAATCTGATAGGTACTCATTCGAAGAAGGCTCCTGATTAAGGGCTTTTGCTTTGAAACAGGGAGAGATGCAAACTGTCCAATACAGTAGTCAAGAGTAATACGTCTTTCAGTTGTGCCTTCCACAACGCGCTTAATGAATGCCTTTTTTTGTTCATCGAGATAATCGATTTTATCAAGTGTATCGCGAAGAAGCGTTTTCCTGTATGGCTCTTTTCCATCCATTTTCATAAGGACATCAAGAATTATTTCACGTTCGTTAATCATTCTTTTAATAATACCTTCCTGTTACAGTAGACATGCGTAATTCTCGTTTTCAGTCTCTTCTTCTGTTGCTAAGAAGAACCAGACGAAGAAGCTGAAGAGCTGATGAAGCTGCTGCCGCAACATAAGTAAGTGCTGCTGCAGTAAGTACCTTTTTGGCCGATGAATTCTCATCGCCACCAAAAATGCCATATTCTTCAAGTGTTTGAAGTGCTCTACTTGAAGCATTAAATTCTACAGGAAGAGTTACTATCTGGAAAATAACAGAAAGAGAAAAAATCCATATTCCAAGAGTAATTAGAAATGAACCCGAACTAAAAATAAGTCCAATAATTACAAGTGGAAGTCCGATCTGTGAGCCAATATTTGCAGCGGGAACAAGTGCTGTACGAAGCTTAAGCGGTACATAATCAGTATGATTTTTAGCGACGTGACCGCACTCATGGGCTGCAACAGCAATGGCAGCTATTGAAGTACTTCCATAAACGCTGTCTGAAAGATTAACGCTCTGAGTTCTTGGATCATAATGATCAGTAAGATCACCCTTTATGTGATTTACCGAAACATCATAAAAACCGTTTTGCGATAGAATCTTTGACGCTGCCTCAGCACCTGTCATGCCGCAATAGCTTCTGATACGTGAGAACTTTTTAAAAGTGCTTTTTACATGTGAACTTGCTGCAATACAAAGTATCATTCCAATAATACAAAGAATATATGTTGGGTCAATTCCATAATAATACATAATAATCACCGCTTTCCTTAATTAAGCTTATCTCCGGTCTTAATAGCATTTCCTCTTAGAAAATCTGCTGCCGGCATTCTGCGTTTTCCTTCAAGCTGAACTTCGAGAATCTTCATTCTAGAGCCATCGCATGCCACGTAAAATGCTTCATTCGATGTTTCATCCACTACGCCGTTTTCACTTGAAGAAGCTTCAAATACAGGCTCTGCTTTCCATATTTTAAGGCTCTTTTTATTTTCGAGAAAAGAATAAGCACATGGCCACGGATTCATCCCTCTTATTAGTCTGTCAATTTGTTCCGCGCTCTGAGACCAGTCGATATGTCCATAGCTCTTGGATATCTTTGACGTTCCGGTTGCAAGTGATTCATCCTGCTTTACCGGTTTGATATCTCCTGCTTCGATTCTTTTAAGAGCCTCAATAATCAAATCAGAGCCAAGAATGCTTAATCTGTCAAAAAGCGTTCCTGTTGTTTCATCCTTTGAAAGCTCTAATTCTTTTTGCAAAATAATATCGCCTGTATCACAGCCAAGTGCCATCTGCTGAATAGTTACGCCGCTAACCTTTTCTCCTGCAAGAACTGCTGCCTGAATCGGCGAAGCTCCGCGAAATCTCGGAAGAAGCGATGCATGTATATTGATACATCCATACTTTGGCATATCTAAAAGCTCTGCGGAAAGCATCTGTCCAAAAGCTGCTACAACAAATATGTCAGCTTCAAATGTCTTTAAGAAAGATACTGAATCCTCAGTCTTTATCTTTTCTGGCTGGAACACATCTATTCCAAGCTCGATAGCCTTCTCCTTCACAGGTGAAAAGGCAAGCTCCTTGCCTCGTCCCTTTGGCCTGTCAGGCTGCGTAACTACAAGAACTACTTCATGCTCAGGACAAGCTGCAATTTTACTAAGGGCACCTACCGCAAAGTCAGGTGTTCCCATAAAAATTATTCTCATTCTTCCGGTTCCTCTTCTTCATTCATTGCCTGAAGGTCTTCATTATTTACAATCTCGCCTTCAACCTTCTCGACATACATGATTCCGCTAAGGTGATCAACCTCGTGGCAAATTGCTCTTGCGAGAAGCTCCTCTCCTTCAAGAACATAAGGTTTCATATTTTCATCAAAAGCCTTTACCTTGCAGTAATTTGGTCTTGTAACAATCCCTGATTTACCCGGAAGACTAAGGCAGCCCTCATAGCCCGTCTGCTCACCGCTTGTCTCAATAATTTCCGGGTTAATAAGAACGTGAGGATCCTCACCGGTTGTATCTATTACTACAATTCTTTTTAAATTTCCAACCTGTGGTGCGGCAAGTCCAACTCCGTTTGCCTCATACATAGTATCAAACATATCATTTATCAAAAGCTTAACGCCGGGAGTAAGAAGCTTAACCTCCTTGCATTTCTTTGTAAGTACTTCATCGCCGTATTCTCTGATAGTTCTAAGTGCCATTTTTAATTTACCTATGCCTTTCACAGATTACTCATTATCAACCTGATTCTATATCATTCTATTGTCAAATCTCCAAAGTGTCAATTTGTCTGCCTGTAGTGGAAACGTTCAGCGTTTTTCTAAAAGCCGTTCATCGGGTCGAAGTCAAAAGAAATACTAATTCCCGAAACACTGTCTTTATTATTTCCATTTGAAAGTATCTCTACATATTTCTCCGCCCGGTTCTTTATATCAATAAGCACGTCATTGTTCAAATGTTTGACATATATTACCATGCGAAAAACATCACTTATCCTATATATACTAGCCGGAGCAGGTCCAATAAATACTGTGCCTGCAGTAGGAGGCGTTTCAATATAAGCCCTAAGCCTGTTTGCAAAGGCAGTACCCTTTTCTTCATTATCAGAAAGAATCTGAATCGCCATCATATGAGCAGCAGGCGGATACATCAAAAGCTCTCTGTACGCAATTTCTTCCTCATAAAATGCTTTATAGTCCTGCTTTGAAGCTGCAATAATACTGTAATTTTCAGGCTGATAGGTCTGGATAACTACATTTCCCGGAAGTTCGCCCCTTCCGGCTCTTCCTGCAGCCTGCGTCAAGAGCTGAAATGTTCTCTCACCGGCTCTGTAATCGCTTGCATAGAGCGACATGTCCGCAGCAAGTACGCCAACAAGCGTACAGTTAGGAAAATCATGTCCCTTTACTATCATCTGCGTTCCAACAAGAATATCTGCCTCTCCATTTGAAAAAGCCGAAAGAATCGCATCATATGAGCCCTTCTTTCTGGTGGTATCGGCATCCATTCTAAGGATTCTTGCTTCAGGGAAAAACTTTATCACTTCATTTTCTATCTGCTCTGTTCCTGCCTTAAATGCCGATACATACTTTGATCCGCACTCCGGACATATTCTCGTAATCGGCTCTTCATAGCCGCAGTAATGGCAAACAAGCTTTCCGCCTCTATGCTCTGAAAGTGCTACGTCGCAGTGCGGGCATTTAAAAACATGTCCACATGCCCTGCATGAAACAAAGCCTGCAAGTCCTCTTCTGTTTATAAAGAGCATCGCCTGTTGCCCCTTGGAAAGTCTGTCAGCCATATAGCCCTGCAAAGCTCTGCTAAAAATAGATCTGTTTCCGCTTTTAAGCTCATCTCGAAGATCAACCACTTCAACATCTGAAAGTTTTCCTCCGGTAAGCCTCTTTGTCATTTCAAATAATTTATAGGTTCCATTTTGAGCTTTATAATAGGATTCAAGAGAAGGAGTCGCACTTCCAAGAACGACCATTGCCCCACCAGGAACAAGCTTTGAAAGCTCAATTGCCGTTTCTCTTGCATGATATCTTGGAACCTTCTCACTCTTATAGGTTCCCTCATGCTCTTCATCTATAATAATTATTCCCAAATCAGGAAATGGAGTAAAAAGAGCTGATCTAGGTCCTATTACAATATCTATTTCACCATTTCTCGCTCTTTGAAACTGATCATATTTCTCACCCGCAGAAAGAGTCGAATTCATAACAGAAACTCTATCACCAAAGTGTCTGTAAAATCTCATCAGAGTCTGATACGTCAGTGCTATTTCCGGAATAAGAACTATCGCCTGCTTTCCTCGCTTTATCATTTCAGAAATAAGGCTGATATATACCTCTGTTTTGCCACTTCCGGTTATTCCGTGAATAAGACTGGTGTACCTAGAGCCATTGTCATAATCACTAATAACAGTGTTTACAATATTCGCCTGCTGCTTTGATAGAATCTTTTTATCTTTTTCTAAATTCTCTGCAGTAAGCTTTACAGGATTACGATAATATTCTTCTTCAGTAACACTAATAATTCCTTTTTCTGCCATCGACCTTATTGTTGCAGCAGAAACGCCAAGCTTTACAGTAATAAACGAATATGGAATTCTAACATTTTCTTCTTCACTAAGCAGTGTTTCAAGAAGCCTTGCTTTTGCAACCTGTTTCTTCTTCCAGCATTCATAGAAAAGCTCCTGTACCTGCCTTTTATCCTGCCTCAAAGTAACATATTTGTGCTTAAGCTGCTGCTGTTTTTTATTTGATGGCATAACAGTGCCAAGTGCCGCTATCATTGTCGAGCCATATGTATTCTTCATCCATGCTGCAAGCTTTATATAAATATCTTCAGCCGGAAGATTATCCGTTTTGATTCCACATATCTCTTTTATCTTTGAAGGGTCATAATCAGTTGTGTTTCCTATTCCTATAACATAGCCGCTTCGAAGAGTATTTCCTCTTCCAAATGGGACTTCCACACAGCTTCCAACCTCTACACGTGAAAGAAGCCTTTCCGGTATTTTATACTGGAAAGGCCTGTCAACTTTTTCATGTGAAATATCAATAATTATATCTGCATATCTTTCATTCATAAACTTTTTTCTGCATTTTCCTTTAGGATCTGTGCTATTATAACACGTTCATCCATCGGATACTTCTTACCCTTTATTTCCTGGTAATCTTCATGTCCCTTTCCTGCTAGTACTATTATATCGCCTTTTTCGCCGTGGTCTATAGCATATCTTATAGCTTCTTTTCTATCGGGAATCTCTATATACTCGGCGTCCGTCTTCTTCATTCCAATTTCAATATCATGAATAATATTAAGAGGCTCTTCAAATCTTGGATTGTCAGAAGTAATAATTGTGAAATCAGCCATTTTGCCACTAACTTCTCCCATTTCATATCGGCGAAGCTTTGAACGGTTTCCTCCACATCCAAACACGCATACGAGTCTTGCCGGATGATAATCACGAAGAGTTGATAAAATGCTCTTAAGTGCCATAGCATTATGTGCATAGTCAATCATAAGTGTAAAGTCATCAGAAACCTTTACCATCTCAATTCTGCCCTTTACTTTTGCTTTTTTTAGAGCATCCGATATTTCATCATTTGTACAGCCAAGTGTACTTCCAACAGCAATTGCACAAAGTGCATTATAAACGCTAAATTTGCCCGGAGTTGAGATTTCGGCATGCATATTGATAAGTCCCTTTGTGTCAAAAAAGACTCCAAGCTCGCCTGGTTTATGGATATATGCAACATTTAGCGCTGCAATATCAGCTTTTTTGCTAAATCCATAGGTAACAAGCTTACAGGTGTGCCCCTTCATAAGCTCTGTTAAATGCTCGTCATCAGCATTTGCTATTCCAACCTTGCATTGTTTAAATAAAAGTCCTTTGCAGTGAAGATATTCATCAAAGTCCTTGTGCTCTCCCGTTCCAATATGATCAGGCTCGATATTTGTAAAAATTCCTATATCAAATATAAATCCCTGAGATCTATGAAGCATAAGTGCCTGTGATGAAACCTCCATTACTACGCAGTCACAGCCTTCATCTACCATACTTTTTAAATACTTCTGAAGTATGAAGGATTCAGGTGTAGTATTCTCAGATGGAATATGCTTATCTCCAATTATAGCTTCTATCGTTCCAATAAGTCCTACCTTGTGGCCTGCATTTTCAAGCATGCTCTTAATAAGGTACGTAGTAGTAGTCTTTCCCTTTGTACCCGTTATACCAATTGTTTTAAGCTTCTCTGCCGGATGTCCGAAATATGCGGCCGAAATAAAAGCCATAGCATATCTTGTATTTTCAACATGAATAACTATCATGTCAGAATCATCAGGAATATTTACAGGAGACTGTGTAACAATTGCTGCCGCACCAATTCTTGCTGCTTCTGCCGCTGCATCATGTCCATCAAAATTCTGACCCTTTATGCACAAGAAAAGGCATCCTTTAGAAATTTTACGTGAATCATTTACAACTTCACTTATCTTTGTAGAAGCAATTAATGAAGCACCTGCCTCTTCCTTTTCGCCAATCGTAGCTGTATACTCCAGCTTATCTAATAAATCTACTAATTTCATCACATTACCCTGCCTTTCATTCTAAAAGCTGCTTCTAAAATATGAATATTACAATATCTATATTTGTTTGCTTTATACTTTGTTATGTTCTGCTTCATTCTTTTTTTAATTTTTGAACACAAATTAAACACATTTGAGCTTTATATTATTAAACAAGATAGTTGATGAACTCACTATCTCCCCCTCATAAGAAAACGAAAAGGCAGCTGCGAAAGCAGGTGCCTTTTTGTTTTCTTAAATAAAAAGGATAAAGCTTTTGCACCCTGCAAATACACTTATCAGCAAAAATCAGTCATGACAAGCTGAATACTTTCACGTCCCTTATATGAATTGATATCAGGATAATAACATATATTTATTTTAATACGCGAATCGCTGTCTGATACATAACCCATATTGCCATATCTATCGGAAAAAGTGCCAAATATGTTTTTAAATGTCTCTTCCCCATATTTTGCGTTCAGAAAATCTGAAAATTTCGGAATATTCCCAAAATAAATGATATCAAAAGTATTATCCGCTCTGCTTTCTTCATAGGCACAAAGCTTCATAACATTTTGGTTCTTGCCAAGAATTCTTCCTGACTTAATCACAATGTTTCTCGCAGCAAAAACTGGTTTATTATTGCCATTTCCAAATGGTTCTAGTAGTGAAAAGCTCTTCACCAGCTCTTTGGATATAACATAGGGCGGAAGCTCCATATCTATATGAACTATTTCTTCGAAATCAATATCTTTTAGAATACAGCTTTCGTTCAGCTTTAATTCAAGTAGTTTAACTTTGTCTTCACTGTCCATAGAGAGCCCTGCAGCCATACTATGTCCGCCAAATTTGGTAAAAAGCTCTTTGCAATTTGAAAGCTCTTTAAACATATCATAGCTTTCTATAGATCTTCCAGAGCCTTTTACTCCATCTTCTGACTTCGTAAGTACTATTACCGGTCTTTCATATTTCTCACGAAGTCTTCCGGCAATTATTCCTGCAATAGATTCATGGAGATCTGGAACAAAACACACTATAACTTTGGGAAGTTCTGACGAATATCCATCATAGTACTGCGCAGGATATTCATGTTCTTTACTTTCTTCATAAAGCTTGTCTTCAACGAGTGCTGAAGCCTTATCTATGCCTTCCTTTGTCATTGCCTTACGGCTATCATTAAGTACCTTCAAATCACCTGCCATTATTGCGGCTTTATCTCTTTTGTCTGACAAAAGAAGCTCTAGCCCTCGCTTTGCGCTGTCAAGGCGCCCCGTGGCATTAAGGCAAGGCCCAAGTACAAAGCCAAGATGAAAACACGAAATATCCTGACCTTCTATTCCGTTTACGCTAAGGAGCGCAGAAAGACCTGGAATAGACGAATTTCTCATTTGTTCCATTCCCTGCTTAACAATAGACCTATTCTCGTCCTTTAGCGGCATTACATCGCAAACGGTGGCAAGTGCCGATGCCTCCATAAACTCTCTGGAAATAGCTTCATTTAGTTTATTTTGAGCACTATCTATATTGCTATCATCCATTTCTGCTTGGATTTGCCTTTTGCACTTAAGTGCGCAGATAAGCTTATAAGCAACCACTGCTCCGCAGATTTCACGAAATGGATATCTGCTTTCTTTTCTTTTAGGGTCAATAACTGTATCTGCAGGCGGAAGAATTTCTTTCCCTGTAGGTAAATTCACATTTTGAGAATCGCCATCTATATCATTATCAGTACAAGTCTTCTCAAATGGTACCTCGTGATGATCAGTCACAATAACTGTCATTCCATACCCTTTGGCCTGTTTAATTTCTTTATAGGCTGCAATACCATTATCACAGGTAATGATGGTATCTATTTCGTCTCTATAAGCTTCCTGCACCAATCTTTCATTAAGCCCATAGCCGTCAATAATTCTATCCGGAAGACCATAAGAAACATCGGCTCCAAGAATCTGCAGTGCCTTTACAAGAATATATGTCGAGCATATACCATCTACGTCATAATCGCCTATAATGCGAATTTTCTTTCCGCCTTCAACTTTACGTAATAAAAGTTCTGCTGACTTATCCATATCCGGAAGAAGAAATGGATCATGAAGCTGTGCCCTACCGCAGTTAATATATGCATCAATCTCCTCATCAGTAATAACATCTCTATTTCTGATAAGTCTTGCTACTATTTGGCTAATATTAAATTTATCGGCTATAGAAGCAAAATCAGCTCGCTTAGCCGCAATCATCCATTTTGACATAGGTTTATTTCCTTACATTAAATTAAATAAAAAAACCGAAAGCTTCATAGAATCTACAAAGCTTTCGGATCTGAAATACAAAGTAATTATCAGTTCTTTTTCTTGGCAATAGCCTTTGCTTTACGGTTTCTCTTAAAATCATACCACAAAGGTGAGGCAATGAATATTGAAGAATATGTTCCGCTTATTACACCACCCATAAGAGGCAGTGAGAAAGCTCTGATATCTGCAACACCAAATATATACAAACAAAGTACCATGAAAAATGTTGTCAGTGACGTAAACAAACTTCTCGTAAGTGTCTGTGAAATACTCTTATCAACAAGTGCTGCTCTTTCTTCATCAGAATTAACATTATGCTGATTCTCTCTGATTCTATCAAAGGTAACAATTGTATCATTTATTGAATATCCAATGATTGTAAGAACAACAGCGATAAATGTTCCGCCAACCTCAATTCTGCAGAATGCGTAACAGGCTATAACTATAAGTGCATCATGTGCAAGTGCTATGATTGCGCTCGCGCCAAACTTGACATCACTAAATCTAAACCAAATGTAGATAAGCATAAGTGCAAGTGCAATTACCATTGCCCATACTGCATCAGCTGACATCTCACTGCTTATCGTTGAGCTGATAGTTTCAGCTGTAATATTCTCGGCAGGAACTGAGTAATCCTCTTCAAACATCTTATCAAGATTCTCTCTGGTTGTAACATCAAGTGTAGTTGTCTTAAACACTACATCATTTGAATCACGAACAGTCTGAACCTGAACTGATGAAACTCCTGTGATATCTTTTATCTTTGGCACAATTTCATTATCTACATCAGCAGTTGTCCAGTTCTCATTAAATGTTACTGTCGTCGATGTACCGCCAACAAAGTCAAGACTGTAATTCATAAATCCATTGCCCTGCGCCTTATTAACACCCATAACGATAAATGAAGCTGCAATGATAACGCATGAAATTGTATACCAGATTTTTCTCTTTGATACAAGCTTTACTATCTTAGGAGACTTAGCCTTGCCATAAAGCTTCTCGTTCTTTAGACCAATTGAGTAGAAGGTGCTTGAAATAGCCCTTGTTACAAAAAGTGCTGTGATCATAGAAACGATGATACCAAGAGCAAGTGTCTGCGCAAATCCCTTTACAGAACCGGTTCCTCTAAGTCCAAGAACAAGTGCTGCAATAAGTGTTGTAATATTTCCATCAAGGATTGCTGATAAAGCCTTCTGATAACCATTCTTCATTGCAAGCTTTACTTCTTTGCCAGCTGCAATTTCTTCTTTTATTCTTGAAAAGACAAGAACGTTTGCATCTACTGCCATACCAACAGAAAGAACAATACCTGCAATACCAGGAAGTGTAAGTGTTACTTCAAATGCTGAAAGAAGAACAACTTCTATGCAGCAGTAGAAAGCAAGTGCAATTGAAGCTGCAAGTCCAAGAAGTCTAAATACGATGATCATGAACAAAACAACAAGTATTGAACCAACTATCGCTGCAATTAAACTGGTATGAATTGCATTTGATCCAAGCTGAGCTCCAACAACATTCGAACGAAGTTCTTCAAGCTGAAGCTTAAGACCACCGATTCGAATTGAGGAAGCAAGGTTCTGAGCACTTTCATAAGAAGATTCGCCTGTAATAACTGCCTTTCCATCTGTAATAGCAGCCTGTACATTAGGAACACTTATAAATTTGCCATCATAATAGATACCGATAGATTCGCCATCTGCATAAGCCTTTGTAGTAGCATCTCCAAACTTCGTAGCTCCGTCTGACGTAAATGTAAGCTCTACTACAGGTTCTGAAGCTCCGGCGGTCCCTGAATTCTGATAACCTGCTGTTGCAGTATCAACATCAGTTCCTTCAAGAACAATTGAACCATCTGCTTTAAGATCATCTATTGTCTTATTGTTAAGAACATATCCATATGAACCATCATCAAGAGTACCAAAGGTATAGTTATCATTTCCATCACTATCCTTTTGACTGATAAAATAAAGGTTTCCAGGCTGTCCGAGTTCTTCAAGAATAGCATTTGCATCAGTAGCCCCAGGTATTTCTATACTGATACGATTTGTGCCTTCCTGATAAACCTGTGCTTCAGTTGAGTACTGCTCAACTCTCTTTTGAAGTTTGTAAATTGTATCAGACATATCTTCGGCACTTGGATTTTCGTCTCCAACAACGCCATAAGTAATGCTGACACCACCCGCAAGATCAAGTCCAAGATTGATATTATGAACTGAGCCTGAGTTATCACTTCCAACACCATGATACGCAATGTATCCAAGTCCGCCAAGCATCATAACGATTACGAGCAGGGCAAGGATAGATTTTAGCTTCTTTTTCATAAAGCACCCTCCATTATTCGGCTTTCTCTGACTCCTCATCTGCCAGTGCCGCTTTTATCATAATAGCGCATTCTATACGCTTCCTTTGAAGGTCACATCCCTGCTTGTATACAGAATTGATGTTACCATTAAAGTTATAAGCATTTGCCGAACATCCGCCGCTGCAATAATATCTTGCAAAACAGTTCTGACATTCAGGTCTTGTATATACATTACTTTCTCTGAACATCTGCTGGATCTCCGGGTGGGTAATCCCCTCAAAAACATTACCCATTATAAATTTCTCATTTCCGACAAACTGATGACATGGATAAAGCTCTCCCCATGGTGTGACGCCAAGATATTCACATCCTGAGCCGCATCCGGAAAGCCTCTTGGCTACACATGGTCCGCCGTCAAGATCAATATTGAAATGGAAGAAATTAAATCCTCTTCCTTCTTTTCTTCTCTCAAGATAAAGCTTTGCAAGCTCATCATACTGCTCTAAAAGAGTAGGAATATCTTCTTCCTTTATTGCATACCAGTCAGAAGGACTTGCTACTACAGGCTCTACTGAAATCTGCTTGAAGCCAAGATCAGCAAGATGCTTAACATCCTTGGCAAAATCAAGATTGTTGTGAGTATATGTTCCTCTAACGAAATATCTGAGCTGGTGTCTGCTCTCTGCAACTTTCTGGAACTTTGGTACTATCTCATCATATGTGCCCTGACCGCCAACCTTTGGTCTTATTGCATCATTAATTTCTTTTCTTCCATCTATACTAAGTACGATGTTACCCATCTCTTTATTAACAAAATCAAGGATTTCATCTGTCAAAAGAGTTCCGTTTGTCGTAATTGTAAAACGGAAATTCTTGTTATGCTCTTTCTCAATGCTTCTTCCATACTCAACAAGCTGCTTAACAACATCCCAATTCATAAGAGGCTCGCCGCCAAAGAAATCAACCTCAAGATTATGTCTTGTGCCTGACTTTTCTACAAGAAAATCAAGTGCTGCCTTTCCAACTTCAAAGCTCATAAGACCGCGTCTGCCATGGTATTCTCCGCCATCAGCAAAACAGTACTTACACCTAAGATTACAGTCGTGCGCAATATTAAGACATAGTGCCTTAACAACAGTATCTCTGTTCTTGAAAGAATCAACATACTGTTCAAATACATCCTCAGAATAAAGGCTTCCATTATCACGAAGCTCTAAGAGCTCAGATATTGCCTCTCTTACATCTGCTTCTTTGTATCCTTTACCGCTTAAATGTTCATCAGAAATTACATCAGCAAATATTTCATTCAAAAGTACTTCTCTTGCCGCTTTAAGTTCTTCGTCAGAGCTGTCTGTATCCTTTGTGGCAGCTGTTCCGAGTCTTTTTACAAGTGCTGTCTCAACAGCAGGTACTACATCGTAAACCATTTCATCTACAACATGAACAGAGCCGCTGTTGACATCCATTACAATATTGTAGCCGTTATTTTTATATTCATGAATCATAATATGTTTCTAAATCCTTCCAATTGTTAAGCTTTTACAAAAGTCATGCGACAGAGAACAGGCAGCGATAACATATCGCTGCCTGTGATCTGTTACTTGATATAGATTATTTGCTTAACTGTTCGCAGCTCTGATTTCCTACTGTGCAGGAAGTCTTGCATGCTGACTGACATGATGTCTGGCACTCGCCGCATCCGCCCTTCTTCATTGACTCCTTAAGGTTTCTTGTTGCAAGAGTTTTAATGTGCTTCATATATTTGCCTCCTAATGTTTCTATCATAAATGCAGCGACAATCCACCACATTTCATACGTTTTAATAGTATAGCATAGTTTGGCTCTAAGGAAAAGAGATTTTTGTATAAGCCCTCTATGGGCAAATAAATAGTAATTTTGGAAACAAATTAGTTCTTTGCCGTATCATCCCCGGCTTGCTCATTCTCTTTATCTTCATTTAATGTAAGTAAAACCTTTTGTATTCTGTGCCTTGTAACGCCTCTTGCAGATAGGGTTATACCATTATCAAGTGTGACCATTTCGCGGTTATATGGAATTCGCTCCAGCTTCTCTATCATAATTCCTCCCACAGTATCATAATCCTCGGATGACAGATCTGTATGAAGGACATCATTAACATCATCAAGCTTCATATTGGCTTCTATTAGATACTTGCCTCCGCCAAGATCATTAATAAGCTCCTCTTCATCAGAGTCATACTCATCTCTAATCTCACCGACTATCTCCTCAAGAAGATCCTCAAGAGTAATCATTCCAACAGTAGAACCATATTCATCCAAAACAAACGCAACATTCCACGCATTTTGCCTCATCTCAACCATAAGATCTGCCGTCTTTTTGTATTCATATGTATAATAGGCATCGCGCAGATAATCCTTTACTTTAAAATCTTTGGATTTATCTACAAAAAGAAGATCTTTTATGTTTATTACTCCAATGATATTATCCTGATTTTCTTCATAAACCGGAATTCTCGTATACATATCGTCTTTAAAGCACTTCTCAACTTCTTCATACGTAGCATCAGAGCTTACACAGGACATATCTATTCTTGGTATCATTACATCCTTGACAACAGCATCACTAAAATCAAAAACATTATAGATTATTTCCTTCTCTCCGCTTTCTATAACGCCGTCCTTATGACTGACATCCACATATGTCTTAAGTTCGTTCTCAGTCATCTGAGACCGATTATCTTTATCTACGTGAAAAAGCTTCAAAATAAAATCAGCAAGTCCATTAATAACAAACACAAGTGGCGTAAAGATTTTCATAAGAAAAAGAAGCACCTTGGAATAGCTAAGGGAAATCTCTTCACTGTGAACAGTTGCAATTGTTTTAGGTACAAGCTCACCAAAAATAAGAACAAGAAGCGTAAGTACTCCCGTTCCAACACCAATTAAATAGCTTCCAAATGCCTTTGTCACAATTACCGTTGCAAGTGATGACGCTGACAAATTAACTATATTATTCCCTATCAGAACAGCTGAAAGCATTTTCTGGTAATTCTCGCAAATTCTCAGTACAAGTGCTGCTCTCTTATCACCATCGTCTGCAAGTCCCTTTATTTTGACTCTGTTAACGGTTGTAAGAGCCGTCTCTGCTGATGAAAAAAAAGCTGACAAAAAAAGAAGAATAACCAAAATAATTATTTGAATAATCAATATTCTCATGCTCATAGTCTCCCGAATGAAACAAACTGCGAAGTTTTGCTCTCTATAACTTCGCAGAGATAAATACGAAGTATTTATCTCTTAGTCTCCCGAATGAAATAAACTGCGAAGTTTTGCTCTCTATAACTTCGCAGAGATAAATACGAAGTATTTATCTCTTAACCTTTCGAATGAAACAAACTGCGAAGTTATGTGTTAATTTATAGTCGTATTTTCATCAAGATAAGTTACGACATCTAGTGGCTTATTTGCAAAAATATCAGCGCCGTTTTGAATAAGTTCATCCTTTCCTCTAAATCCCCAAAGACAGGAAATACAAGGAATATCACAGTTTCTTGCAGTCTTTACATCAACCTCTGAATCTCCAACATAGATGCATCTTGCTTTATCGCTTTTAAGCTCCTTTATTGCCTCGAGAACTGTATCGGGAGCCGGTTTCTTCCTGATTCCTTCCATTTCTCCTATAGCGACCTGTATAAAATCATTATAATATTTCTTTGAAAGCTCTTTGGTTGCATCCATATATTTATTAGAAACAATTGCTGTTTTGTAACCCTTTTCCTTGAGTATCTTCAGCATATCCATTACCCCATCATAGGGCTTTGTAGTATCATTACAATGAATCAGATAATGCTCCTTAAAGTCAGAAAAGCACTCAGCAAATGATGGATTTTCTTTACCTCCTGGAATGGAAAGCTCCATAAGCCTTTCAACACCATTTCCAACAAAACGTCTAACTTCATCAAGAGTTCGAAGAGGCATATTATATTTGGCAAGTGCGAAGTTAACGCTTGTCTTCAAATCCTCTAGTGTGTACAAAAGAGTTCCATCAAAATCAAAAATCACTGTATCTATTACCATTTTGTTCATAAATAAAAAGCCTTTCTGGCGTAAACACAAGCTTTCTTTCATGCCCCTTGCATTTACGGATGTAATTATTATAGTATATTTCCAAAGGATGATATAGACATGATTATTTACTATAGCAATATAAATGCACTTATTCAAGAATATGAATCAGGCAGCAAGGACCATTTTGAGAGGCTTATCTCCAAGATCTCAGATTTTGGTCCAAAAACTCATGATAATATAATGGCTCATAAAGGTATAAAAGATCGTTTCAGAAGTCTTGCCGGCATTCTTTTACTTCAAAAAAGCTTTCAGGACAACCACGAATCTGATATGAATGAACTACTTTTATCCTATAAAGAGAACGGTAAACCGTTTTTTGACAAGCGAAGAGATATTTCTTTTTCTATATCTCATTCCGGATGTCTTGCTATCTGTGCCCTGTCAAATGGCAGCACTCCTTCAGTAGGAATAGATATTCAAAAGCATGATATGAAGCTTGATTCGCATAAGATTGCTAATAGATTTTTTGACAAAAAAGATAATGAAGTCCTATCTAAAATAGCTTCAAATGCTGCATATGATGAAATTTCTTCATCGTCCTATGAAAATGCATTTTATGATATGTGGACAGCCAAAGAAGCCTATATAAAATACACAGGTCTTGGTCTGTCGCAAAGCTTGAATTCTTTCTCCTGCATTCCTACTTCGGAAAGCGCTATTCTTCCAATTGATATTTTTGAAAGCGGTTCTATTACTGCTAAGGTTCACCCGGTATATCTATCTTCAGAATATATAGCAGATTATTCCTGCTCCGTTTGTGTTTCCAAAAACGCATTAGATAAGGTAGATAAATTGCAAAAAGAAATGCCCGCAGTCTTTAAGGCTGCTGACATGACAGATTACATATTATCATTATAATTAGTTTAATGGATTTTGATAAAAATCCTCAAATTCAGAATATCCCTGCTCCATGAGCTTTTCCTTCTGGAATTTCTTGTTCTTGTTCATTCTAACAAGAAGAATCTGTTTACCTTCTCCTCTCATCTCCTGAGCCTTTGCAATGATTTCGCCAAGACGAGCTCCGCTTACAGTCTTCTCAATAAGGAAAGCTGTCTTTGCTGCAGCACCCGGAATTGTAAAGCCTTCATCCATCATTATCATTATGATACGTTCAAAGCCAATTGAAAATCCGCATGCAGGAGTATCCTGACCGGTAAATTTTCCTACCATCTTATCATATCTTCCGCCGCCGCCGCAGCTTCCGCCATACTGAGGCATTGCAACTTCAAAAATCGTTCCTGTATAATAGCTCATACCACGTACAAGTGTAGGATCAAATACCATTTCAAAGTCAGCATTCTTTGTAGCTTCAACACTGGTAATAATCTCCTCTAGATTATTCCTTATTTCATCATCAAAGAAATCTCCAAGTGTATCAGCAAGGAATTTAAGGCCGTCAATACCATTCTTTCCAGAAAGTCCCTTAAACAAATCAAGATATTTAGAAACCTGCTCACTGCTAAAACCATTATCTAAAAGCTCCTGCTCAACTCCGGATAGTTCAATCTTATCCATCTTATCCAAAGTAATAAAGACTGAATCGTAGCTTTCCTCAGGAAATCCGCTGTAAGCAGCCATTGCCTTTAAGATTCTTCTCTCATTTATTCTAATCTGAAAGCCTTTAAAACCAAGCTTTCCAAGCGTTGTAGTTGTAGCAAGAATAAGCTCTATTTCTGCAAGATTCGAAGGCTCTCCAAGAATATCTATGTCGCACTGCATGAACTGACGATATCTGCCCTTCTGAGGTCTATCAGCTCTCCATACATATCCCATCTGAAGTGCTTTAAATGGAGAAGGAAGGTCATTCATATGATTTGAATAAAATCTTACAAGCGGAACAGTAAGATCATAGCGAAGTCCGCTGTCTGTAAGGTCATTTTCTTCCTTTGCTTCCGAAAGTCTAAGCTTTTCTCCCCTTTTCATAATCTTGAAAATAAGCTTTTCGTTATCTCCGCCCTGCTTTGAGTTAAGGTTTGCCAGTGACTCAACGCATGGAGTTTCTATAGAAGTAAAACCAAATTTACCATAGGTATCCTTTATTACACCGATAACATAATCTCTAAGCTGCATCTCTGCAGGAAGTACATCTTTCATTCCTGTGACAGGTTTCTTGATTAAAGCCATTATAATGTTCCACCTTTTTAAATATTATAAAGTAAGTTTCTCTCTATTCGCATCTGTAATAATACACAACTACGCTTTCTTTTGCAATCACCAAGGTCTTAATTAGAACTTTGGTGTTTTGTTATAATATGAGTTTCTCTCACCAATAAATCTAAGAAATTCGCTCTCCGGCATTGGCTTTGCATAATAAAAGCCTTGAATATAATCACATCCAAGTGCAATGATCATGTTCGCTTCTTCTTCTTTTTCAATTCCTTCAGCAACTATCTCATAATCTCTCTTTCGGATCATTCGAACGACCTTTTCCAGAATCATTCTCGATTTCTCGTTCTCTCCTGCTGCCGTAACAAGCGTTTTATCAAGCTTAAAAATATCAAATGGCATACTGAATATTCTCAGCATATTTGAATAACCGGTTCCAAAATCGTCTATTGAAAGCTTAAAAGCCTGACTTGCAAGCTTTATGATATTTTCATTCATATTATCAGAATAATTATCAGCAGCAGTCTCTGTTATTTCAAAATTAATAAATTCATGACTGATACTGTGTTTATCCATAACAGCACTAATTCTCTCTGATAAATTGCTTTGTATACATTCAACAGCAGATATATTTACTTCAATGAACTTAATTCCATTTGATATAGCATCGCTTTCTTCTAGCATGCGGCATACTTCATCAAGTACAAATGAATCAATTCCTCCAATTTCACCTTTTCTCTCTGCAATAGGAATAAATTCTGCAGGTGAAATAAAGCCATTCTCTCCGTCATGAAGTCTTACAAGGGCTTCTGCCGAAACAAATCTGCCACTCTTAACATCGAATATCGGCTGATAATAAACTTCAAGAAGTCCATTTTCAACCGCTTTAGAAACTATGCTGATTATCCTTTGCTTTCTATCTGCAAGAGAATCGTCAATATTTGCAGTCTTACAAACCGTGAGATTATTTTCCATAGCATATCTTGCTGCCGCATCAATTTTTAAGAAAACTTCCTCGGCAGACTCTGCTTCTTTGGGGCATTCCAGACTGCAAAATCTCACTCCAAGTCGGCTCCCTGAAGCTAGATTATTCATACCGCTTCCAAGCTTTGCTTCAAGATCAAGAAGCATCTGAGAGACTCTTGGTATTTCGTTTTCATAAATTAGTGCAATTATCTTGTTATTCTGTGCTCTGTATAAGCCGGGAGATGAAATATACTTATTTAAAATAAGCCCAAAATCCATACAAAGATTTTCAAGAAAGGCATCATCATATTTATCCTCGGACATTTTTTCATCATCTATCTTCATTGCAATAATTTCAAACTTTTTCTCTGCATGAATAAAGTTTGAAAATGTTATTTCAAACGCCTTTTCATTCCAAATCCCCTTTACAGAATCTGCATAGACATTTGGCTTTTGAAGCATATATTCGCATAGAAGAAGACTCATTGCCATATTAAAATTGCAAATTCCAGCAGCCTTGAAAATATAAAAGATCATTCCAATAATTTCAATAACAACATAAAAAATCAGTTCAAGCTTTCTTTCTCTATCACTCGTTGGAAGAAATCTCAGACATATATATATCATCATGAAAAAGAAATATAAAAACGCGATAAGGTAAAGTGCCTGTCCAAGCGGAGTAAATTCTATCTTATTTTGTTTATTCCAGTAGCTAAGTGACCTTGAAGCATATACAAAGATTGTCAAAGCTGCTGATAGTACCGCGGGTATTACAACTCCCAATAAATACTGCTTTGAAGAAAACTTAACATTCACAATATCAGTAACATAAAAAAGATACAGAATTGGAATAGCAAACATGACTACTCTTCCAATTCCAACTATTACATGGTCAAGAAAAATTCTATCTAGTCCGAAAGTACCCACTGTTCCGGAAAAGACAGCAATTTCTGCCATATACAAAACATTTAAAACAAATGATATTACTATAAGGCAGTCAAATATTCTATTCTTGTAAAAAGGCATTCTGCTTTCAAGATAATGAACTGCTGCAACTACTGCAGTAAGTATTAACCCGCAGATACCATACCAAATTTCAATAGGCACAATTATCCTCCGCCATAATGTTATTAAATGAACTATTCATATCTGCCAAAAAGACTTACAACTTCATATTTGGCCAAAAACTCTCCAATTACTCTGCCGGTAGAAAAATCACCGTGAATATTCTTGACCATCTGATTTTGCCAAAGCGTATCAACACCATCAGCTATAACATAAAAATCTGCTTTATGAAGAATATCAATCATATCAGAAAGCATCTCAGCAGCTTTCTGACTCTCAGAAGCCTTTCTCACAAGCTTTCTATCAAGACTTACACATACTGCGTCAAGCCCCGATAGTCTGTTAAGATCAGAAAAACCATTTCCAAAATTTGTAATTATAAATCTAAATCCCATCTGAGTCATATCAGAAATCTTTTTGATATGATATTCTGACGCTTTACTCGAAACAGTTTCACTGATTTTGAAAATTATTCTATCGTACATAACACCATAATATCTAAAAAGTGCCTGCATTCTCTCGCAGAAATCATTTCTCATAAACTCGTTATCAGAAAGCTCAATAAGAAAAACTGCCTTTACACGATTATTTAGCTGAGCATCAAGACTTATCAAAAAAACAAGTGTCTTATCAATGATATCTTCATCAATCACCATGATTCTGCTGTCTTTATATCCGTTTATCTGATAATCCTTGCTGTTAACCCATCTTTCCCTGTCATTCTTAAAAAATGCCACTGCGTCAAAATATACTCTCTTACCCTTCCAGATAAAATCATCTGTATCGCAGCATTTAAGCGGCTGATATCTTATATCCAGTCTTCCCTTCGAGCATGCATCATAAGCAAAATGGAAATTTTTCCTTGTTTCTAGATGCTTTCTAAAGCTTGTATTTCCTGCATCAATAATATCAACCATTACTGTTGAGCCAATTCTCTCAGCATTTTCCATATTTTCATATAGCTCTTCCATATCTGTAAAATGCTCAGGGTAGGAAATGCCGCAGATATAGTATTTCACAACTATATCCATTCCATTTATACTCCACGGTTTTGAAAAACGTCCTCGAATATCAGATACTATTTCTTCAATTTCCCTAATATCTGGTTTTCTGATCATTACTGCAAAATTTCTTTTATCAATAATAAAAATCTGTGCTTTTGATGAATACTTTTTGAGATAATCTGCCATCAGGCATACTATTCTGTTTGCCTGATCATAGCCTAAAGACAGCTTTGAATTATCAAGCTGAAAAGCACACACATTTATTACAGTAAACTTTCTCTGCGAATTAATATCATGTCTGCACATAGATTTAAAGGCTTTATAATTTAGAAGTCCTGTTTCTTCATTTACCATTTCATCAGGGCTCTGAATCGTAAGATATGAAAGAATAAGGCTAATCGTCATGCCAAATGACTGAACAAGCATCCTTGGAAAGACTCCCTGAATGATAACTCCAAGGCTCACAATTACAACTACTGATCGAAGAATCATTCTGTTTTTTACTTTGAGTGATTTCTTATACTTAATCAAAAGAGATAACGCATATACCGCATAAAAAATAACAATCACATAATCTACTATCAGAAATTTGCCACGATGATATGTTCCCGAAATGTCATAATCAAAAAATATCGGATGAAAGTAATTTACTCCAATGAAAGCTATCAAAACTAAGAAGGGTATATAATCTACTCCATGAAGCTTTATTCTATAGAAGCTAAAATCCAGAAATGAAAGAATAAATCTGTAAAATGAAAGAGCCGTTGCAAGTGTAAAGACATAATATAGAGATGTCCACATCATAAGACTCTGCCTTGACGGATGTGCATTAAAGTACCCTATTTCATTTAAGGTACTAATAAGCTCAGTTATTACTGTACCAAAAACAACCAGGGCAAGCTGAATAAATGCTATATTCTGAAATGTTGTGACCCATTTCCGGACAAGCATCATCACGCAGGTAAGAAGCAGTATATATATAGCGCATATATCAAAAACATAAATATATAAATTCATTGAGTGTTACTGCCTTTCAGTTATCATCTGTATCATTAAGTATTATACACTATAAATCGTCAACTTTATAGACACTCTGTTACAATAAAGTGACAAATTTTACAAAATTTTTCTGTAATAGTTACCCTCTTGAAAAACTATACCTTTTATGCAAAGTATTGTCAGCGTACTCATGATGTCAGATGCCTTAAGTGACGAATCTTGTGTAATGACTCCATCAATAATTTGAGAAGATGAAATTGGATTTACATCAAGAAGATTCATGATCATTTGCTCTAAAGGAGGTAGATTTCCTTGTTTTATTTCTTTACGAGATCTTGCTTTATTTGTATCGTCTTCTTGTATTCCATAAAAATTTTCGACTATATCCCTTGGTGATACTACGATTCCGGCACCCTGTTTTATCAGATAATTACACCCATCGCTTAATCTGTCTGTCACTCTTCCAGGAATAGCAAATACCTCTTTTCCCTGCTCAAGGGCCATATCAACTGTAATAAAGGTTCCGCTTTTCTTTCTTGCTTCAACAACTATTACCGCATCGGATAGACCACTTATAAGTCTGTTCCTTGGTGGAAAAAGAGATTTTCTAGGAGCCGTTCCCGGTGGATATTCTGAAATAATCCCTGAATCATATGTTGAGCTTTCAAGCGCATCATAAATTCTCTTATTCTGCGCAGGATAGCAAATATCTACTCCGCACCCAAGAACGCCAAACGTACTTCCTTTTGCATCAAGCGCCGCCTGCTGACTTATACCATCAATTCCTGATGCAAGGCCGCTGATTATCTGAATATCATTTTGCCCAAGGCATAGTCCAAGCTCTCTCGCCATATATCTTCCATAATCACTGCACATTCTTGCTCCAATTATCGCTACAGCAGGTTTATCAGGATCAGGAAGCTTTCCTTTTACAAATATTGCAAAGGGAGAATCCGGAATCTCTTTTAATTTATCTGGAAAATCAGGATGACACATAGGAATAAAGCGTATTCCCTTGTTTTCAAGCTTATCAAATTCTTCGATCAAATTCCATCTCTCTCTGCTATTTATAAGTGCCTCCATTTTTTTCTTGGGAAGGCTCTTTTCCAGAGCATTTTCAGATGCTCCCCATATCCCCCTGGCATCTCCATATTCATCAAGAAGTTTATTAGCTGTAACCTTGCCAAAGCCTGCTATATTTGTCAGCCAGTACCTATATCTGATCTCATCATTCAATTTGATAACCCATGCCTTTCAAAAGTACTTGTTCTATAGCACGCCGCCTCAGTAATATGGTTTTCACAAATGTCTCTGCTTCCATCAAGATCAGCTATTGTCCTCGCTACCTTGATCATCCTGTGATAGGACCTTGCACTTAAATCCATTCTATGAAAAATCTGTTCTACAAGTCTCTTTTCACTAGAACCCAGCACGCAGTACTTCTTGATATCCCTTGCTTCCATATCGGAATTAAATCTAAGACCGGTTCCCTCGAAGCGCTCAGCTTGAATATCTCTTGCTCTTAACACTCTCTGCCTTATTACTTTACTTGATTCATTTAACGAATTATCTCTGTCAAGTTCGCTCACATCAATCTTTGGAGCCTCAACGCACAAATCCATCCTATCCAAAATCGGTCCCGAAATATGTGAATGGTATCTCTTTATCTCAAAATCTGTACAACTGCACTTATTCCTGTCAGGAAAAAAGCCACACGGACACGGATTCATCGCTCCTACCATCATAAAATCTGCAGGATACGTGAAATTTCCTCCAACCCTTGCAATATGAACTGTATGATCTTCTAGTGGTTGTCTTAGGAGGTCAAGTGTTGACCTGCTAAACTCTGCAAGCTCATCAAGAAAAAGAACTCCTCTGTGCGCAAGCGAAATTACGCCCGGCTGTGGGACTCTGCCTCCACCTGTAAGCGCCGTAGTTGTAACAGAATGATGAGGACTCATGAATGGCCTTTTTGAAATGAGTGCTTCATTTGAATTTAAAAGCCCTGCTACAGAGTATATAGTTGATACTTCAAGTGCTTCATCAAGCGAAAATGGCGGAAGTATCGTAGGAATCCTCTTGGCAATCATACTTTTACCAGAACCTGGAGGCCCCGAAATCAAAATATGGTGAAATCCTGCTGCAGCTATCTCTGCTGCTCTCTTTACACCAGCCTGTCCATTAATGTCAGAAAAATCCAGCTTTTCAACATTCTCTTTTTGAATATTATTAAATAGCTCATTTATTGAAATCCGTGTGGGTTCAAAGAGCTTACTTTGCTCACTGACATCTGTATCAAGATATGTAATAACTTCAGAAAGAGACTTCATTCCGATGATATCTATTCCCTCTACTACTGCTCCTTCCTTCGCATTCTCTATCGGAAGGATACAGGTTTTAAACCCATATTCTGCTGCCTTTTGAACAATTGGTAGTACTCCTCTGACAGGCTTTAAATCTCCGTCAAGACCAAGCTCTCCAATAAAAAGAATATTCTTAGTCGAATCTTCACTTATATTTCCTGTCGATACCAGTATGCCAACCGCAACCGGTAGATCAACTGTCACTCCCTCTTTCTTAATATCTGCAGGTGATAGATTTACTGTAATATGCTTTGCAGGAATTCTAAATCCTGTGTTCTTAAGAGCCACCTTTACCCTTTCGCCTGCTTCTCTAACCTCCATTGAAGGAAGTCCAACCATGTTAAAACATGGCAAGCCATCCGAGGCATCCACCTCTACGCTTATCAAAAAGCTGGTAATACCACAAATAGCTCCTGATGAAATTGTACTAAACATAAATAAATTACCTTTCAAAAAAAATGTACTGGGATAAAAGAATGATTAGGAATAATCATTCCCACGCTGCCGATGGCAAGCGCTTAATAACAACAATAATAAAAATATTACATGAGCTCTACAAAAAAGCAGAGTACTATGATTAGTCACAATGCTCTGCTATTATTACATACCCTTATAAATTATTGCAAGTACTTTTTTTATTTTTGAAGAAATTTAACAAAACAATCTTTATGCGCTAATGCCATTCTACTTCTGTACCTTAAGCTCCATTGCATCAGGATCTGAAGCAAACTGAACTGCTGACTGCCCTGTTATGCTTCCGCTTTGATAAAGCTGATAAATTGCTTCATCCATAGTAATCATTCCAAGCTTTCTGTTAGTCTGCATAACTGTCATAAGCTGATGAGATTTCCCATCACGAATGAGGTTTCTAACAGCACTTGTTGCATGCATAACTTCAAATGCCGCAAGTCTTCCTGTTCCATCTGCCTTTGGAATAAGCTGCTGTGAAATAACTGCTTCAAGTACATTTGAAAGCTGAATTCTTATCTGCTGCTGTTGATGAGGTGGAAAGACATCAACTATTCTATCGACAGTACTTGCAGAGCCAATAGTATGAAGTGTTGAGAGCACAAGATGACCGGTTTCAGCAGCCGTTATTGCAGTACTTATTGTCTCAAGATCTCTCATTTCTCCAACTAGTATTACATCAGGATCCTCACGAAGAGCTGCTCTTAATGCATCTGCATAGTTGTCACTGTCAAGTCCGATTTCTCTTTGGTTAACGATTGCTTTATCATGTCTGTATAAGAATTCAATAGGATCTTCAAGCGTAATAATATGCTCTTCAAGATTCTTGTTTATCATATCGATTATCGAAGCAAGAGTCGTAGATTTACCGCTTCCTGTAGGGCCTGTTACGAGGACAAGACCTCTTTTTCTGGTATAAAGATCTATTACAGAATCCGGTATTCCAAGCGTTTTAGGAGAAGGCACCTGAGTTGCCACCAGTCTTAGTGCAAGCGCAACAGATCCTCTTTGCTTAAAACAGTTCACCCTGTATCTTCCACGTCCCTGAATTGAAAAAGAAAGGTCTTTTTGCCCATGCTCTTCAAAATCACGCTTTTGCTTATCATTCATGATTCCGTATGCAATCTCATACGTATCGGGAGGCATAAGCTTACCAAAATTATCCATAGGAATAAGCTTACCATTAACGCGCATCTTAGGTGGAAGTCCAACAGTAATATGCACATCAGATGCTCCAGCCTCTTCTGCCTGAGATAAAATATCTTTTATATCAGCCATCTATATCAGTCTCCTACTTCATCGTCAAATAAAAACTGCGCCATAACAAAATTACTAACATCAATTCCTTTATCAGTAAGGCGAAGATTTGTACTCGTTTCTTCGAGAAGACCTTCGTCAATAAATCTATCTATAACTTTACCATATATGGTGCGTAAATTAAAATGAAAATACTTCTCAAACTCTGAAAAGGATACGCCCTGTGACATTCTAAACCCAAGGAACATAAACTCTTCCATTTGATCATGAATAGTTAGTTTTTGAACATCCGTATGTATATCATCAAGAGAATTGAATAAAAGATATTTATCTATATCACGAATATTACTAAATCGCATATTAGAAACAAAAGAAGCTGCTCCAATGCCAAAGCCTATATAGTCTCCGCGCCTCCAATAAACTTCATTATGTCTGCACTCATATTTCTCAAAGTTGTCAGACTCTCCATTTAGCGCAAAATTCGATATTTCATATCTGTGATACCCGTTCCCGGAAAGAGTATTCACACTGTCATAATACATAGCTCTTTCATCATCCTCGGATGGAAGGAGCGGATAAGACAACTTCATATTACTAAGGCCATTTTGCTTTGCACTGGTATCATCTACGTCGTACAGAACTTTTATACTCGTATCGCCGTATCTATTATAAAGTTCCGTCCCCGGTTCAATAATAAGACTGTAAGCAGAGACGTGCTCAGGTTTAAGCGCTACTACCTTGGATAAAGTATCATGGTATGAAGCAGTATTTTGCCCAGGAAGTGCGCTCATTATATCAATATTAATATTATCAAAACCAGCATCTCTTGCATCCTGAAAGCACCTATAAAAATCTTTGGATGTATGAATTCGTCCAATTTCATGAAGCTCGTTATCATTTAGAGACTGACAGCCTATACTAAGCCTGTTTATTCCGGCAGCCCTGTATTTAAGAAGCTTTTCTTTTGACTCAGTTCCAGGATTCATTTCCATAGAAATCTCTGCATCAGAAGAAATTGTAAAGTTGGACCTAAGCTCTTCCATTACAGAGATAACAAAATCAGCATCAGGATATGAAGGAGTTCCTCCACCAAGAAAAATCGTAGTCACTTCCGATTCACTATATTTATTTCCTGACAATCTGATTTCCCTTTTTAATGCTTCTAAATATCTCTCCATAAGAGCCTTTGTGGCAGGGAAAGATAAAAAATCACAGTATAGACATTTCTTTACACAAAAAGGAACATGAATATAAATTGATAATGGTTTTATCATTTATCATCATCGAGCTTTAAGACGCTAAGAAATGCTGCCTGTGGTATCTCGACATTTCCTACCTGTCTCATTCTCTTCTTTCCTTCCTTTTGTTTCTCAAGAAGCTTGTGCTTTCGTGAAATATCACCGCCATAGCACTTTGCAAGAACATCCTTTCTCATAGCCTTTACAGTTTCTCTGGCAATTACCTTGCCACCAACTGCCGCCTGTATAGGCACTTCAAATAAATGTCTTGGAATTTCTTCCTTTAGTCTTTCACACATCTTTCTTCCGCGTTCATAGGCACCATCCTTATGAACAATAAACGAAAGAGCATCAACATTTTCATGGTTAATCACTATATCAAACTTAACAAGCTCTGACTTCTCGTAGCCCTTGATTTCGTAGTCAAAAGAAGCATAGCCTCTTGATCTTGACTTAAGAGCATCAAAGAAATCATATATTATTTCATTAAGTGGAAGCTCATACTTAAGAATAGCTCTGGTTTTCTCAACATATTCGGTGCTAAGATATACGCCTCTTCTTTCCTGGCAAAGCTGCATTATTGCGCCGATAAATTCTGTCGTAACCATTATTTCGCCGTTAACAATAGGCTCTTCCATATGCTCTATTTCAGATGGGTCAGGCAGATTTGAAGGGTTTGTCAGCTCTATCATTGTTCCATCAGTCTTATATACCTTGTAAACAACGCCAGGCGCTGTTGTCACAAGATCTAGTCCGTATTCTCTCTCAAGTCTTTCCTGAATGACTTCGAGATGCAAAAGTCCAAGAAAACCTGCTCTAAATCCAAAGCCGAGTGCCTGTGAAGTCTCAGGTTCATATGATAATGAAGCATCATTAAGCTGCAGCTTTTCAAGAGCATCACGAAGCTCAGGATATTTTGCTGAATCAGCAGGATAAAGGCCACAGTATACCATTGGCATGACCTTCTTATATCCCGGAAGTGCCTCTGCGCAAGGATTCTCTGCTCCTGTAACGGTATCACCTACTCTTGAATCCTGAATATTCTTGATTGAAGCAGTAAAATAGCCTACAGATCCTGCCGGAAGCTCATCACAAGGAATAAATCTTCCGGGGCCAAAATAGCCAACTTCAACGACTTCCTGCTCGGCTCCCGTGAACATAAATTTCACTTTCATGCCTTTTTTGATAACGCCGTCTCGTACTCTTACAAATACGATTACTCCTCTATAGGAATCATAAACAGAATCAAAAATAAGTGCCTTTAGCGGAGCATCATAGTCCCCACTTGGTGCAGGAATCTTTGTAACGACAGCTTCAAGAATATCTTCTATTCCAATACCCATCTTTGCAGAAATAAGCGGAGCATCTTCTGCATCAAGGCCAATAACATCCTCTATTTCCTTCTTTACTTCTTCAGGATCTGCGCTTGGAAGGTCAGTTTTATTGATAACAGGGAAAATGTCAAGATCATGATCAAGAGCCATGTACACATTTGCAAGTGTCTGCGCCTCAACTCCCTGAGTTGCATCAACAACAAGAATTGCTCCATCGCATGCTGCAAGACTTCTGCTGACTTCATAGCCGAAATCGACATGACCAGGAGTATCAATCATATTAAAAATATACTCATTGCCATCCTTTGCCTTATAGATCATTCGGACAGCCTGAGATTTGATAGTTATTCCTCTTTCTCTTTCGATATCAAGATTATCAAGGACCTGATTTTGCATTTCACGGCTTGTAAGTACACCAGTCTTCTCAATCATTCTGTCTGCAAGTGTTGATTTGCCATGATCAATGTGCGCTACAATACAAAAGTTTCTGATTTTGCTCTGATAATTTTCTGACATATTATTCTCTGTTCTTTCTATAAAAAAATTTATTGTTTCAGGAGTGTTTTCGTTATCGCACATCCAAATATACAACATATGCTTAATACCATGAAATATGATAACATGACGAAGAGTAAAAATCTATTTTTTCATAACTGAAATTTCCGAATATCTATTGACATAAAACCAAATTTCTTCTAAGATATTATCCGTATGTAACGTTAACTGTCCGTGTCCGGCTTAACATTACTACTACTATTAAAAATGATTATTTATTTGTATTCAAACTGGAGGTAACAATGGCTAATATTAAATCTGCCAAGAAGAGAATTCTTACTGATGCGAAGAAGGCTGAGAGAAACCTTGCAATTCGTACAGGCGTTAAGTCTGCTGTTAAGAAAGTTAGAGTAGCAATCGAGTCAGGCAATAAGGAAGAAGCTCAGAAGGCTCTTCTTGCTGCAACTTCTACAATTGATAAGGCTGAGTCAAAGGGTATTATCAAGAAGAACACTGCTTCAAGAAAGGTTTCACGTCTTGCAGTTGCTGTTAACAAGCTTGCATAATTAAATCGATTCTTTACGGCTGTAAAGTTTCAAGGCTCCAGGATGCATTAGCATCCAGGAGCCTTTTTAAGTGTTTAATATGACAGTGCTTGCCTTACTGCGGTGGCAAAGACTGCTCATTATTATGCATATTTTCAGGAACTGAAGCGCCCAAAGAAGCCGAGCTGTTTTCACTCGACTCCTTTATCACCTCTCCTATAGCTCCAGAGATCAACTGACCGGGTTGATTCCCTAAAACCTGTCCTGAATCATTTTCAAAAGTTTGCCCGGTATTTTGACCGGTATCCTGGCTGCCTTTAGTTTCTGACCCTTCGATAGTTTCATCTTTTTCAGGGCCAGAAACCGTTGCTTCCTTCTCACTGCCACTTCCTGCATTTTGAGTATCTTTTGTTAAAGAAGACTTAGCTGTACCGGAATTAGCTGCGCCGGTATTATTCTTAGCAGAGCTATCGTCTATAGTTCCTTCCTCTAAGGATTTCCCGCCCTGCTCATTTAATCCTGAATCTTTACTTTCATTTGCAGTTTCGGCGTTATCATCCTTTTTAGGAGCTGGCGTATTACCATCCCTGTTGCTTTCAATAGCTTTGGTAATTTCAGTGACAGATTTCTCTAACCATTCATTTTCATCAAAATCACTTTCAGAGCTTTCCGTATCAGATGAAACAGAAATTTCACTTTGAAGTTCTTCTACAAGGTATAGCTTTCCTGCAGAAACTCCAAGTTCCTTAGCTCTTTGCTTAAGATCATCTGTTACTGTAATAATCTGGGCTGTAATATTTTTGCTATCATCAGTATTTGCATTCCAGCTCTCAACACTATCAGAAATATCGGTATTTATATATTCTCTAAGTATGTCCGGCGTATCAAGAGAATAAATAACTGACGTATCACTCTCAACATATCCTTCAAGATTCAGCCCTGTGAGCGTAGCATCCGTAGCAGCTCCAATACTCTTTCCCTTAACGCTGTCTTTAATTTCATCAACTACTGTGGCAGCATCATCATTTAGCGCCGTAATATCAACAACCCGGTTAAAAAGGTTAAGCTTATACTCAATTGATGGATTGATGTCAAAGGTTACGCTACTACATGGAACAAAATAAGCTCCTGAAAATACACTGATAAAAAGAACTGCAACAGCAGCGGCCGAAACATATGCCTTATGCTTTATTACAAAAGGAAGAATTTTTGTTTTGTTTTGACCGTCTTTGAAGGAGCTACTATTCTTACAGCCCCTGCGTATTTTATGCAGTTTGTTTTTGTTAATTTGTTCTTTAAAAACATTTAAGAAAACAGTCTGACCAACCATATAGTTTTTATTCGCAACTTTATAGATGCAGCCGTCTTCTGCAAGCACAGCAGCTTCCATTCCACGCGTTTCAAGAATTACAGTATTCATAATAGCTCCTCCTTTCTTCTTATTTTGTCTTTGCAGCTTTGTGAATTTATTGCAGGCTTAAGGTATTCCATGTACTGGCTAAGCCTTGGATAATCACCCGAAAGAATAAGCGTGCTGGCAATGATATACCTTCTATGGCGATCCAACAGCTTCCCACTGACCTTTACTCTGTTTTTTATTGCTGTTACAGGAAGCTTTTTCATGTTCATTATCATTCTGACAAGCGGCGGGGGAAGAAAGATTGCCCTTACCGCCTCAAAGCATCCGGCTTTAGTTGATTTTGTTTTGGGTGAACACTGCGCAAGGTCAAAAAAAGAAAATCCGAACGATGAAAGCTCTTTTCCCAAAGCATCAATTTCATCCTTTATTACATGATCAACTATTACCCCTGTTTTATTTTGAATTTCATTTTGAAGAGAATATTCAGGCTCAGCTTCCTTTACATTTCCATCAAAAGCATCCGGTGAAACAGACATTTCATTTGATAAATATGTACATTTCCGGTACATATCAAAGAGTCTGTTTCTGATAACAACACCGGCATAGGACCAAAAATTCCCCTTCGAAATGTCATAACAATCTATAGCAAATGAAAGTGCAAGCATTGCCTCAGCCCACTCATCATCGCTTGTAGTTATTTTTTTATGAAGTATCTTTGCGGAAATTTTAAGAACACGAATCTGATTATCAGCCAAAAACCTCTCCTTTAAATCTTTGTCTGATGCAGCAGCAAGTGCTATGTTATTATCCTTTGCCGGATTTATTATCATCTGTTGTCCTCTTGTTTTTTAGTTAAATACCTTGTCAAAAAGAGATTTGATTTTAGAAACAGAATTCTTTACCACGCTCTGAACCTTTTGTGTAAAGGTTCCTGATGTCTGTGAATTATCACCTGCACCTGTATCTTTACTTTCTTTGCCGTCACTTTCCTTTACCTGTTCAGGTTTTTTCTCATCTGAATCTGTAGATTTCTCTGCTACTGCTTCATTCTCAGGTGCTTTTGTAAAATCATCATCATTCATATCATTTGCTTTAAGCGCATCAATAAGTGCATCTCTTGCTTCAAGTACAGCGCTGTGAAGCGTATCAAGAGTATCTGAGGAAGTATCAGAATCGTCAAGTCCTTTTTTTTCGCTTGCAAGTGCATCTGTATAAGCATCAAGAAGTCCCTGCAGAGTTTCCTGAAGATCGGTATCTTCTATGCTGTCAATAAGCTTTTGAATATCTTCTGTATTTAAGAATTCTTCTGTATAGAAATCATCATCTACTTCAATCTTTGGAGCCTCGTCCTTTTTTTCAGGAACAGAAGCTTCCTTCGCTGAGGAATCGCTATCATCTAAAGGAGCCTCTCCTTCTTTTGCCGGAGCTTCACCCTTCTTCATATCATCCTTAGAAGGAGCTTCACCTGATGGCTTATTTGCTTCATTTCCTGATGGTGCCTGCATGGCCTGCTTTCCAGTTCCTGAATTTGAAGTATTTCCTGTTTTGAGATCATACCATGAAACAGTAGCAGAATTATACTTATTAAGTTCCAGACTGTAGTCTGCTCCGGTGGATGTCATCGCAAAGGCACTTGTGCTTGTTCCAATTGTTGCTGCTCCTATTGATAATGCCACTGCCATTTTTCTTAATGCTATTTTACTCATTTTGTTTTCCTCCATATTCTGAAAAGATTTATATCTTTCTATTTATATATACGGAGAAAAGAAAAATGAAATGGGGGTACCTGTAAAAAAACTTTATCATTTATCCCTAAATGCTGCCTAAATGTTTTACAGAGAGTTGACATGCGATAATTCGTATTCTTTCTATTGAGGTTAGCAGGAGTAGCGCGGCTTAATTCTTCTTTGAGTTAGCTACAGCTAATTTGTTCAAATAAAAATAGCGCCGGCAATATCACTGCCAGCGCCTGTTTGTTTAATTTGGATTTGAAAAATCAATTATCTGTTTATCCTTTGGCGGAGCCGGTATTTCTTTTACCTCAAGTGCCTTAAGTACAGGTCCTTCGCCCTCGTATGCGTCCATGAATTTCTTCGTAACCTCTGCAGTTAGGTTTATCCATGACTTCGGCTTTAAATCATCTGTCTTATCATACTCACAGGCATATCCCATAAGCTGTATATCCTGAGCACAGCATGTCATGACCATGCGCCCCGGAACAAATATATTTCCGGTAAACTCTGCAGGCTTACAAACCATGGCATCGAATCTGACTTTTTTGCCAATGTATCTATCAAGATGATCAAGTGCATCGATATAGAACATCCCAAAGCCGTTTGAATCAAGCTCTATTACATCAGCCTTAAGGTCATAAGGAAGATCCTCATCAAGAGTTACATCAACTTCGCCGTTTTCATCTTCAAAAACAATATCCGCCTTCTGATTTATGGCTTTAACATTTCTTTTATATGAAGCAAGCTCGTCATTTCCATCGCATCTGTTGAATAAAATAAGGTCAGAATTTCTAATCTGCTCAGCAAGAAGAGACTTCATATTCGTAAAATAAAGTTTAAAGCTTGAGCAGTCAATTGTTGTAATCTGCTGCTCGATTGCCCAGTTTGCAGGAAGTGTAAATTCCTTATAATTCCACATTCCGTTATATTCAATGATTACTCTTTCGGGATCATACTTCTTTTCAAAAATCGTTAAATTAACCGGAGTAAGTTCACTTTCGTCTAGAACATGCTCCATAATAGTATTATTTCTCTTAAGAAGATCCTCTGAATATTCATTTTCGCCTTCTTCGCAAACGATAAGAAGGGTTTTGCCTTTTGTTTTGAAATATGGCTGGTCAATCGTGTATCTAAGGAAATCAGTTTTGCCACTGTCAAGAAATCCATTAACAATATATACAGGTATCATAAATGCCTCACATCCTCTTACGGAAAAGCTTTTCAAGATTCTCTTCATTAAGATTTGAACCGATTACGCAGAACTTTCCTGTTACGTCAGGAGCTCCTTTTCTGACATCAGCTTCACCAGGAACATAATCAAATTCAATCCAAGTGCCATCGACTGCCGGAACCATTCCCTTTGTACGAAGGATTATTCCAAAAGTCTCATCATCTTCAAGTCTGTCAAGCATCTTTTGAATTTCATCCATTGTATATTTTACAGGAGTTTCCATTCCCCAGCTTGAAAAAACATCATCAGCATCGTGATGATCATGTTCTTCATCTTCGTCATGGTGATGACAGCAGTGGTGCTCATGCTCTTCCTCATCTTCGTCATGGTGATGACAGCAGTGGTGTTCATGCTCTTCTTCGTCTTCATCGTCATGGTGATGACAGCAGTGATGTTCATGCTCTTCTTCATCTTCATGGTGATGACAGCAGTGGTGTTCATGCTCTTCTTCGTCTTCATCGTCATGGT
>CAZJWA010000012.1:0-6904 GCA_964549585.1 uncultured Butyrivibrio sp. | reverse complement strand
GGTGTTCATGCTCTTCTTCGTCTTCATCGTCATGGTGATGACAGCAGTGATGTTCGTCATCGTCATCCTTATGAACATGGTGAACTATTACGCCTTCTTCATCAGGCTCATCTATATCATCTTCGTCATGGTGGTGATCATGATGGTGATGATGATGACCTGCACTTTCATCCTCCATAACAGCCTTTAAAAGCTCAGCCTCAAGGTCATTGTTTCCTTCGAATGTATCAAGGATTTCCTTTCCACTTATTTCATTCATAGGTGTAGTAATGATTGTAGCCTTTGGATTAAGCTCTCTTATCATTTCAACGGCTTCTTCAATCTTCTTATCATCAGCCTTATCAGTTCTTGTAAGCATTACTGTTCCAGCATTCTCTATCTGATTAGTAAAGAATTCTCCGAAATTCTTGATATAAACCTTTGCTTTTGTACAGTCCACAACAGCTACAGCGCTGTTAAGCTCCATATCAGGAGTTTCATCTGTTACGTTCTTGATTGCTCTCATAACATCTGAAAGCTTTCCAACTCCTGATGGCTCAATAAGAATTCTCTCAGGAGAGTACTTGTCCATTACTTCTTTAAGAGAAGTTCCAAAGTCTCCCACAAGTGAACAGCAAATACAGCCGGAATTCATCTCTCTTATCTCAATACCGGCCTCCTTCAGAAAGCCTCCATCGATTCCTATCTCTCCAAACTCGTTCTCGATAAGAACTACTCTAGTTCCATTTAAACCATCCTTAAGGAGTTTCTTAATAAGCGTCGTCTTTCCTGCTCCAAGAAATCCTGAAATAATATCAATCTTTGTCATGTTTAGTCTCCATTCTGTAAATAAACTCGCTCTTTGTGCAAAACACAAACCTTCTATAATAAAAGAAATGCTTTTACTATTTGCAACGTCATTATTCTATTCCAAGTATAACAATACTGTCAATTAGGCTAATATGAATATTCTATAAAAAAAGTTTACCCAGCGGCACACTTTAAAAGAATTAGACTTTTTTCCAATTCTCCATAACATCTGAAACACAGCTGCACTTTACTCATATTTCTATATGGAAATTGAAGCAAAATCATATTATAATTGAAGCAAGCAAAAAAAACCGATTTCAAATGCATTTAGGGGTGTGTTAGGAAGGCATGGTAAGAAATGAAATACTACATTGGAGATCAACATTTCTTTTGCAACCGCTTCAAAAATGGTTGTAAGGAACCTATTTATAAACAGCGCGGATTTTCTTCCGTTTCAGAAATGAATGAATTTATGATTAAGCAGTGGAATGCCAAGGTTTCTCGCAAGGATGAAGTTTATGTTCTCGGAGATTTTTCTGAGGGAAATGCCAAAAATACTGCTGAAATTCTCGAAAGACTTTCCGGTCAAATTCATTTGATCATTGGAAATTACGATTATGTATATCTTTCAGACCCAACCTTTGATTCATCAAGCTTCAATTGGATTGAGAAATATGCTGAAGTTGAAGATGAGGGAAGGTTAATAGATCTTTTCCATTATCCAATCATCTGCTATCGCGGTTCAAGTACCGGGGCATATATGCTTTATGGTCATGTTCATAATGACGGCGTTGTACAAAGCATAATCACTAAGGCCGAGGATGATATCAAAATGTCGCATGGCACCAAATTTTACAAGAATCATATTTTGAACTGCTTCGCTGTATATTCAAATTATGTTCCTCTTTCTCTTGATGAGTGGGTCACTGATACCGCTAAGAGAATTAAAAACGAAGCACTTCTATCTAAGGATTTTTCTTCATGATTAGTAATAACTTAAACATTGGAATTCTTGCACACGTAGACGCAGGTAAAACAACTCTTTCCGAGGCACTTCTTTTTAAATCCGGAGCACTTAGAAGTGCAGGAAGAGTTGATCATGGCGATGCTTTTCTAGATACATATTCTTTAGAAAAAAGTCGTGGAATAACTATTTTTTCAAAGCAGGCAAGGCTTTCCTGGAAGAATAGAAATATTACACTAACTGACACTCCCGGGCACGCCGATTTTTCTCCTGAAATGGAGAGAACACTTCAGATTCTTGACTGCGCTATCCTTGTTATCAGTGCTTTAGATGGTGTCACCGGGCAGGTACAGATTTTGTGGAGGCTCTTGTCTCACGTAAATGTGCCTGTCTTTATTTTTGTGAACAAAATGGACCAGGCGGGAAGTGACAAAGGAGCTATTATTAGTGAGCTTTCAAAACTCAGCTCACATATCGTCGACTTTTCATCCATAGATCAGTCCTTTTGGGAAAAGAAATCCAATGATAGTTTTGAATCAAAAGACAAAAGTCTCCTTGAAAACATTGCGCTTTGCGACGAAAAGCTCCTTGATGGGTTTATTGATGGAAATGGATTAAGCTATCAGGAAGTATCTGACCTAATTTTGGGCAGAAAGCTTTTTCCTTGTTTTTGGGGCTCCGCTCTTAAGATGGAAGGAACTGATAATTTACTATCGGCAATTGCAAATCTTATGCCAAACAAGGAATATCCGGATGATTTTGGAGCTTTATGCTATAAAATATCCCGCGATGAAAACGGAAACCGCCTTACCTGGATAAAGCTATCGGGTGGCAAAATCAGTGTGCGTGAAACGATTAATTATTCCTATGACGAAAGCTCTTTTTCCGAAAAGATAACAGGAATAAGGCTTTACTCGGGCTCTTCCTATGAGGCAGTTCAAAATGCATCCTCAGGAGACGTTGTAGCGTTGACAGGCCTTAGTCACATATTTGCCGGAGACAGGCTTGGGAGCGATACCTCTTTTTCCCAGGAAGGACTCATGCAGCCAATTCTGACATGCCGCGTACTTCTTACAGATGACGAAGATCCGTTTATTGTATATCAGGATTTAAAACTCATCGAAGAAGAGGCGCCGGAAATTGGTGTCAGTAAAAATGAGAAAACAGGTGAAATCTTTGTTCAGGTAATGGGCAAGGTTCAAATGGAAATTCTCCAAAATATCATGATGGAGCGTTTCTATATTCCCATCGATTTTGGCGAAGGACAAATCGTATATAAGGAAACTATCTCCTCTCCCACGATTGGAATTGGTCATTTTGAACCACTGCGACACTACGCAGAGGTCGTACTTCTGCTTACTCCAACAGGAACAGGGAGCGGTCTTACGTTTGAAAGCAATTGTCCTACCGACATTCTTGGAAAGAACTGGCAAAGGCTGATTATGACGCATTTAGCCGAAAAGAAACACCGCGGCGTTCTTACCGGTTCAGAAATTACTGATATGAAGATAACTCTAATTGGAGGAAAAGCCAGCATTAAACATACCGAGGGCGGTGATTTCAGACAGGCCACTTACCGCGCTGTAAGACAGGGTCTTATGAATAGCGAGAGTATCCTTTTGGAGCCTGTTTATTCCTATACTATTACTGTTCCAAAGGAAAATCTTGGCCGCGCACTGTCAGATATTCAAATGAGAAATGGTACCTGTAACGCTCCGGAATTTGAAAACGAGGAAGCCATTCTTTCCGGAAGCATACCTGCTGCCTGTCTTGGAGACTACGCCACTGAAATAAATGCATATACAAAAGGACAGGGACGAATTACCGTTTCGCTCAGGGACTATGAGCCATGTCACAATCCCGAAGAGGTAATTAAAAACTCCGGATATGAGCCTGAGCTTGACATGGTAAATCCATCCTCCTCAGTCTTCTGCTCACATGGCGCAGGAACATCTGTTTCATGGGACAAAGTTCGGGACTATATGCATACCGATCTTGCAGCGCTTAAGGATGGCGATGCGACTTGCTCATCAGGAGATGAATCACTGCAATCACAAGATAGTTTTCAAACTACTTACAGAACAAGTGATAATTTAAAGGCTTTTTCGAAAGCTTCTTTATCTGCTACTAATGAAAATCTTTCCTTTGAAGAAAGGCAAAGCCGTTATTTTGCTACGGAAAAAGAGCTCTCACAAATCTTTGAAAAAACATATGGCCCGGTAAAGACAAGATACTCCGAAAAGGATGATAATAAACGTGAGTATTATCCCGAAACTAAAGATGTGAATTACAAGGGCGATGAGGGTAAATATACTCGCCATTCTTCTTCAAAGGAGCCTCTTGATGAATACCTTCTTGTAGATGGTTATAATCTTCTCTTTGCATCCGACTCTCTTAGCGAGCTTGCCTCAAAGAATATCAATTCAGCAAGAGAAAAGCTTATGGATATTCTCTCCGGCTACCAAGGCATGACTGATGCAAAAATAATTCTCATATTTGATGCGTACAAGGTATCGGGCGGCCTCGAACGCGTTTACAGATATCACAATATCGATATTGTTTATACAAAAGAAAGTGAAACAGCCGATCAGTACATTGAAAAGACCGCCCACAATCTTGCCAGGAAGCACAAGGTAACAGTAGCTACTTCCGACGGTGTCGAACAGGTAATCATCATGGGAAGCGGAGCCTTGAGACTCTCCTCTAAGGATTTCTGGTCAAATATTAAAAGCGCACAAAATGCGATAAGAAGTGAATATTTGGATAAACAGAATAACAAGCTTCATAACTATGTGATTAGGGATGAAGGGGATACGGAAGAATATAAATAAGATAATTACGCTTTGAGGTGTTTTGAGTATCAAGAAGTGAGTGCTAATTTTCTTCAAAAATCCCTGCAGTCCCAGTGTTTACTGGAGGTGCAGGGTTATCTATCACATTGAATATAATTCAATTAGTTTCTGTGGTCCATAATAATCGCAGGAAGTATCGACTTCCTGATTCGCATTTATTGTAATATCATATTCCTGTTGATCATCCATATATTGTATAACCGTAGTAATGTCTCTTCTATTTGCCAGTTCTTCGAATAACGCCTTTGGGTAGGAATTCCAAAGCTTACTAGAAATAGTAACTTCTGATCCTGAAGGAGCCTTTTTAATTTTATTAACACTAGTAGAAACAAAATATGCATATGCTGAAAGTGGCTGCCTAAGCTCTATTTCTCCGCACTTTGAGCATTTATATTGCTGCTCTCCATTTTCCGTCTCGGTTGGCTCGATTTCAGTTATCCAGCAAAAGTCATGACTACACAGAGCCCCTGAGCTACCAGATGAAGAGGTGATTTCCGATTCGCCTTGCCCGCCGGAACCGCCGCTTCCACCTGATGCTTCTTTGATTGTAATATGATAGGTTTGCTCATAAGTAGGAGCAACAATTTTATATAAATCCTTTTGATATCGCACAGTATAGTGATAAGTTTCTGCCGTCGTAGGTGTTCCTGAAATAATAATTTGAGTAGATGAAACAATATTTGCGCTTAATCCAGCTCAATGAGATAATGTCTGATAAATCCTTCAATCTGTTTTGTATTTATTGGGTTAACTGATGATTCAAATGTGATAATTAAGTTATCACCATGAAAATAGCCACTCTTTTGATAAGAATCCATTTTTAAAAGGGCTTTCTCACAATATGAGCAGTCATCCATCATTCCAAAATGTTCCCACACAATTTCTTTTCTCTTAGGAACATTAAGTAAAGTAAAATCGGGATGAACAGTTCCGTATCCCCGAAGGCGAAGCGGCTTCTCATACTTATATGGAACGCCCAGCCGATCCAGCATATTTGCAATGATGATTTCCGATTTAGATCTGACGCGTTCCTGCCTATCAGTGTAATATTCAGGTGAGCCTTCAAAAAATTGTTTAGGCTCATATGTCTTTTCCACCCACTCTCTCACAAAATCCTCATCTGAAATTTTGATTGGAGAAATCAGCGGTTTTCTAAATTCAGGAAGCTTTTCTGCTTCCTCTTCGATTGCTCCATTCTCATATTGACCACAGAGCATATCTACTGCGGCAAACTCATTCTTTGCCTTTTTCAATATAGCCTTATCATAGCTTTTCTGAGCAAGTTTTCTCGCCAATGAAGCCTCCCCTGCTCTTATGTACCGGCCACTTGGATTAGCCGAATCTACTCTATGATAGTACTGAAATGAATTATTTCGCTTGTGGCTTCTCAGACTCCCCTTCGGAGCATACTGGATACTCTTCTCTTTTTGATTAATTATTTCCTGCAAGTAATCTCTTCTCTCAAATATCTTATTTGTATTAAATTCCATTTTTAATCTCCTTCTTGTAATGGGCATGGGCGCCTCCTCGCAAGCTCTTTCGAAGCCAATTTGCCTCGTCCCATGCCCCACTTATTTCTATTTCCAGCCTACTCAGGGGGCATGGGTGCCTCCTCGCAAGCTCTTTTGAAGCCTATTTGCCTCGCCTCATGCCCCACTTATTTCTATTTCCAGCCTACTCAGGGGGCATGGGCGCCTCCTCGCAAGCTCTTTTGAAGCCTATTTGCCTCGCCTCATGCCCCATTTATTTCTATTTCCAGCCTACTCAGGGGGCATGGACGCCTCCTCGCAAGCTCTTTCGAAGCCTAATTTCCTTGTCCCATGCCCCACTTATTTCTATTTCCAGCCTGGTCAGGGGGCATGGGCGCCTCCTCGCAAGCTCATTAGAAGCCAATTTGCCTCGTCCCATGCCCCACTTATTTCTATTTCCAGCCTACTCAGGGGGCATGGGCGGCAATAGTCTCCCTCATGCCCGCCCAGCAACGACACCGATGGCCTCCAAGCCGCTACAACAAGCCGCCCATCAATAATCGCCCAAGCCCTCCCGGCAGCGACAACCAACACCCCCAGGCAACTACAACTAGCAGCCAAGCAGTAACCATCTCATCAATCCTTCACATACTCATCAATGTTCATCGCTTTGCCGTCAGTTTCAACAGTAATAGCCCCGCTTGAAGTAGTGATGAAAATTTCGCTCCCGGCAGCATCGAGCCTTTCAAGCGTTTCAGCATGTGGATGACCATAGGAATTCGTTAGGACAATAAAAATGATACAATCTTAACGATTATACCATTAGGGGT
>CAZJWA010000011.1:0-65381 GCA_964549585.1 uncultured Butyrivibrio sp. | reverse complement strand
TACCGGGCGGATTCCGGACTTGCACCGGTTAGAAACGTGCGCCGCCAGGCGCACAGCATAAAAAACGCCCTGGTCAGAAAAGATCAGGGTGTTTTTTAGTAGAAAATTTATTTTTTATTCTATCTTAAATATACAATTTCTGGTCTTACTTTGCAGGTGAAGTTTTTAACTCACTATCATCCTTAGCTGTCTTATTTCGAATTACAAGAAGGACTATTGTCATAAGTGCAAAGCTAGTTACGAGACAGATTACAGGGTTCTGTACAAAGCCTGCAATAATGTAGTTTACAAAAGTAACTGCTGCTACAGTCACAGCATATGGAAGCTGCGTTGAAACATGCGAAATATGCTTACACTGTGCTCCTGCCGATGCCATGATAGTTGTATCAGAAATCGGTGAACAATGATCTCCACATACAGCTCCTGCCATACAGGCACTTATGCTGATTATCATAATTTCATTTCCCTTATCCGCAGAAAATACAGAAACAACGATAGGAATAAGTATTCCAAATGTTCCCCAGCTAGTTCCGGTTGCAAATGCAAGGAACGCTGCTATTACAAATATTATTGCTGGAAGAAAAGCCATAAATGATCCTGCAGAGCCAGATACAATACCAGCCACATATTCTTTTGCTCCAAGAGAATCTGTCATAGCCTTTAGCGTCCATGCGCATGTTAGTATAAGTATAGCAGGAACCATTGCTTTAAAGCCTTCAGGAACGCAGCTCATGCAATCGCTGAATTTCATTACTCTTGTAATAAGATAGAAGGCAATAGTGATAATCAGTGCAACAGCAGATCCAAATACAAGTCCAAGAGATGCATCCGAATTAGAAAAAGCTTCTACAAATCCTGCTCCTTCAAAGAATCCTCCTGTATATATCATACCGATTACACATGAAATAACGAGAATTACTATCGGAAATACAAGATGGATAACTTTTCCCTTTGTGCTTACTTCTGTGCTCTCATCAAAAAGATCTGTTCTATCAGGATCTGTACTCTCATTAACAGCAGCTTCAAGTTCTCTTTTTTTCATTGGCCCATAATCAAAATTCAGAGTTGTTATAAACAGCATCATGAAAATTGTTAAAAGTGCATAATAGTTGTAAGGAATCGCTTTTACAAAAAGTGAAATTCCATCATAGCCTTTAACAAAGCCTGAAACCGCAGCAGCCCATGAAGAAATAGGAGCGATGATACAGACAGGAGCTGCAGTTGCATCAATAAGATATGCAAGCTTTGCACGGCTTATCTTATGCTTATCAGTAACTGGTCTCATAACTGATCCAACAGTCAGACAGTTAAAATAATCATCAATAAAAACAAGAACTCCAAGCGCAACTGTTGAGAGAAGTGCTCCTCTTCTGGTCTTTACATGTTTTGATGACCATACTCCAAATGCAGCAGAACCTCCTGCTTTATTAATAAGTGCCACCATGATTCCAAGAATAACAAGAAAAATGATAATTCCAACATTCCAGCTATCTGATAGCTGCGCAATCATTCCATCAGAAAAGACATGATTAAGTGTTCCAACGGGACTAAAGTTTGAATAAAGAAGACCACCAACTACTATTCCAATAAATAAAGATGAGTAGACCTCCTTGGTAATGAGTGCCAGCACTATCGCTACAACGGCAGGTACAAGTGCCCAAAACGTACAGTAAAAATCCATATTAATTCCTTCCCCTCTTAAAAGTATATTGCATGAATTTATTTCAAAACCTCTAAGTGATTATTTCTCCCTCATATAATCCCAAGAAGTCTATTTGATTAGTAGCATAAGCGTTCCACAAACGATAAGAACAAGGCCAAGAGCCGCTTTTTTTGTAAGTTTTTCTTTGAAAACAATATATGAAAACGCAATCGTAACAAGAATACTGAGCTTATCAATTGGAACAACTATGCTTGCAGGTCCAGTCTGAAGTGCTCTGTAATAGCAAAGCCATGATGATCCGGTTGCGACACCGGATAGACCCAAAAATATCCAGCTATTTTTATCAATTGATCTGATGGTATTTTGCTTACCTGTAACGAATACAACAACCCAAGCCATAATAAGTACTACTATCGTTCTGATTGCGGTTCCAAGGTTTGAATTTACATTCTCAATTCCTATTTTGCCAAGAATTGATGTAAGTGAAGCAAAAACAGCAGATCCAACTGCATAAAATATCCAGGCTTTACTAGATTTTTTGTCCACGTTTTCTTCGTTCTTTTTTTGAATCATCAGAAATGTTCCAATAAGAATAAGCGCCATGCAAAGGCATTTTAATGGAGAAATATCCTCTCCCAAAATAATAAATGCAAGAAGCATGGTAAGAACAGTATTGGTTTTATCAATTGGAGTAACTTTGTTAATCTCTCCAATTTGAAGTGCTCTAAAATAGCAAAGCCAGGATGCACCCGTGGCAAGTCCTGACAAGCCTAAGAAAATAAGCGTTCTTGATGAAATTTCTCCTATCCCGCTTTGAGCCCCGGTAATAAAAACCATTAGCCATGAAAAAACAAGAACTACTATCGTTCTAAGTGCTGTTGCAACATTAGAATCAGTGTTTTTAATTCCACATTTTGCCAGTATGGCAGTAAGTCCTGCAAAAAGAGCTGAACCGACAGCAAATGCAATCCACATATAAATATCCTTTCTCGAATTTGTGTCTTCGAAGAGATTTTTTAGAACATATGTTTACTATAATGAAAAATCTGATATACTTATTCTATTACATAATAGGAATAATAAAAGACCTTTTTTGCATTAGTGTGATGAATTACTACAACAATATTTATAATACAATTATTCCAATAATTAATCATTATTTTGGAGGAAAAATTTTGTCAGATCTTTTCGAAGAATTAAATAAATCGCAAAAAGAAGCAGTTTCATCAACAGAAGGATTCATAAGAGTAATCGCAGGTGCGGGCTCTGGTAAAACCAAAGCTCTTGCTAACCGTTTTGCTTATCTTGTAAATGAGCTTGGTGTTCTACCCTCTGATATTCTTTGCGTTACCTTTACCAATAAATCAGCAAATGAAATGCGTCAAAGAATACACAATCTCACAGGAGACAATGATACTGGATTTATTAATACTTTTCACGGCTTCTGTGTTTCTATACTTCAGGAGGATTCTCACGCTGTAAGTTATCCCAAAAGCTTTATTGTGCTTGATAATTCTGATATTGATTCAATTTTGAAGATAATTTATGAAGAAAGAGGACTCTCTCTTCGAACGATGACTTTTTCAAGTGCAAGAGATATGATTGAACTTCGCAAGATTTTTAAAGAGCCCAAATACTATCTTGACATGATTACTATGTCCCTCGATACACTTCACAAGAAGTATCTTGATGCCACTTCTGGAGAAGATATTATCTTTTACGGCTATCTGTATCAAGAGAAAAAATCATTTGCGCTTGATTACAATGATCTCATAAAATTCTCTCTTTACATTTTTGAAGAAAATGAAGAGATTAAAGTAAAATGGCAAAAAAGGCTTGAATATATCATGATCGATGAATTTCAGGATATTGATTCTCTCCAGTACTCTCTCATGGAGGTACTTTGCAATTATCACAAGAACCTGTTCATCGTAGGTGATCCCGATCAAACCATTTATACATGGCGAGGCGCAAACGTCAAATACCTTCTTGATTTTGATAAGGCGTTTCCTAAAGTAAAAACTATCATGATGAATGACAATTATAGATCAACGCCGGAGATTTTAGCTGTGTCGAACTCTCTTATCTCAAGAAATACGAACAGGATTAAAAAGGACCTTGCCCCTATTTTAGAAAACGGCGATCCGGTTGAATGCAGCTTCCTGGCAAATTCTGATGGCGAGGCCTCTTGGATAAGTGATAAAATTCTATCTCTTCAAAGTTCTGGCACTCCATTTAAGGATAATACTATTCTTTACAGAGCTCATTATGTAACAAGGGCAATTGAGGAAGCGCTGATAAAAGCCAAAATTCCATATGTAATTTATAGTGGTGTTCAGTTCTTTGGAAGGCTGGAAATTAAAGATGCACTAAGCTATCTAAGAATGATTGCATATAAGGATGATCTGTCATTTATAAGAATAGTAAATGTTCCCAAAAGAAATTTAGGGATTAGAAGGATGAATTATCTTAAGGCATATGCCGCTTCAAATTCAGTATCTCTATATGAAGCACTTGTAGCAGCGGTTTCTTCAAACAATGACTTATTCAAAAGAACAGGCGCCGAAAACTTTATTAAACTCATAGAAAAATTTGCATCTGAATATCTAGATACTCCAATTTCAGATGTACTATCTCAGATACTAAACGAAAGTGGATATGAAGAAATGCTCAGAACAGAAGGAGCTCAGGATAGACTAGATAACCTTGCAGAGCTTAAGCAGTCTGTATTTAATTATGAAACAACCTGTGGAGAAGAAACAAATCTTGAAAGCTATTTAAAGCACATTGTTCTATTTACAAATACTGACTGCGCTGATAGCTCGTCTGATAAAGTAAAACTGATGACAGTTCATACTGCAAAAGGATTGGAATTTCCTAATGTTTTTCTGTGTGGAATGAATGAAGGAATATTTCCATCTAGAAAGACCAAAACGCTTGAAGGTATGGAAGAAGAAAGGCGCCTTGCTTTTGTAGCATTAACCAGAGCTCAAAAGAAATTATTTCTTACAGAAGCAGCTGGAAGAAATTTCGATGGATCTCCTCGCTATCCTTCAAGATTTATTCTTGATATTGATCCAAAGCTTCTCTTCTTTGCGAAAGCTCCGGATGAAAAGCTAATTAAAGAAACACGTAATTATCTTAAACTTACAAACCGTTTTCTTGAAGAATTAGACCAAAACGACCTTATTCCTATCGATACAAGAATAAATCATAGGATTTTTGGAGATGGAACAATAAAAAACTATGATATAAATAAGCAAGCATATTTGATTAAGTTCGATGAATTAGATACTGAAAGAGCTTTATCATTTAAAATTAAGCTTTCAGAAATATAGAATAATTACAGCAATAGATATTAGTATAAGAAAGCTATTCTTTTTAGTACAAATTCCTTTCATTGCTCATCCATGTAAAAAAAAATAGAGACTGTGAAAATATTTCACAGTCTCTAAAATTTTAAGATAGGTGTTCAATAATAAGTCAAAGATTACTTCGCATAATCAGTTGCTCTGCTTTCTCTAATAACATTGACCTTAATCTGTCCAGGATATTCCATTTCTGTCTCTATCCTCTTCGAGATATCATGTGCCATGATAATCATATCAGCATCACTAACCTGATCCGGAACTACCATAACTCGAACCTCACGACCTGCCTGAATAGCAAATGAATGATCTACACCCTTAAAGCTATTGGTAATCTCCTCAAGCTGCTTAAGTCTTGTTGTATAAGTCTCAAGCGTTTCTCTTCTTGCCCCCGGTCTTGCAGCTGAAATTGTATCAGCAGCCTGAACAAGTACTGCAATCAGAGATTTAGGCTCTGTATCACCATGATGAGCTTCAACTCCATTGATAACAATTGGAGATTCCTTATACTTCTTACAGATATCTGATCCAAGCTGTACATGTGAACCTTCCATCTCATGATCGACAGATTTGCCGATATCATGAAGAAGTCCTGCTCTCTTTGCCATCCTTACATCAATACCAAGTTCGGAAGCCATAAGTCCGCAGAGTTCTGCGACCTCAACAGAATGCTTAAGTACATTCTGACCATAGCTTGTCCTGTATTTCATTCTTCCAAGAAGCTTGATTACTTCAGGATGAAGTCCGTGTACTCCAACTTCAAGAGCAGCATTATTGCCTTCCTCTTTAATCTTGGTAGCTACTTCCTTCTTTGCCTTTTCAACCATCTCTTCAATTCTTGCCGGATGAATTCTTCCATCAACGATGAGCTTTTCAAGAGCAATACGTGCAATCTCTCTTCTTATCGGATCAAAGCCTGAAATTACAACTGCCTCAGGTGTATCATCGATAATAAGATCGACTCCGGTCATTGTCTCAAGAGTTCTAATGTTACGTCCCTCTCTACCAATGATTCTGCCCTTCATCTCTTCATTAGGAAGCTGAACAACAGATATTGTTGTTTCGGAAACCTGATCTGCTGAACATCTCTGAATAGCATTGACAACAATTTCCTTCGCTTTCTTATCTGCATCCTCTTTTGCTTCAGATAACATGTTCTTGATCATAATAGCTGAATCATGTTTTACATCATCTTCAACAATCTTCAAGAGATATTCCTTGGCCTGCTCAGCGGTTAATCCTGAGATTCGTTCTAGTTCCTGTAATCTCTGCTCATTGAGCTTAGCAATCTCCGCACTTTTCTTGGCAACAGCCTCTTCACGGGCATTTATGCCGGCTTCTCTCTTTTCAATCGTTTCGGACCTTTTCTCGACATTTTCCTCTTTCTGCTGAATCCTTCGTTCAGAGCGCTGTACTTCAGCACGTCTGTCACGAATCTCCTTTTCAAGATCATTACGCGTTTTCAGTGATTCTTCTTTTACTTCTAATAACTTTTCACGTTTTGTATTCTCTGCAGATTTGAGGGCTTCATCGATAATTTTTCTTGCTCTGTCTTCCGCGCCACCAATCTTTTGACTGGCAATCTTCTTCTGATAATTATTAGTCAGAATACAGGTTATCGGAATACTAAGAACAAGAGTTACTATCACTGCAATTATAACAGCAATCATTACAGGAGCACCTCCTTATTCAATTTTCATTGTACAATATTTTGTATTGAAAAGCTTTTTAAAGCACAATTTCATACAATATTACAATAGAATAATTCTAACCTTAATAATCATCACTGTCAAGAGAAAGCGCCTTCCAAATAACGTCTCCTTTATAGCCTTTTCTATATAAAAATGCAGCAAGTTTGCGCTTTGTTGCATCATCTGCAGAATTTTGATCATAATGTTTTACTTCAAGAAGATGACGTGCCTGTATAATTTCTATATTTGGATCGGCATTCTCATACAATTCTTCCATAACAGATGATATGATATCTTTTGCTATTCCTCTCTTCACCAGATCGGTAGTAATCCTCCCCTTACTTCGCTTATCAATATAATATGCAACATAATCCTTTGCATACCTGTTATCGTCAATATAGTGATATTTTTTGACATAATCAAGTGCATCATCAATACAGCTTTTGGGGTAACATCCATCTGTTAACTTTGCCCGAAGCTTATACTCTGTATAATCCATTTTTTGTAAAAGATTCATGGCACGAAGTCTCACTCTTTTGATCAAAACTTCTTTCATTATTTCATCATATATTTCTTCTGAAATTTCTTCTCCCTGTTTAAGAGAATATTTTCTTATTTCACCTTTATACAAAAAAAAAGCATATTCGTAATCAATAAAGATTTTGCTTCCCTTCTTATCGAATGGGATTATTTCAGTTACAAGCATAAGTCACTCCGTTTTCAATAATAACCAAATAACGCAGAACAACTGATAACAAATGTTATCAGTTGTTCTGATCTTACTAGTCAAAGATATTAAAAAAATGAAAGGATTGTATTTTTAATAAAATGATTTTATTTAAGATAGAAGGCTTAATTATTCAGCATCACTTTTTGACTTTTTAGAAGATTTGGTTGCTGTATCTGCAGCCTTGTCACCATCAGCATCTACGTTTTTGCTCTTTGCAGGTGCCTTCGAAACGTTCTTAAGATATGGATCCTCAGGAAGATCATAGAACTCCCTAACCTTCTCATTAATCTCAGCAAGAATCTGGGGATTACTTTCAAGGAAAAGCTTTGCATTCTCACGTCCCTGCCCTATCTTATTTCCTTCATATTGATACCATGCACCACTCTTGTTGACTATATCACTCTTAGCAGCAAGATCAAGAACATCCCCTGTATAAGATATTCCTTTTCCAAACATAATATCAAATTCGGCTTCCTTAAACGGAGGAGCAATCTTATTCTTTACAACCTTTACTCTTGTTCTGTTACCAATTGATTCACCGTTTTGCTTAATCTGTTCAATCCTTCTGACGTCAAGTCTTACTGATGAATAGAACTTAAGTGCACGTCCACCCGTAGTAGTCTCGGGATTGCCAAACATAATTCCGACTTTCTCACGGAGCTGGTTTATAAATACAACAGTACAGTTAGATTTGCTAATTACAGCTGTAAGTTTACGAAGAGCCTGTGACATGAGTCTTGCTTGAAGTCCTACATGTGCATCACCCATCTCTCCATCTATCTCAGCCTTTGGAACAAGAGCTGCAACTGAGTCAACTACTACAATATCAATAGCGCCTGAACGAACCATGGTCTCTGTTATCTCAAGAGCCTGTTCTCCGCTATCTGGCTGAGAAATGTATAGGTTATCTATATCCACTCCAATATTCTTTGCATAAACTGGGTCAAGGGCGTGCTCTGCATCAATAAAACCTGCAATTCCTCCACGCTTTTGCACCTCAGCTATCATATGAAGTGTAACAGTTGTCTTACCACTTGATTCCGGTCCATATATCTCAACAATTCTTCCCTTAGGAATTCCACCAAGGCCAAGTGCAATATCTAGACTAAGTGAACCTGTAGGTATCGTCTCAATGTTCATATGCGCTGTGTTATCGCCAAGTCTTATTACCGCGCCTTTACCAAACTGCTTCTCAATCTGACCAAGTGCTGCGTCAAGTGCCTTCTGCTTATCTTCTCTTTCCATTATTATCTCCTTATAGTAGAACATCCGTTCTTATAATACTAAAACAAATGTTCTGTTTTGTCAATTGTTTATTTTACTTAAGTTTATAGTCCTTAAAAAGCTTCTCTCTATAGCTTCTATCTGTAGCAGCCTTAGAAGCCTTTTCTATTTCACCATTCTTTATTAGAATTTCAATCAGTCTCATAGATATATCGTTCTCTTTACGCGCTTCTTCTCTTCCTTCTTCTCTTCCTTCTTCTCTTCCTTCCTCGCGTAAATCTTCATCGTATTGTTTTTGATCAAACTCATAAATGGTCATCTTAATCACCTCAGATTTTTGCTTTTTTAGGAATTCTGCAAGAATTCCTTCTTTTATGCATTCATCAACCGCTTTAATTACGGCTGCATCTCTATCAATGATTTCAGTATACTCCCGAACCTTCTCTACGAAAAGAGAATAATCCCTTAGTGAGCTGCATTTTGACATCAAATCTTCACGTAAAATGCCTTCGAATTTTTGGTTCTGTTCATAAATTTCCTCGCTGTTTCATTTTCGTTGTGATAATTGTGGTATTTGCATATGATTCTCTGAAATATCAGAATTTGAAAAGTCTTAAGACATTAGATTACCAACTGCCCAATGCGTTAGCAGTATGGAACTAAATATGCAAGAAGGATATTATCATAAAAGCAAATCATATGCAACACTTAATTTGAAATTTATCAGGGATATTATGATACGTCAAAAAAAGATGCCATCCCTCCAAAAACAAAAAGGTAAGTGGCATATTTTAATTTTATTCAGATAATATATCCTCAAGCATTTTTATAGAAAGATCCGGAGATTTCATTCCGTCTGCAAGTCCAACAATAATCTCCGGCATTTCATACCAACCGGTATCAGTAATCCATTTATTGCTTGTGGTATCAATTCGTACTCCAGCCGCTATTTCTTTTGACAGCTCAGAATCATAGACATAAACGATGTTATCTTCCTGAGCCTTCAGCAAATCCTGCGGAAGGTAATCATTTAGATCGACTAAATAATCTCCCTTAGCCATTACGTCAAAAAAAGCCTCATCAGACATAAAAACATCTACGCTTCTTGAATAAAAAAGTGTATTGATTGTCTGCAGATTTGTCTGGTCAATAGCCTCATCGGATCCAGCCTGAATGTACATCGTAATATTTAAATTGATAGCATTTTTACCGGTATCTACACCATTTTGTGTCAAAAAGTCATTAAAATATTCAGGGCCGGATGCCACTACATTTTCTCCATCTGCGTTCACAGCAAGTATTCCCATTATCATATCCTTTTTGGTGGCAAAATGTATGATTAGAAATAATCCTATAAATACTCCAACTGCAATTCCAATAAATCTAAAAAGATAATAATCACAGAAGTAATTGAATTTCTGCTTGCTGTTAAAACTTTTCCACTTTTCTTTTTCACTTCTTTTCTTTTCTTTTTGGTAAAGAGCACTATCATCTGGTAAAGGTGATTTTGTAATCTTCTTTTCAAGCTTCTCATCTTCCATTGTATTAAGAGTTTTTTTATCCATATAATAATCCAATCCTAAAGCAAATCATTATCGTCTGTGAAAAGTAAAAGGAGCTGCGCAAATAAAGCACAGCCCCTCATTTTATTTATTTTTGTAAAAGAAACAATATGCTAAAGCAAATTATAGCACATCAACCTTTGACTGAACCTGAAGTAATTCCACTATAAATCTGCTTTTGACAGATAAGGAAAACTATAAGTGCCGGCAGCATTGACATAATAACGCCCGCGCAAATAAGGTTATACTTACTGCCAAGAGGTCCTGTAAATGTATAAAGTGCTGTTGCAACTACTCCGTTCTTAGTCTTATCCTGAAGATAAAGATTTGACGAGTAATACTCATTATATACAGCAACTCCCTTAAGAACCATTGCCGTAACAATAGCAGGTCTTAGAAGTGGCAGAATTATCTTCCAATATATCTGGAAATACGAAGCTCCATCAATAATTGCTGATTCATCAAGTGATACAGAGATGTTCTCCATATACTGAATAAAAATATAAATTGAAATTACATCAGTTCCCATACTCATAATAATATATCCATAAAGATGATTTATGAGTCCAAGGCCATTCATGATATTGTAAATTGTAACCTGCATTGCAATTGAAGGAAGTAAACTTGCAAACAAAAACAGGTTTCTGATAAGTCCATTTCCCGGAAACTCAAATCTGTTAAGAACATACGCAAGCTGCGAGCCAATAAGAATCGCGCCTATAAGTACAAAAACAAGTACGATTCCTGAGTTTATAAAAGCTCTTCCCATATTTGCTTTATTAAATGCTGAAATAAAGTTATCAAAATTGAGCCAATTCGTAGGAAGTGTCATTACATTTGTATTCGCATATTCATTGTCATCCTTAAACGCAGTAATTACACATGAGACAAGCGGAATAAGTGAAACAAGTGAAAAGAAAACAAGTGAAAAATATTTAACTATAGTCCAAATAATAGTACTTACAGAATAATGCCTACTTCTGCTTATTTTTTCAGTCTTTGTCATTTTGAGCTACCTCCGTTTGCTGCAAGCTTCGCAGTCTTTGCGGCAGCTTTTTCTGCCTTAATTCTTGCTTTCTTGGCTTTATAGGATTCATCCTCTGATTCCGCATCCCTAAAGACGAACTTAAAGAAAAGCTTCTGAAGAATAGTAACGACAAAGATAATAAAGAAAAGAATTACTGCCATTGCCGCAGCAAGTCCAACCTTCTGATCAGTATGTGCTATCTTGTTCATAATAACAAAATATGTACCTGTTCCGTTTCCGCCCTTTGTGATTACGAACGGAGGGTCGAATGCACTAAGTGAACCAGTAATAGAAAGAATAATATTAAGAGTAACGATTGTTCTTATACTTGGAAGAATGATGTGTAAGAACTGCTGAAATTTATTAGCACCGTCAAGCTCTGCTGCTTCATACATTTCGGTATCTACGGACATTATGGCACCAATAAAAAGAACCATATTCTGTCCAAAATATCTCCAAACTGAAGTTGCTGTAAGTGACCAGTTATTAATAGAAGGGTCCTTGAGCCAATACGGGAGATTATCAAGTTGAAATCCGCACCACTGAAGAACTGTATCAAAAACAAATCCTCTGGTGTAGAAAAATTTAAAGATGTAGCCAATTGCTATACCACTTATTAGATATGGAAAGAACATAACTCCCTTAAAACCATTTCCAAATTTAGTCTTAAAGCTAAGAAGTGTAGCAAGATAAAGAGCAATAACGAGCTGAATCAAAGCTCCTGCCATATAATAAAAGCAAAGCTTTAATGCCTTAAAGCAGTCATCTCTTTCAAAAACCGTAACATAATTATCCCATCCAACAAATTGTCTCTTGTCAACAGGTGTAGTGTATTTCATTTTATAAAAACTGAATTTAAACATTTCAGCAAATGGCAGATATGTAAATGTAAAAAGAAGTATAAGAGGTATTGTCATGAAAACAAGCATAATGATTGTCTGCTGACCTTTTTTACTTCTTGACCACTGCTTAAAGGATTTCTTTTTCCTTTCTGTGGTAATTGAACTAGCTTTGGATGTAGATGAAGCTTCCATATGATTCTCCTTTTATCAGAATACAAAGCCGCTTGCACTTTACATGTTTGCGGCTTTGCATCCAATGAATAATACTAGAAATTTCCGTCTTATCTGATCAAATAAATCAATATGTAACTTCAACTCCGTCAGTTTCCTGAGCATCTGACCATGCTGTGTTCCAATCGTTCATAATATCATCAAAGCTCTCGTCACCGTTAGCTGCATGCTCAACGATAGACATAACCTTTTCATTACCACCATTGTTAAACTGAAGCTCTGAATCAGCGTTAAGAGTATTAAGAAGATCTGCTTCCTCTGTTGTTGTAGCTGGCTCATCAGGAATGAATGTTACATCTGTAAACTCTGCATATACATCAGGAAGATCTGTATCGCCAACCTTAAGTGGAAGTCCACCTTCGTTGTATGAGAAGCCTGATTCCTCAGTCATCCACTTTACGAATACCATTGCTGCAGCCTGGTTATCAGCTGAAGAATTTACGTTGATACCAAAGTTGTAATCAGGGCCTGCTGATGCATACTGCTTGCCATCTGAATATGTCATAGGGAATGGCATATATCCGATATCATCTGCATTGTCGCCTGCTGCCTTCATCTGTGAAACAGCCCATGAACCAAGAACCATTGTTCCGATCTCGCCATTATTGATCATACCCTTGCAGCCTTCCCAGTCTGTTGTTGTATAATCATCTTCTGTAAGTCCGTCTGAAACTGCATCATAAAGAACCTTGTATACATTGTAAAGGCCTGTACCATCACCTGGATCTGCAAATGGATTTGACATATGAGGAAGTTTGATATTAAGGAACTCTGTATCTGCTGTTGCTGCTCCTGAATATGAATCCCATGCGCCCATAGTCCACTGTGCTGCATAGTTTGTATAAAGCGGAATAGCATCTGTGTTATCTTTAATCTTCTGAAGATCAGCTATAAAATCCTTTGTTGTTGTAGGAATTTCTGTAATACCAGCTGCTTCAAATACCTTCTTGTTGTAAACGATTCCCTGAGCATTTGCTGTTGAAGGAATACCATAAATCTGGTCATCATATCTCCAGTTATTTGCATAGTTACAAACTGCTCCTACTGAATCAGCTGAGCCATAAGAAATGAAGTATGTTGAAAGATCTGCCTTGTCAACACCATCGATCATCATGATATCGCCCCAGTCTCCTGATGTTACGCGAAGTCTTGCTTCATTTGAATAATCTGTGATAGGATCAACTTCAACTGTGATATTTGGATACATCTTGTTGAACTCTGCAAGATAAGCATCCCAGTTCTTTCCCGGATAATCATCAGCTGCCATATCTGTTCTGTGTGTAAGAAGCTTGATTGTAGTTGTAATATCTGTGTAATCCTCACCAAGCTTAATGTTAGCGTAGCTAAGTCCCTCAGAATCCTCTGTAGCATCTGCTGACTCATCTGCAGCTGCGTCTGTAGATTCTGCTGTATCTGCTGTAGAATCCTCGGTTGTTGCTGTCGCAGAAGAGCTTCCGCATCCTGCAAGTGAGAATGTCATGATTCCCACCATAGAAATTGCTAATACCTTTTTCAATTTCATTTGAAATATCCTCCTTTATTTGACTGTTACACTTTTGTAACTTTAATTTAATTATATTGATAGTAAATTATTAGTCATCACCATTTATTGTTTTTTAATCTTTGAATATTGATAATTTAGGCGTTTTCACCATTTTTACCAAAATGCAACAATCTTTACTGTGCACTTTTGATAACAGAGCAAATTTATTTAAGACAATAATGCTTCTTGCTAAGTTTTTATTAATCTTTTTCTATCTACCATTTCATTTTATTTTAAGTTATATTAAAATAAAAAAGTAAGTTGTAACTTAATTAGCTAAATTATGGGGATTATTATGGATTTCATAAAGAATTATTTAAACAAAATATCAGATTGTTCAGTAAGCTTTACCTCCGCTCTTACTGATGAATCGCTTGACGAAATGATCTATAAATACGAAGATCCTCTAAAAGCTGAGCTTCTTCCTATTGTAATTTATGCATCAGCAAACGACTCATATCCTAAGGATTTAAAATATTGTCTTGGAAACATGGACTGTTATGTATTTATCTATGTTATTTCAGGAAAGCTTTCTCTTAAAGTAGATGACAAAGACTTTTTAGTATCAGAAAACGGCTTTGTATTTTTAAATTGTAACAACGCGTTTTCACTAATATCTTTAGCAGAAAGTAAAATTTATACTATCTATTTTGGCGGCGTATCCGTAAATCCATATTACGATGCATTCAGCACATATAGTAGCCTTCCTATATGCTATCCGGATTCCTCCTCTTGTATGTTAAAAGAGCTCTTAAACATCCGCTTTTTACCCAAAAAGCTCACGCTCTCGCTCTCATTTCTTCCTGCAAAATATATCATTGATATTCTTACAGATTTATCTGTCAAAGCCATGGTAAAAAACAGAACTGCCGAAAAAATCCCAGAATACCTTCTTAAAATTAAGAGAAGTTTTGACTATTCCTTTGAGGAGAGCTATTCACTTGATGATTTTGAATCCGAATTTGGAATAGATAAATATAGAATATGTAGAGAATTTAAAGCTTCGTTTGGATCATCTCCAATAAAGTATCTAAATGAAAACAGAATCAAAAAAGCCATGCAGCTGCTTGCTGAAACAAATCTTACAGTACACGAAATAGGTTCAAAGATTGGAATAGATAACACAAATCATTTCATCAATCTTTTCAAAAAAGAGGCGCAAAAAACACCGCTCTCATACAGGCAAGCGATGTTAAGCGATATAAACTAATAGAAGCTTAAATAGAAAATGCGAATAGTCCAAGTTTTGAAATAATTATTTCTCTGATGATTATTCCTTTTTGCTTTTTCTCATCAGGACTAAGCCTGGAAATTTCCGATACAGAATAAACCTTTTCGCTGTACTGCTTGTCCTCTTTACTATCTGGAGTATATGCCTTTTTATATTGTGAAACACGTACTCTTACTCTGAGCTGCCTAAATACTCTATATGCAAAGTCATCCTCGGACAGATAATAGAAGATACTTTCAAGAGTGCTTTCTTTATCTACATTATCCGTTAAGTATTTCTCTATAATTGTCTTAAATTTAAAAGGTACATCCTGATTTACTATAAGCTCGTTATATGAATATCTTGCTCCAAAATAGAGTTTTTCAACATCCTGCATTACATATTTAAAATCATCTTCACTTCTAACTCTCATATTATATATCCCGCGTTTCTTATTTTTTGTTGTAAAATAAAGTATATACTATTTATAGCTTATTGAATTCAATTATTCCATTAAAAAAGTCTAAAAATATTTCAACATATTTTTGTTATTACACATCCTTGGAGGCTAACCATGAATCTGCGCCAACTTGAATATTTTCTTACCGTAGCAAATGAACAAAATATCACAAAAGCAGCCAAAAAGCTAAATATTTCTCAGCCTCCATTGTCTCGCTCCCTTATGGATCTTGAAAGCGAACTTGGGGTAACTCTCTTTATTCGTGGTAAAAGAAGCACCGAGCTGACGCCGGAAGGACTTCTACTTAAAAAGCGTGCACAGCAGATATTAAATCTAACTCACAAGACCACGGAGGAAGTTCAAGGGCTTAATAAAAACGTGCGTGGAACGCTTTATCTAGGTCTTGTCGAAGCTAAAGGCCCAATGCTTGCAGCAAAATGGATATCAGGCTTTAAAAAGCTCTATCCCGATGTAACATTTAATCTCTGGAATGGGAATTCAGATGAACTTACTGACAGATTAAGAGCGGGTCTTCTTGACGCCGCAATTACAATGGAGCCCTTTAACAATGGAATATTAAGCGGATTTAGAGTTGATAGTGAGCCATGGGTTGCAATGATTCCTATAAATGACCCTCTTGCATCATCTGATGCTCCACTTCACATAAGAGAGCTCAATGGAAAAGAGCTGATAATTCCTTCAAGAAGGTCAAGAAGCGGAGAAATCTCCAGTTGGTTTGAAAAAGAAGGCGCAGAGCCAAGTTTCAAAGTAGTAATTGCTAACTCGTCTAATGCCTGTGAGCTTACAAAAGAAGGAATTGGAATAGCAATATTTCCCGCGTCTCTTGGAGGAGCTATTGATAGAGATAAAGTAGCCTTAAGAAAGATCTTACCGGAAGTCACAGCATACTATCTGCTCTCTTGGGAAAAAGAAAAGACTCTTTCTGATCCAGCAAATAAATTTATCGAATATGTCAATTCATTAACAATTAAAGAACGAAGTATTTCTATTTAACAAAAAAGAGAATTGGATTAAAATCCCAATTCTCTTTTTTAGGCAGACTCAAATAACAAGTATGACCATATTTTTATTCAAAAGCGCTTATATCCTGAACGCTTGATGCAATTATCTGCATTTTGCCCTGGATATTTACATTTCCAAGCCCTGCAGGAAGAATAAAGAAATCACCCTTCTTGATTGGCGAAGAATTAATTATTCCGCAGCCCTTTGTAACAGTCATTATAATGAACGCAGACTTCTGCTCAAAAGAAGTGCTTCCATTAATATTTAATCTATAAACACTATAGTACTTGCAGCTTTTAAGCTTTTTAGCACAGCTTTTTATATTCCCAGCAAAAGAAGCAGCGCTCTCAAGGCTTTCTTCATCATGAAGAACACTATTTTCTGCTGAAGGTGAAGGAACAGTGATTACATCTTTACTCTGTGAAATATGGAGCTGCCTCTTTTGACCATTTTGAAGTCTGTCATAATCATAAAGTCTATAGGTAATATCACTGTTTTGCTGTGTTTCTAAAAGAACTATTCCTCCCTTAATGGCATGAACTGTACCGGGATCAATCTGAATAAAATCACCTTCCTTAATTGGAATTGTCCTTATAAGTTCATTCCATCTTCCGTCATCTATCATGCTGCAAAGCTCGTCCCTTGTCTTTGCATTATGACCGACTACAAGGCACGCGTCCTTATCACACGAAAGAACATACCAGCATTCCATTTTTCCAAGTGAACCATTCTCGTTTTTGGCTGCATAACTATCATCTGGATGCACCTGAATACTAAGGTCATCTTTAGCATCAATAATTTTGATAAGAAGCGGAAATCTGTCTCCCGTTGTATTTCCAAAAAGATCAGGATAATCTTTCCAAAGCTTAGATAAAGAAATTCCTCTATAATCTCCAAACTTTACTTTGCTATCTCCGTTTTGGTGAGCTGCTATTCCCCAGCATTCTCCAATATCATCTCCGGAAATATCAAATCCAAAATCATTTCTTAGCTTTGTTCCTCCCCAAATATTATGCATAAACACAGGTTCAAAGAACAAAATCTGTCTAGCTTTAGCATTTATCATCAAATTTGCTCCATTTGTCTTAATAGTATCTCTATACCAAAAAGCTGAATCCTTAACAATTCTCTGCTGAGTTTTATAATCGTCAAATACAATTCCAAAACGTTTTGAGTATCCCTTATCCCACTCGAAATTATCTAAAAAGCTCCATAGAAAATATCCACGTACATCGCAGCCTTCATCAACTGCCTGCTGCGCAGCACTTATGTATCTATCAAGAAAATCTATTCTATTTGGATCATGAACTCTTCCGTCAACAGAAACTACATCATGACAAGCAACCCCATTTTCAGTAAGATATATAGGCATATTGTATCTTTGAGAAAGAAATTTTGTTGCCCAGTAAAGGCAGCTCGGCGTAATCGGCCATTCAGTATCTGTATGAGGATTGCCAAGCTCTCTGTCTGCATAAACAGGCTCGCCATTATCTCCAGCCTTAATTGGATAGCCGTTATAAATATTCTGGCCAAGAAAGTCAAGTGGCTGGCTGATAAGCTCCATATCCTCTTTGGTAAATTCAGGAAGGTATGGTGCAAATTTCTTAAGTCCCTCTTCAGGATAATGCCCAAGAATAACAGGGTCAAGGAACCAGGAAACATTCCATGCCCAGTTGTCCATTGGCTCGTAGAAGCCAAAATAAACCTTTCTGGCAGCTTCAATATCTTCCTTACTATCTGACTCAGGATAAGCAACGCCGCAGGTAGGACTGTATCCAACACGTATCTCTTTCTTTGCATATTCACGAAGCTTCTTAACTGCCATTCCATGAGCCATAAGAAGGTGGTGAGCTGCAAGAAGAGAATTATGCATACCCACTTTAAGACCCGGGGCATGAATTCCATGAACATAGCCCAGACTGATTGAACACTGAGGCTCATTAAGCGGAATAAAATCAGTACAAAGATCTGAAAAATTCTCGGAAACCACTTTTGCATATTCTCCAAACCAGCTAGGGCTCTCCGGATTCATCCAGCCGCCCTTTTCGCTAAGCTCCTGCGGCATTTCCCAATGATATAAAGTAATATAAGGGGTAATTCCATTAGAAATAAGGCACTTAAGCATATTTCTATATAGCTCTACTGCCTTTGGATTTACTTCGCCGGTTCCATGCGGCATTAGCCTGCTCCAGCTTATAGAAAATCTGTAAGCCTTAATACCAAGCTCTCCCATTAGTTTATAATCTTCCGGGTATCTGTGAATGCCATCACAGGCAACATTTGCGTTATGTCCTGCGTACACGCCGCCTTCATCACAATATACATCCCACATGCATCTTCCGCTTCCATCTTCCGCATCGTGCCCCTCATACTGATATGCACTGCAGGCTACTCCCCAGACAAAATCATCTCTAAACATATAAGTCCTCATTTCTTAAGTCATAATGTTTTAATATAAACAGGTTTTACCTGCTGCCAATAACTGCTGCCAGATAAAATGGCTTAATATCATTATCATGCGTCTTTATTATTGTAACAATGACTTTATGATTCTTCTTACTATCATGCTCCATTACAGTCAAAAGAACCAGCTTATCTCCCCAGGTTTCATCAAAATTTCCATCAAGAATAACTGCATTTTCTTCATCATCGTCAATAACAAGTTTTGCAATAGGTGCCGGTAAGTCAATTGTTCTTCTGTATTGAACCGCGATAGAATTTCCTTCCACGTCAAAAGAAATACTATCTCCCTCCTTTGATGCTTCCCAGCCATTTTTAAAGCAGTCTTTAACGTCTATCCTCTTAGACATATCAGGCGCAAACCCATTTAGTTCCGGAGTAGAATTATAATTTCGGTAAAGAATAGAATTCTCATATCCATTCACTGTAATTGGATTTGGAAGTGTTACTGATTCAGCATCCATCTTACCTGTCTTTACGCTTTGCAAAACTTTTTCCAAATAATTCGTAATTACAGAAGCTACAAGAATATGTCCATCATCATTTGGGTGAAGGTCGTCAGGAGTTATCTCTCTATTGGGAATTCTGCCGCTAACAATTTCTTTATAAATAGAACTCTGCATGCTTACAGAAGGAAGATTGTAATGCCTGCCCACCCTGCTGTGATAAACCTGTGCGCTTCCTCCATTATGGTAAAAAACATTATGTACGAGCATTGTAGCCGGTTTATTCTTTGCTCCATAAACCTTTCTCACAAGGCCTTCATATGTTTCCATAAAATGATCATTTGCATCGTCATTTACAGAAAACTCTATGATAGTAAAATCAGGTTTGGTTAATAGCAAATCTTCACTGCATCTAGCGACTCCAAATTGTGAATCCGTAGCTCCAATTCCGGCATTTACATATGTAAATCTCGAATTTGGAAAATTCTTTACAAACCATTCAAAAACAAGGTAAGCGTAACACCCCTTAGGCGTCGAGGAAAGAGAGCCCTGCGTTATCGAACCTCCAAGAAAACCGATTGTCAGATTTTCTCCCTTTATTGCCTTTAGAATCAAAGACTGCATTCTAAACCAGTTGCCTCTATTTGAAATGCTTTCTGAATAATCAATATTATACTTCATAAATAACCCCCGGAATTTCAATATTTTTTTCCAAACAATCGTTAAAACAGAGGATGCACATTTTTGTACATCCTCCTATAGCAAACAATTTATGATTAGCGTTTTCCTATTTCTGTATCAGATTCAGTTACAACGCTATGATCCTTGATATAATCAACAATTTCATCAAGCTTTGTAAATGCAAGACCAACGTAAGAGTCAGCGGCTCCATAATAAAGAGCAATCTTGCCGGTTTTGGAATCATGAATAGTTGCGCAAGGGAACACAACATTAGGAACAAATCCTCTCTCCTCGTACCACTCTTCAGGAGTAAGAAGGAAGGTTTCACATCTGTATTTTACAATACTTGGATTATCAATATCAAGAATTGCTCCACCAATCGAATAAACAAAACCATTGCAGGTTCCACTAACGCCGTGGTAAAACAAAAGCCATCCTTCTGATGTCTCGATAGGAGCTGCTCCGCCGCCAATCTTTACTGACTCCCACCATTCATTTCCTTTACCCATAAGGTGACGATGCTTGCCCCAATAAACCATATCAGGACTCTCTGATACGAATATATCGCCAAATGGCGTATGTCCTGAATCAGAAGGTCTTGAAAGCATTACATAATTTCCATTTATTTTTCTTGGAAAAAGAACTGCATTTCTGTTATATGGAATAAATGGATTCTCTATTCTTACAAACTTTTTAAAATCTGTTGTCTTAGCAATACCAATTGAAGCTCCGTAAAAATCCTGGCACCAGATAATATAGTAGGTATCCTCAACCTTTACAAGTCGTGGATCATATGCATATTTTGGCATGAATGGCTTTCCATCCTCATCCTCAAAAGGAATCTTTGAAGAATCAAAATTCCAGTTAATTGCATCATCGCTTCTTCCTAAATAAATATATGGTATGCCGTTTGTCTGCTCACCACGAAATACGCCAATGAATTTTCCTTCATAAGGCATTACTGCACTGTTAAATACTCTAGCAACCCCTGGAATTGGATTTCTTTTTACAATCGGGTTATCACTATATCTCCAAATAGGAGCTCCTGTAAGATTTTCAGGTGCATCCTGCCACGGTACATTGTTTACTTCAGGGCTAATCATTTTATACTTTGTCATTTTAATATCTCCTAGCTTTTTTATTTTATGATTTGATTTTTGTAAAAAAAATAATTATAAATTTATCTTTGACTAAGAAGCTTTAAATTATTATCTATTAGTTCGCACCTTTGCTGCACGCATAATACACTTCTTCCTGGATCTTTTGGTGTATTAAAAGATGCATCAATAAGCTTTTCAAGTGTTGTAGTTGCAACATGAAGTCTGGTATCTGCCGAAGCATAATAAATAAATACTTCACCCTCGTCGTTTACAATTGCACCATTTGTGAATGCGACATTACTAACATCTCCAACTCTCTCTTCGCCTCTTGGTCCTAGAAACATTCCTGAAGGTTCTGCAATAACCTTTGAAGGGTCTTCAAGCGACGTAGCAAACAGATACAGAACATAGCGAAGGCCTGCCGCAGTATTTCTTACGCCATGCGCAATATGTATCCAGCCTTTATCAGTCTTAATTGGAACAGCGCCTGCTCCATTCTTACACTCAGTAATAGTGTGATACTTTCTAAGGCTTGTCATCTTCTCTTCATCAATTACAGCATGTTCAATATCATCGCAAAGCCCAAATCCGATTCCGCCGCCCGAACCTGTATCAATAAAATCATCCATAGGTCTTGTATAAAAAGCATATTTACCATCTACGAATTCCGGATGAAGAACTACATTTCTCTGCTGAGGAGAATGAAGGGTTACAAGATTATCAAGTCTTTCCCAGTTCTTAAGATCCTTAGTTCTGACAATTCCAGCTGCTGCTACAGCAGCAGAAAGGTCATTGCTTGTCTTGTCTTTACTTTCAGAGCAGAAAACACCATAAATATACCCGTCTTCATGCTGCGTAAGTCTCATATCATAAACATTTGTCTCATCTTTGCAGGTATCAGGAAGCTCGACCGGCTTATCCCAGAATTTGAAGCCAGATACTCCATTATCGCTCTGAGCTACTCCAAAAAATGATTTCCTGTCATTTCCTTCAATTCTTGCAACAAGATAATATTTTCCGTTTAAATATATTGCTCCTGAGTTAAATACACAATTTATCCCAAGTCTTTCCATGAAATAGGGATTTGTATCTTCGTTAAGGTCATATTTCCATGTAAGTGGAATACTCTCTCTTGTAAGAACAGGGTTCTTATATCTATCATAAATTCCGTTATAAAAATCTGTTTTTTCATTCGGTCTTTCAAGAAATGCTTCCTGCTCTTTGAGCATTTCAAAATACTTTGGATGAATCATCTTTATAATTTCCTTTCTAAATAAAATCAGTCCTTGATTCTCTTAATTATTTCAAGGCACATTCTGCCATTATGATAAGGACACTTCCAAGGTTCAACAATTGGTCTGTTCGCAATAGGGCTTCCATCAGGATTCACTTCCCAAAACCACTCAGAGCCTTCTCTTATATCAACAACATGCTCTTTTATAAAATTCCATTCGGAAACTGCAGCATCAAGCATCTTTGAATTTGATTTATCTTTTTGATAAGCATTATAAAATCCAAGTACTGTCTCTGCCTGAACCCACCAAACACGGTTTTGATTTATTATTCCCCTGTCACATTCATCTGCAAGTGAGTGTCCATCAAAAGCTTCTTTATAAACATTTTCAGCAAAGTCTTTAGTAATAGGCGCCATTTTTTCTTTGTAATGCTCATCAGAAAGGATGTCCGTTCCTCTATCAATAAGCCATGATGTCTCAATATCATGGCCATATGAATAAAGATCTATTAAAGACTTGTAGCTGTTATCAAAGAATACCTCTTGTCTGTGAAGCGATGGATTATACATCTTGTCAGCAAAAGTATCCAGAATCCATCTAAGTCTATTTCCAACCTTTTCATCTTTAGTCACTCTGTATAGCTCAGTATATGCTTCAAATACATGAAGTAATGTGTTCATTGTTCTATCTGCCATTACACCATTTTCTGAAAGTTTCTCATTTGACGCAGGTTTAAAATCTACAGTCAGTGCCTCAAGATAGCCAATTTCATCAGAGCACTTTGTCTCAAGAATTTTAAAAAGCTTGTATGCAAGTTCAAGAGCTTCCTTATCACCTGATGCATCATAATATGAAGAAAGCGCATATATGCAAAATGCCTGGTTATACGTATGCTTAGTCGTATCAAGAGGCTTTCCATCATAAGATAGGGACCAGTAAATTCCGCCGTTCTCCTTATCAATACAATTGTCTCTTAAAAATTCGTACCCATGGCGTGCCTCTTTCAAAAAGCTTTCATCTTTTAGTACCATATAACAATTTGAAAAAAACCATGTAATTCTGCTATTTAAAATACAGCCCTTTTCAGCTTTTTTATCAAGCTCAAGATTATATGACAAATAGCCATAGTAGCCGCCATTATCATCATCTCTAAGCTTCTTCCAAAAAGTAATGATTTTTTTTAGCAGATGATCTGTCATTTCCTTTTTCATTAAAACTTCCTGATCTGACATCTTTTCCCCTTTTCAAGCTAAAATAATGTATAGGAATTATTTAGCCGAGTTAATTTAATCTACTTATCAAGCTAATTTTAGTATATTTAATCAAAGATAATTGTCAATATAATTTAGGTATTTACCTCGTGTTAAGATGTCTTTTTGACATATTCAACATTTATCAAGTCTCATTTTTGTGAATGTTTAATCGTTTTCGGCAATAAAACCTAATTATCAATAATCATAATACTTCATTGAGTAATCTAATTAAAAATGAAGCAAAGAAAAAGACCGCTTCAAAAATGAATCGATCTTTTTTACTTAAAAAATAATTAATTTGATTAATGGTTTAAAAATCTAACGCTCTCTTTTTCAACAATATGCCCCGTTACAATCTGAACGCCTTTTCTATACTGGTCTCCATTCATTTTATGAATAAGGTTTCTTACGGCTTTTCTACTCATTTCCTTCATGTCGACGTCATACGATGTAATTCCAATCTCTGACATTTCCGGAAAAGGAAAGTTATCATATCCAACAACAGAAACATCTTCAGGAATTTTGTACCCATTTGCCATAAGCTTTCGAATAAGAAGAGTCGCCGCAAAATCAGAATTGCAAAAGAACGCTGTAGGCATCTCTTTTGGAAGGGCAAAAAATTCCTCAGAGCTTGCCTTTCCTGTGTTACTATCTCTATCCGGAATAACCCAGTCGTCTCTAATTGGAAGTCCGGCTTCCATGAGTGCCCTTGTATATCCAAGGTACCTATCAGTTATCGAGCCTGTAGCAAGAACTGTTCCGACATAAGCAATTCCCCGATGTCCATTTTCAATAAGGTAATTAGTCAGTGCATATCCGCCATAATATCCATCAGAGATTACTGAATCAGAATGGAATTTCTTGTCCATAAAATCCAGACACATTAGTGGTACATTACTTTCTTTTTTTAGAAGCTCTACATAATCATCTGAAAGCCTTCCGATAATAATTAAGCCGTCAACCTTGCCCTTCTTAAGAAGAAGGGGAAGATTCTTTGTCTTTTCCATATCATAAGAGATACATTCCATCATAGTAAAACTGCCATTGCTTATCGCTTCAGAAGCCACCTTTTGATATAGCTGCGAATAGAATGAATAAGTAGGTCCAAGAAATCTATCAGCCATAAGAGCGCCTATATTGTAGCTCGTTCTAGCCTGCGTCGCTTTTCTTGCTGCTATAGGAACATATCCCATCTCATCTGCAAGCTTCTTTATTTCTTCTCTTACCTTGTCACTTACTCCCTTTTGACCTGAGAGTGCTTTAGAAACAGTAACCGTACTAACGCCAAGCTTTCCGGCAATATCTGACATCTTTACATCTTTAGACATGACTTTTCTCCATTCGAATTCTATTTTTGGAAGCTTATTCTTTTATCAAGTGAATAAGTAATGATTTGAAATCTCCATTTATTGCAGGCATAAGGAGTCCGGCATTTGAAAGAGTTCTCCCTGTAAGCTTCAAATCCCATCCTTCAATTTCATAAACACTATCCATATTAAGTCCCGGTATACGAAGTCGCCTTGAATGAGCATTTGCTGTGGAAAGCACCTGAACATATGTAATAAGTGCCTCGCTCTTATCTTTTGAAACAATTTCCTGACAGTCAAATAGTTTATTTTCCGAATAGGAAGCTATCCTAAAATAATCTCCGTTTCTGACAAGATCGGTATATTTATGGAAGGTCGCAACCTGATCCTTTATCTGCAATCTATCTTCGTCAGAAATCTTTGTTATATCAAGCTCATACCCAAATGTTCCCGACAGAGCAACATCTCCTCTTGTTTTAAAAGGTGTAACTCGTCCAACAGTATGATTAGGGCAATCAGATACATGTGCACCCATTGCAGATAATGGATAAACAAGGGCAGTTCCCTCCTGAATAGAAAGTCTCTCAATAGCATCAGTATCATCAGAGCACCATATCTGTGGACTATAATAAAGCATTCCGGGATCAAATCTTGCTCCTCCGCCTGAACAATTTTCAAGAAGAAGATCAGGGAAGTCGTTCACCAGTCTTTCCTGCATTTCGTAAACTCCAAGGACATATCTGTGCATCAGTTCGCCCTGATTTTTTTTGCCAAGAAAAGAGCTACCTATGTCTGTAAGCTGGCGGTTCATATCCCATTTCACATATTCAATATTGGCACTTCTAAGAACCCCGGAAATCATATCATAAACGTAGTCTCGTATTTCTTTTCTCGAAAGATCAAGCACATACTGATTTCTGGATTTGCATGGTGTACGTCCTTGTACTGCAATTGCCCAGTCAGGATGTTCTTCATAAAGCTTTGAATCCGGTGAAATCATTTCCGGCTCAACCCAAATACCAAATTTAAGACCAACCTTATTTACTTCATCTACAAGATGCTTTAAGCCGCCCTTTAATTTATCTTCATTAACAAACCAGTCGCCAAGACTTGAATTATCATCATTTCTATGTCCAAACCAGCCATCATCCATAACAAGCATTTCTATATCATTTTTCTTAGCTTCTGTAGCAATTGAAATAAGCTTGTCACTGTCAAAATCAAAATAAGTTGCTTCCCAGTTATTGATAAGAACCGGCCTTGGCTTATCCTTGTACGGACTTCTAATCAAATGAGAACGATATAAATCATGGAAGGTTCTGCTCATCTTTCCAAGTCCTTCTCCGGAATATACACACACTGCTTCAGGAGCCTGAAAGCTCTCATTCTTTTTTACTTCAAAGCAGAAATCATCAGGATTTATTCCCATAGACACGCGAAGCATTCCGAACTGATTCTTCTCAATTTGTGCAACGAAATTCCCTGAATAAACAAAGTTAAATCCATAAACGCTTCCGCTTTCCTGTGAAGTTCCATTTGATACAATTCCAAGAAATGGGTGTTCCTGATGTGATGATTCACCTCTTGTAGAAGATACTTCCTGCCTGCCATAGCCTATAGTTCTAAGCTCCATCTGTCTTTCTCTTGCCCATGATCCATGAAGAGTCAGCATCTGATAATCATAGTCAGAAGCATCAATATCAACTGAAAGTGAATAAAGCTTTTCTACATAAACTGTATTATCTGAAAGGTTCAAAAGTTTAACATTTCTGATTACCGCATCTATGCCTTCAATTATAGAATACGACAAAGTGCAGACAAGGTTTCGTACCTTATCTTCCATGTCAATTTCAAGGCTCATGCATTCGTTCTCGCTTCCAAAGGTTGCCGGAAGACCTTCAAGCTTTTTCTTACCCTTTAAAATTCTATAATCTTTAAAGAAGAACATTGTGGCTGTATGTCCATCTTCATCCCGAACTTTTACTGCGCTTTCTCTATAATCACCAACGCCATGTCCCGGAAATTCCTGTGGACACGAATCAAGAAAAGAGCTCCTGTCCCTGTTATTTACAGAAGGAACAAAAGGAGGTTCATTTATTCTAAGGAGATAACGAATGTCATCCTCTCCAAGCTTATCTCCATAATAAACATGTGTTAAAAAGACTTCAGTATCTGAAACTGCCATGCAATAGGTTGTATTCTCAGTATCAATCCTAAAAACCTTTAAAGCCTCATCATAAGAAATATTCATAAGTTAATCTCTCCGTTAATTTAGTTTACTTATATTTAAGTATACATTTAGCTAAATTAATTAGCAATATCACAATATTGCATAAAATCAGTACCTGGTTTATATGACATTTGTCGGTAACTCTACAACCTGTTAGATTTCCTACCTGGTTCAAAATTGAGATTCATATAAAAAGAGCCTTGGAATCATTCCAAGACTCTTTTCAAAACAGAATTACTTATTTCAATAAATCATTCTTCTTTATAATCTATATCTTCGATTGCATTGTGGCTAAGCTTTACTGCTTCTAAAATCTTTTCCTTGCTAAGTCCCGTCTCATCCGCAAGCTCCTCAATAGTAACTTTTCGTCTCATCTGCTCAGCAAGTTCTGCTGCCTTATCTGCAACATCCTGAACCTTCTTTAAAACCTTCTGGCTTCTGGCATCTTCGTCAAGTGAATCAGCAATAGCTTCTTCCATAGCATCCATAATCAGCTTACTGATAAATTCATCCGCTTCACCAGGCTCTTCAATTGCTGCAAGCATCGTTACTGCTTTTGTAAGCGCAACATTTCCCTCACCAATCAAATCTTCCAGGAAAATGCCCTGTTCAGCATACATTTTGGCAATATCAGGGACGTTTCGAAGATAAACTTCAATAAGCCTATTCTGCGAAGACTTATCGCCTGACATAGCTGAAATAACAATTCCTTCTTTTTCTGAATCAGATATTTCCTCAAGCTCATCAAGGCTTTGGATATATTCCTTTAGAAAATCAGTTTCTTCCAAAGTAAGATAATCCTCAGAATCAGCCGGCTCACCAATACCAACATTATGTTTAGATAGATAATCATATACAAGTCCAAGCTGTTCATCTCCAAGGTCAAGATCTTTAAATGCATCCTTAACCTGTTCCTCGGAAAGCATATTTTTTTGCTCTCTGGCTTTTCTCACCAAAGTATTAAGCGAATTTGCAAACTCTTTTTCTTTTCCTGTATCCATAATTGATAATTATCTCCTCTTACAACTTTTTACTGGACATGTACATGCGTAAATAAATGTTCCTGACAATACTCAAGATTTCCCTTACATTTTGAACAATATCTAAATTCAAGATTTGGATCATCAAGCTCCGTCTTTCCACAAACAGCACATTTGTGACGTGGAGATCCTGGAGGGGTCATCTTTACTGCCTGCTGAAACTCTCGTCTTCTCTTAACATCCTTTGGTTTATATCGGTTTAACCCTCCTTTTCGAAGTTCAAAGAAATATAAAATAAAGTTAAGAATTGATACAATAATAACAACCCTGGTCACAAGATTTCCTGCGTATATTTCATAAAGAAGAAATGCTCCATAAATATATCCAAGCCACTTCATCTTAAGCGGAATAATGAACATAAGTAAAACAGTAGCATCCGGATATGTAGCTGCATATGCAAAGAAAATCGACATCGTAATATAGTAAGGTGTGAAATAAATTGATGAATATGCGCTGTTCATCATAACAAGCGAAGAATTCCCATCACCTGTAATAACAAAATATAAGTACAGAATAAATGCTCCTATTACTGTAAAAAGAAATCCTGAAAGCATGTAAAGATTGTACTTAAAATCTCCCCATGTATTTTCCATGCTCTTTCCAATTGGATAATAGAAAAAGACTGCTGAAATAAGGAAGGAAAAAAGACTCATTGACGGAGGAGCAAGAAGCCATGTAACCACACGCCAAATCTGAAAGCCATGAATTATCTGATATGGATCAAGCAAAATATAATTGTATAATCCGGAAGCAAAATAATAAATTACATATCCTATAGCATAGATAATTAAAATTTTTAATGTCAAATCCGGAATTGCATATTTTCCAAATTTTCTTTCAAGCTTATTAATCATATCAGCCTCATCTTCTTCTAACATAAATAAAATATAAGTCATCTGCTATTGCAGATGATTCTAAATTCTAACATTATACATTTTTATTGTAAACAAAGCAGTGAATTCTTTATACTAATTTCATTTTTCATTATTAAAATTTCGCGATGTAGTTATTCTTACCGCAAATCATAGTGTTAAAGACTGCGTTTTATCCATTAAAGAGATAAAATTGAACAGATTAAGCTATCTGTCAAATTGCAATTTAAATATCGGTGTTTTATAATAAGCATCGTATGCCATTAATAAGCATGTTTAATTAGAAGAAAAGTTTTGTAAAATAATTTATTTTTCGTTTTACATAATATCAGAGAAATACGAGGTTATTTATGATATCCAAGGATTACACTTTAGGAATTGATATTGGTTCAACAACAGTCAAGATAGCTATGATAAGTTCAGAGGGCGAACTCGTCTTTTCAGATTATAGAAGACACTTTGCTAATATAAGAGAAACTCTTCTTGATCTTATTAATGAAGCTAAGGACAAATGCGGAAACGTCATCGTTCACCCTGTAATCACTGGTTCTGGCGGACTAGCTCTATCAAGCCATTTGGGTGTTCCATTTGTTCAGGAAGTAATTGCTGTTTCTACTGCCCTAAAAAAGATTGCGCCCAAAACTGACGTTGCCATAGAGCTTGGCGGAGAAGATGCCAAAATCATTTACTTCGAAGACGGAAATGTTGAGCAGCGAATGAACGGAATATGTGCAGGTGGTACAGGATCCTTTATTGATCAGATGGCTTCGCTTTTACAGACAGATGCATCAGGTCTTAATGAATATGCCAAGGATTACCACTCGCTTTACACAATCGCAGCTAGATGCGGTGTATTTGCCAAATCAGATATTCAGCCCCTAATTAATGACGGTGCTACAAAGGAAGATCTTTCTGCATCAATTTTTCAAGCCGTTGTAAATCAAACTATAAGTGGTCTTGCATGTGGCAAGCCTATAAGAGGACACGTTGCATTTCTTGGAGGTCCTCTGCACTTTCTTTCAGAACTAAAGGTCGCTTTTATTCGTACCTTGAAGTTAGATGATGAACACACCATTGAAACAGACAATTCTCACCTTTTCGCAGCAATGGGTTCAGCAATGAACGCTTCTGAGGATGTATTTTTTGACATGAACGAAATGTCTGATAAGCTTTCTCACAAGATAGTTCTGGATTTTGAAGTTGAACGTATGGAACCTCTTTTCCCAACTAAAGAGGATTATGATAATTTCAAAAATCGTCAGTCACAGTACCGCGTCAAGACAGCAAAGCTCGATGATTATCATGGCAACTGCTATCTCGGAATTGATGCCGGAAGTACAACTACTAAATGTGCGCTCGTAAGTGAAAGCGGCGATCTTCTTTATTCTTTCTATTCAGGAAATAATGGAAATCCGCTCAAAACGGCAATTTCTTCTATAAAAGAAATATATTCACTCATGCCATCAGATGTTCATATTATGCGTTCCTGCTCTACAGGCTATGGAGAGGCTCTTCTTAAAGCTGCCCTAATGCTTGACGACGGAGAAGTTGAGACTATCGCACATTATAATGCTGCAGCATTTTTTGACCCAAAGGTAGATTGCATACTTGATATCGGTGGTCAGGATATGAAGTGTATTAGAATAAAGAATAAAGCAGTAGATTCTGTTCAGCTTAACGAAGCCTGTTCATCAGGTTGCGGTTCATTTATTGAAACCTTTGCCAAATCTCTTAATTACAGTGTTCAGGATTTTGCAAAGGAAGCTCTTTTTGCAAAGCATCCTATTGATCTTGGTACAAGATGCACAGTATTTATGAATTCAAAGGTTAAGCAGGCTCAAAAAGAAGGTGCTGAGGTCGCAGATATTTCTGCCGGTCTTGCTTATTCTGTTATTAAGAATGCGCTGTTTAAGGTTATAAAGGTTTCAGATGCAAAGGAACTTGGTAAAAATATTGTTGTTCAGGGCGGTACTTTCTACAATGATGCTGTTCTTAGAAGCTTTGAAAAGATAGCAGGTGCCGAAGTAATCAGACCAGATATAGCCGGAATTATGGGTGCTTTTGGCGCTGCTCTCATCGCACGTGATCACTTTAACGAGGATACTTCTTATGAGACAACTATGCTGACATTTGATCAGATAAATTCTCTTGAATATTCCACAAGCATGGCTACTTGCCCTGGCTGTACAAATCATTGCCGTCTTACCATCAATAAATTTACAGGCGGGCGTCAATATATTTCCGGTAACAGATGTGAACGCGGAATTGGTAAAGTCAAAAATGCAGAAGGAATTCCTAATCTTTTTGAATACAAATATAAAAGACTTTTTGGTTACGAGCCTCTCGCCAAAGAGAAAGCATACAGAGGAACCGTTGGTATCCCAAGAGTACTTAATTTTTATGAAAACTACCCATTTTGGTATACTTTTTTCACAAAGCTTGGCTACAGAGTAGTTCTTTCTCCTCGTTCAACGCACCAGATTTACGAGCTTGGAATTGAATCTATTCCAAGTGAATCAGAATGTTATCCGGCAAAGCTTTCACACGGTCATATAGAATGGCTTATCACGCAAAAAGTTGATTTTATTTTCTATCCTTCTCTCTTTTATGAGCGTGAAGAAGTTCCGGGAGCAACTAATCATTATAACTGCCCAATTGTCACTTCATATTCTGAAAACATCAAAAACAACGTTGATGCCATAACAAAAGGTGATGTGAAGTTCAGAAATCCATTTATGGCATTTACAAACTTAAAGACTGCTACCGAAGCTCTGGTAAAAGAGTTTAAGGAAATACCTTCATCTGAAATAATAAATGCTGCAAAGAGCGGCTGGGATGAAATGGATAACACAAGAAAAGATATCGAAAGAAAGGGTGAAGAAACTCTTAAGTGGATGGAGGAGCACCATCGTCACGGTATAGTTCTTGCAGGGCGTCCTTACCATGTTGACCCTGAAATCAATCACGGCATACCTGATATGATCTGCTCTTATGGCATGGCTGTACTTACAGAGGACAGTGTTTCTCATCTTGGAAAGCCTGACAGGCCTCTTATCGTATCTGACCAGTGGATGTATCATTCAAGGCTCTATGCTGCTGCTTCATTTGTAAGAACAAGAGATGATATTGATTTGATTCAATTAAATTCTTTTGGATGTGGACTCGATGCCGTAACTACTGACCAGGTAAACGATATACTTACTGGCTCCGGAAAGATATATACATGTCTTAAGATTGATGAGGTAAACAATCTTGGAAGTGCAAGAATAAGAGTTCGTTCTCTTATTGCTGCAATACGTGCCAGAAAGCAAAACGATAAGAATTCATCACAAAAAAGAACAATAAATCCTACTTCATATACAAGAACTCTTTTTACTGAGCAAATGAAAAAGGATAACTATACTCTCCTGTGCCCTCAGATGTCTCCAATACATTTTGATGTGCTAGAGCCAGCTCTTCGTGCATGTGGCTATAACCTTGTTGTAATGCAAAATGATAACAAGAACGCAATAAACATGGGACTCAAATATGTTAATAATGATGCCTGCTATCCTTCTCTTTGGGTTGTTGGCCAGATAATGGACTGCCTTTTCTCCGGAGAATACGATTTAAACAAGACCGCAATCGTAATGACCCAGACAGGTGGAGGCTGCAGAGCAACTAACTATGTTGGCTTTATCAGAAGAGCCCTCCGAAAAGCAGATATGGAGCAAATACCGGTAGTATCTCTTAATCTTTCAAAGCTTGAAAGTAATCCGGGCTTTAATATGAACCTGAAGATGCTTGAAAGAGCCGCTTATGCTGCCGTATTTGGAGATATTTTCATGAAGTGCGTATATCGTATGCGTCCTTATGAAAAGGTCAAAGGAAGTGTTGAAGAAATTCATCATAAATGGCTTAAACAGTGTATTTCTTTTGTTTCAGCAAAGCACATGAATTTCTTTAAATTCCAGAGCTTATGTAAAGAAATAATTGAAGATTTTGACCAGGTAGCAATAACTGATGAAATAAAGCCAAGAGTTGGAGTCGTCGGTGAAATCCTTGTTAAGTTTGCACCTGCTGCCAATAATCATCTTGTAGATCTTCTTGAAAGCGAAGGAGCTGAAGCTGTAGTTCCTGATCTTATGGACTTTATGCTTTACTGCTTCTACAATCAGATTTATAAGGCCCAGGAGCTCGGAACCAAGGCATCTACTGCTACTGCAATGAGAATTGCCATCTGGGCTATCGAAAAGCTCCGTAGCGGTGCCACGAAGGCATTTGCAAAGAGCACGCATTTCGTTCCGCCAACAAGCATTTATACTACGGTAGATTATGCTAAAGAAATCGTTTCAATTGGTAATCAGACAGGTGAAGGATGGTTCCTTACAGGAGAAATGATTGAACTGATTAAGGAAGATGTCGGAAATATAGTCTGCACACAGCCTTTTGGATGTTTGCCAAACCATGTTGTAGGCAAAGGTGTTATTAAGCAGCTAAGGCACCTCTATCCAGGCTCAAATATAGTTGCTATAGATTATGATCCAGGAGCAAGCGAAGTAAATCAGCTCAACAGAATTAAGCTTATGCTTTCTACTGCTCAGAAGAAACTGTCATAAAGTAAGCTTTGCTTATCTTACGATAATAATCCACACAAAAAGGGGATTCGAATAAATCGAATCCCCTTTTTTAATGAACTTAACTTATAAAATTTGATACAAGAAAATGATCAAAGCCTATTTATGATTAATCTTATCAATATTTTCTTTAATTCTTTGTACTGCAAAATCATTAGACCTAAGCTGAAGCTGAACCTTCTGAATTTTATTATGAAGATCAAAGCTCTTGGTATAATAGTCAAAGACCTCATCGTCATCAGTCTTTAAATACTTCTCTGCAATTGCTCCTGGAAGAACAAATTTCTTGGTAACAGAATCAAATTTGACATCAATATATTTCTCTTCCTGCTTAACAATTGTTCCAATTCCATATTTACGATGTTTAACCTTCATTTTGAGCGCAGAACGCTCGCCAAGTGCCTCAACATCCTTAGAAAGACTTTCAAGTGAAGCATTGAGATTCTTCTCCTGATTACCCAGTTCTGCAATCTGAGCCTCATATTCCTCTATCTGCTCTCTTGTTTTCTTTGTCTGCTTTTTAGGTTTCTCAAGAGTACTATTCTCAATATTGTTCTCAGAACTCATAGCGTTTCTCCTTTCTTCCAAACACAGCGCCTACATATTTATTTTATATCTTCTAAAAAGAAATAACAACCGTCATTATTTCCCAATAATATTTTCCGTCTTATCTGTAAGAACATGTGCTGCTTTCATTATATTCTCTTTATCCAAAATTTGTCCCCACATATATGGTGTATTCTGATAAACATAATAATTGAGCCAATTCGAATAAAGCATGTCACAGTGTGCTCTCCACATAAGAGGCGGCGTTTTAGAAGGATCATCATCAGGGAAATAGTTCACGGGAAGCTTTGGATTTAATCCTCTTTCAATATCCCTCTTATACTCTTCGGCAAGCGTCAACCTATCATACTCAGCATGACCCATGCTGAAAATTCTCTTTCCATCCTTTGACATGCAAAGCATAACACCGGCAATATCAGACTTCGCCATAACTACCAGCTCATCATTGGCCTCGATATCTTCAACCCTGTCTGTTGTATATCTGCTGTGCGGAATAAGAAAATAATCATCAAACCCTCGTACAAGCGGAACCTTTCTGTTAAGAACCCGGTGCTTATATAGTCCAGAAAGCTTGTCATTCATAAGTACCTTTTTAATTCCATAGTGATAATAAAGCCCTGCCTGCGCACCCCAGCATATATGAAATGTTGAAGTTACATTTTTGTCAGTCCATTCAAAAATTCTGCACAGCTCTTCCCAATAATCAACGTCTTCAAATTCCATTTTTTCTACCGGAGCACCGGTAATGATCATTCCATCAAATGTCTCATCCTTAAGTTCATCCAAAGTATTATAAAATCTGTTAAGGTGGTTTGGAGAAGTATTCATTGCAATATGGGAGCTTACTCTCATAAAGGAAACATCAATTTGAAGCGGTGTATTAGATAAAGCGCGAAGTAATTGAAGTTCGGTATCTTCCTTAAGCGGCATAAGATTTAAAACGCAGATTTGAAGAGGTCTGATATCCTGATGCATCGCACGATCTTCATCAACAACAAAAATATTTTCTCTTTCAAGTATTTCTTTTGCAGGCAGATCGCCCTGAACCTTAATTGGCATTTTCCTCTATCTCCCTTACTAAATCATTTTCACTAATTATCGGTATCCCAAGTTCCTTTGCTTTTTTGTTCTTACCGGATCCGGATGTTACATCATTATTTATAAGTGCATAAGTTTTTTTAGATACACTTGATGATACCTTTCCGCCATTACTTTCGATAAACGCTACAAGCGCATCTCTGTTAGCAAATTCATTTAAATCTCCGGTTATTACATAGGTTCTTCCAAGAAGCTTATCCCCAATATTCTGCTTCTCTTCCATCTCCATATTGAGTCCATAGCTCTTTAGTCTGTCTATGAGCACAATGTTGCTTTCTTTGTGGAAAAAGTCATGAAGCATTCCTGCAGTGGTATCTCCAATATCATTTACAGCCGTAAGTTCATCTATTCTCGCATGCATAAGCTTATCAATTGAACCAAAATGCTTCATAAGAGTCTTAGCAGAAGCCTTTCCTACTCCAGAAACAGTAAGTCCGCAAAGTAATCTGTATGGTTCATTTTCTTTCGAGCCCTCTATAGCTGCCAGAATCTTATCCGTGTTTGTTTCTTTACCAATAAGTCCTTTTTCGACAAGTTCATCTCGATAATTCTTAAGCGTATAAATATCCGCTATATTTTCTATATATCCATTATCAATAAGTACCTTGATATATTCTTCTCCAAAGCCTTTTATATCCATCGAATCGCGGTTTACAAAGTTAATAATTCGTCTAAGAAGCTTTGCCGGACATTCGTCATTCGTACATCTCATATCAGCAGTATCATTTTCTCTAACGACTTTTGCTCCGCATATTGGACATGTATCAGGAATTTTATAAACAGTAGCACTCTGTGGATGCTTTTCTCTTATAACGGCCTTTATTTTCGGTATTATTTCTCCCGATTTATACACAAGAACCGTCTCTCCGATTCCTATTCCAAGTTCGTCAATGAAATCCTGATTATGAAGAGTGGCTCTCGAAACGCTTGTTCCGCAAAGTCTCACCGGGGTAAATACTGCCGTCGGATTAATCCTTCCTGTCATGCCGACCGAAAGTTCAATATCTGTAATAACAGCTTCTTTTTCTTCCGGAGGATATTTATATGCAATATGACCTGCACTATATTTTGAGCCTGCCGGAAAATCATCACGATATGCTATCTGATCTATCTTTATTACTGCGCCGTCAATATCATAATCAAGAGTTCCACGCATTTCGCCAATTCTGTCAATTTCATCACATATTTCATCATCCAAGGTGCAAAGTTTTCCGGGAACTGTAACCATTTTTTCTTTGCTTTGTAGAATTGAAAGTCCATCATGATGTGATTTCATAAGTTCTATAGAAGCTCTTTGAATGTTAAAGATAAACATTGAAAGTCCGCGCATTCTTACCATTTCACTGTCAAGCTGACGAAGTGTTCCCGCTGCGCAGTTTCTTGGATTTGCAAAAAGTTTTTTACCACCAGCCTCCTGAAGCTCATTAGTTTTATCAAAGTCCTCGTGACTCATATAGACTTCTCCTCGAACTTCAAAAGATTCTTTAATATTAGATAGCTTTTTGACAATATCAGGAATAACAAGCGCATTTAAAGTAACATCCTCGCCGATAAGCCCATCTCCTCTGGTTTCTGCAAGCTTAAGCTCTCCGTTTTCATATCTGATACTCATTGAAAGACCGTCAATCTTTTGCTCAACATCAAATTTTACATCCGGATGCATTTGCCTTACTTCATGAACCCACTCAAGTACTTCCTCTTTTGAAAAAACATCCTGTATTGAAAGCATCGGTACGTCATGCTCAATTGTCACTCCGGCTTTTCTCTTTGCGCTGCCACCGATAATTCTTGTTGGTGAATCATCCGTAACTATTTCAGGATAATCGTTTTCAATTTCCTTAAGTCGAAGCATAAGCCTATCGTAATCATAATCGGAAATCTCGGGCTCATCCTGATTATAGTATCTATCCATATGATATTTGATTTTTGAAACAAGCTCATCATATTCTTTTTTGATTTCTTTATTCAAAGCATTCACCGCCATAATTAATTGTTCTTCATTCCGCACATACTGTACAGTTTATCAAGCTCCTCGCCATATATTTCTCTGTACTCTCCAGGTTTTAGATTATCAAGATGAATATTCATTACCCTGATACGTTTTAGCTCTTTTACCTTATAGTTAAAAGAATTGCACATTCTGCGTATCTGTCTGTTAAGTCCCTGGGTAAGTATTATTCTAAAACCATTGCTGTCATTCTTAACAGGAACACAAACACAGTCCCTGGTTTTGGTCTTAAGCTCATCAATCCATATGCCTTTCTCCATCTTATGAAGAAATTCAGATGTAACCTTCTGATCTATTCTGACAATATACTCTTTTTCATGCTTATGAGAGCCTCTCATCATACCATTAATAAGGTCTCCATCATTTGTGAGAATAAGCAGTCCTTCTGAATCAGCATCCAATCTTCCTGCATACTGCAGTCTCTTTGGATAATCTATCACATCGTAAATTGTCGTTTCAGCATGTTCGTCCTTCTTCGTACAGACAACACCGGTCGGTTTATAAAACGCCAAAACAACCTTATTCTTTACTGGTTTAACAACATTCATATCAATAAGAACTTTGTCCTTTGGTCCAACCTTCATTCCAGACACTGCTCTTTTATCATTAATCTTTACATGGCCGCTCTCAATAAGCTTGTCCGCTTCTCTTCTTGAATAAACGCCGCACATCGCTATATATTTATTAAGTCTAATACTATTATCTTCCAAATCCAGCCTCCAAAAATGTTTGCCAAACAGCAAACACTAATTTTTATTAATTACTGTTACTATTTTCTATGTTAAAAAAATCGCCGCTTTTGGCGGCAATTTTCTTTTCAAAAAAGTCCAAATCAATATCAAAAAAATCATTTGCAAATAAAATAATTTTAAAAATTGGTTAAATCTTGTTAAGCTTATTTACAGCACTATCTTGAATCACGATGTCCATGTTTTCTTCAAGATAAGCAAGAATATTTGAATTTGCAGAAACAAAGCCTCCAAATTCATATGCAACAGTAAAGACTGATGCAAACCGCTCTATTTTCTCATTTTCCTTAAGAAAATGCATATAATATCTTCCGTCTCTATCATCTCTATAAAGCTTAGAATCAAAGTATATTGGGTCGCTCACCTGCTTTGAAAATGCAATAACATTTTTTAATGAATTAAAGCAGAAAATAAAGCCGTCAAATTCAATTGATTTAAGTGCATCTTTCCTTCTCTTTGAAAGCCCGTCTTTACTTAATACGTCAATCTTGGAAGTCTTATTTACATTAATATTACTAGAGGCGCTCTCATCTTTAACCTCTCCTGTTGAAATAACAGGAATTTCATTTGTATTATTATTAAGTCCATCTAAAAACTCTCTAAGATATGAATATCTAGCCTGATCATCATCAAGATCTCCGAGCTCTTCAAGAAAATCCTTAGGGAATTTGATACCAAGCTTATTTGCAAGTCCATTTAAAAGCGTAGCAAAAGCAGCATGAGGATTTTCAGACATAGTAAGGCAAAGTGAATGATCCGGAAGGACCGTAATCTGCATCGGTGTGCAGCCTCCAATTGGTTTAAACTCAACTTCTTCCTGGGCCTTTTCAACAATGTCTTTTAAAAATTCAAGTGCGTCGTCCTTCTTTTTAAATAAGTCATCAATAGTAATGCCCATTTCATCCATATCATTTTCTGAAATAATGCAGTTTACAGTATTTTCATTAATCCTCTTAAATTCCATAGGTGTTTCCTTTTATAATAATAAAAAAACTTTCTCTCTCACAATAAACTAATACAACAAAAACAGTACCTTTACTAATAATACACTATTTAGCTATCTAAAACAAACAGCCGTTTCATATGTGCTATCAAAAGAATTTGTGATAGTTTTCAATGCTTAAGCTTTCTTTTCTTATAAAGTTTTTGAAATTTCTTTTCCAAGAATTCAAAAAGCATCGTAAGGTATCTCATGCATGGTTCAGTTGCAATAGCAAAAAGTGAAAACAGCATTATGCAATCAACTGATATATATGATATTGAAAATAAATCGCTAAAAAGAACTGCCATAAAAACAAATCCAGCCGCGCATCCCGAAATTACTGCAATTCTATATTTATTAAGTGGAAGGCTTATTCTTATAAGTATCATAAATCCTACAATAGTAAGAAGGAATGTTGATGCAACAGAAATATCGGCCTCAGAAACTCCAAAATAGTTTCCAAATACTACCATTGCAGCAATGGCAAAAAAGTTTGTAAGCGCTGCAGGCATAGATTTAAGAAGTACCTTAAGCATAAAGTTTCCTTTAATTCTTTTATCATTTGGCTCCATCGCAAGGAAAAATGCAGGAATTCCAATGTTAAATGCACTTACAAGCGATATCTGTGAAGGCTGAAGCGGATAAATCCAAACATTGATTATTGAAACAATAGCAAGTAGTAATGAAAAGATATTTTTTACAAGAAAAAGAGTTGATGATCTCTCAATATTATTAATTATTCTTCTTCCTTCTCCAACAATTCCAGGCATTTTAGAAAAATCAGAATCAACAAGTACTACCTGCGCCGCCTGAACAGCAGCCTCTGCTCCTGCAGCAATCGCAACAGAGCAGTCTGCATCCTTCATTGCAAGAATATCATTTACTCCATCTCCTGTCATTGCAACTGTATGTCCATCCTTTTGAAGTGCTCTGACAATGAGCTGCTTCTGATCAGGTGATACTCTACCAAAAACGGTATATTTCTTTACAGCTTTTTCAATATCGGAGGTGCCATTTAATTCTGTTGCATTCACATATTTATCTGCATTCTTTATGCCGGCACTTCTTGCAACTTCAGCTACTGTAACAGGATTATCTCCCGAAATAACTTTAAGCTCTACGCCCTGCTTTTCAAAATAAGCAAATGTATCACGAGCATTTTCTCTGATAGGATTTTGCAGCAAAATTAAGATAAGTGGATCAACCTTACCATTTGCAAGTCCCTCCATTGGTACATGAACAGGCTTCTTGTCATCATCCGTATAATATCTTCCAAATACAAGAACACGAAGCCCCTTAGAAGCATAGCTGTTAACCTTATCACTATACTTCGCATAATTATCTTTTAATAGAATTTCCGGAGCTCCAAGTACAAAGGTTCCAAATTCAAACTGCACGCTGCTATATTTAAATTTGGATGAAAATGGTAGAAATGAAATTGAACTTCCAAAAGCAGATGGAGAAGTAAAATAATCATCAAGCGCCTTCATCGTGATATTATCATCGGGAAGTGTTGCAATATAATCTCCAATAAGCTTCTTATTCTCATCAAAAGAATCCGTAGCAGAATCATCTGCAGGAATAGCATCAGCAACAAGCATGCTGTTGTCAGTAATAGTGCCTGTCTTATCAAGGCATAAGACATCTACTCTAGCTAAAGTTTCAATGCTCTTCATATCATGTAGCATTATCTTATTCATAGCAAGACGAACTGTACTCATAACAAGAGTAACACTTACCAGTAGATAAAGGCCTTCAGGAATCATACCTACAACTGCTGCTACCATTGATACAACACTATCACTAAAGCTATTTCCAGAATCCATACCCTGCACCAGAAGACAAATTCCAACCGGAATAATTAAAATACCGGCTGTAATTACGAATCGGTCGATGGATTTAACCATCTCAGATTGCTCCTTAGAAGACATCTTTTTAGCTTTTACAGTAAGCTTGGATATATACGAATTAGCACCAACTCTAATAAGTCTTGCCAGACACTGTCCTGATACAACAAAGCTTCCTGACATAAGTTCTTTGCCACGAGTCTTTGTTATTTCATCAGCTTCTCCAGTAAGAAGTGCCTCGTTAACAGATACTTCTCCATCAATAATTACTGCGTCAGCGGGAATCTGACTTCCGCTTCGAAGAATAATTACGTCATCAAGAACAATATCATTAACTTGAACAATTTTTTCTTCTCCGTCTCTTACTACGCTTACTGTTGGTTCACTAATTACAGAAAGTTTATCAAGTATTTTTTTTGCTCGAATTTCCTGAATAATTCCAGTTAAAATATTGGCTATTACAACTGGCAGAAACGTTAGGCTCTTCCATGAACCAGCCACTATAACAAGAATCGCTAATACAAGAAAAATAAGATTAAAATATGTGAATATATTTTCCTTAATTATGTCCTTGGTCGTTTTCTGCGTAGAATCAATCTTTATATTACTTAATCCATTATGCTTTTGTACTCTTGCCTGTTCGCTGGTTAAACCGATCTGCATACTAAATTCTCCTTAGCATCCACTGCGCAGTTGCACTTCTTAAAATCATAACAAAGGCAGATACTTTTCAAAGCTACGCTCTGTCAAAATATCTGCCACATTATTTATTGTTTTTTATCAGCTGTATGATGCATATTCTTTATAGGAATATTTGCATACAAAGCAGGAACACTTCTTTCATCCGTATCACCGGTTTCCATTTGTGTAATCTTTATATCAAGACCATCCTGATCAATTTCAGCATACTTTGATAAAACTGCAATAATATCATTTTTAATTTTATCCATTATCTCAGGAGAATATGTTGATCTGTCCGATACTAAAACCATCTTTAAACGGTTCTTAGCAGCATCTCCGGAGCTCTTATGTTTAAAAAAATCTGACAGCTTCAAAATCTTTCCCCCTTATTTTCTTTTAAAAACACCTGCAATAGTCTCAAATATTCCCTTTTTCGATTCAATATCAAGAAAAGGAACCTGTTCGCCATTAAGTCTTCTGCATATATTCATATATGCCTGTCCAGCAAGTGACTTCGTGTCTCCAACAAGAGGCTCGCCTCTATTAGTTGCAATAACAACATTTTCATCATCAGGAACGATTCCAAGAAGATCAACTGCAAGAAGATCAACTACATCATCAGCAGACATCATATCGCCTCTCTTAACCATATCAGGACGAAGTCTGTTAACAACAAGCTTTGTTTCCTTCATTTCATTTGCTTCAAGAAGTCCAATTATTCTATCTGCGTCACGAACTGCGGATACTTCAGGAGTAGTAACAACGATAGCCTTATCAGCTCCTGCAATAGCGTTTTGAAAGCCCTGTTCAATTCCAGCAGGACAGTCAACAATAATATAATCATATTCCTGCTTAAGTTCCTCTGTAAGCTTCTTCATCTGCTCAGGAGTAACACTGGTCTTGTCACGCTGCTGTGCTGCAGCAATAAGGTAGAGATTCTCGTTATCCTTATCCTTTATCATAGCCTGCTTAAGCTTGCACTTTCCTTCAATAGCATCAACAAGATTATATACAATTCTGTTCTCAAGACCGAGAACAACATCCAGGTTTCTAAGGCCTATATCCGTATCAATAAGAACAACCTTTTTATTGAGCATAGAAAGACCGGTACCAATATTTGCTGTGGTCGTAGTCTTACCAACTCCTCCTTTTCCGGATGTAACAACTATAACTTCTCCCATCTAACTAATTCCTCCGCTCTTAATGTTTAATATCTATAATTTTCGTTTTGATAAATCAAAAGAACTTACTCTGTTTAATAAATGCTGCATCATATCTGCTTCTGGCAATCTGTCCTGAAACAATATATGCCACCTCTGGCTCACTAGATACATTCTTATTTATTCTGCCAAGAAACTTACCGCTTCTTCCACCCTCATCATCAGGTGAAACTGCTATAGCATCTGCTATACGAACCTGCAGTGGATGGAAATCATCTGCCATAATAAATGCATCTCTATTTCCTGAAGCACCAGCAAAAGCATTCCCCATAAGTGAACCCATAATGAAAATACAGCCACTGCTTATAGCATTTCCACCCGGATTAACATCTCCTAGAATAATAAGGCTTTGTTCAGATGATAAGGACTGTCCTGATCTGACACTGCCTTTATAAATATAAGCATTACCAGAGAATCCATCGGGTGCCTCTCGTAAAGGTTCTACCGCTTTTTCAGATGGAATAACCCTCTCTGCTGATTTTAATACCTGTTCTTCAAAAAGAGATTCCAAATTTCCATCATCATCTATTACACAGACAATGCTTATCTTTGAATGTGATGCAATAATTTCAATTACATCAGCTATCTGCTTATCAGTGAGCTTTCGTCCCTTAACTGCCAGTCCCATCTTGGAATTTCCAAGAAAAGCAGCTGCTTCATCAATCTTCTGAGCAATAAGAGGCCTAAGTTCTTTATATGCTATTTCAGGATCAAGCACAAGAATAATCCCTGACTTCATTCCCTTAATTATAACCTGCTGCGTCATCTAACCTCTCCAACTTAAAATACGGTTTCTGAAATCGTACTTTTATATCTTATAACATTTTCAATAATAATTAAAGAGCAATATAGCCAAAACGCCATTTACAAGTATTAAAAATCAACAAATCATAATCTCTTTACAAAAAAATGTAATAATTTGAAAAACACCCCGAAGCTTAGACAATTATGAATTCATAAGATTGTCATAAACATCCGGGGTATTTGAATTTGTTTAATGCTTGCCTTAATTAAATAATCGAAAGTAGATTATCTTGCACTAGCCTGCTTTGCAACTTCTTCTGCAAAGTTTTCACTTCTCTTTTCGATTCCTTCGCCTGTTTCAAAACGAACGAACTTTGCAAGAGTAATATTAGCACTATTGTTTTTTGCTACCTGAGCAATATACTGAGCAACTGTCTGCTTTCCGTCTTCTGCCTTTACATAAACCTGCTCATTAAGGCAGATTTCTTTAAGCTCTTTGCTAAGACGTCCTACAAGCATCTTCTCAAGAATCTGCTGAGGCTTTCTCTTTCCTTCAGGAAGCTCTTCATTCTCTTTAAGAGCCTGAGCAAGAAGGATTTCTTTCTCATGGTCTCTATATTCCTGAGGAACATCATTCATATCTACATACTTTGGTGCAAGAGCTGCAATCTGCATAGCGATGTTCTTAAGTGCTTCCTTAACATCATCGTTTACAACATCTGTCTTAGCATCAACAAGAACGCTGATTCTTCCGCCGCCATGAACATAAGGAACAACGATTCCCTCTGTCTCAGTAATCTTCTCAAAACGACGAATTGAAAGTTTCTCACTAATTACTGCTGTAATCTCAACAAGAGCTTCCTGTACAGTCTTTGTTGTATCCTGCTCCCACTTCTCAGCCATGAATGAATCCATGTCAGCAGAAGAAGAATCAGCTGCCTGCTTTGCAACTGCTTCAACGAAGCCCTGGAATTTCTCATTCTGAGCTACGAAATCTGTCTCTGAGTTTACTTCAACTACTGCTGCTGTCTGATCATCCTTTACTGCAACTCTTGTAAGTCCTTCTGCTGCAATACGGCTTGCTTTCTTCTCAGCCTTAGCCTGACCATTCTTTCTAAGGAATTCTACTGCTTCATCCATATTTCCGTCAGTCTCTGAAAGTGCCTTCTTGCACTCCATCATTCCTGCGCCTGTAGACTCACGTAACTCTTTAACCATTGCTGCTGTAATAGCCATTTCTTAACCTCACAATCCGATTTTATTAGTCAGTTACATAAATGAGAAACCCGTATCTGCGGATTTCTCATTTAATAAATTTAACGGTAAATTATTCTGCTGCTTCTTCAGCTACATTCTCATTCTCTGCAGCAACATCAGCTTCAGCACCCTGCTTAGCTTCGATAACAGCATCTGCCATCTTACCAACAAGAAGCTTAACTGCTCTGATAGCATCATCGTTACCAGGAATAACAAAGTCAAGCTCTTCAGGATCACAGTTTGTATCACCAATACCGATAAGTGTGATTCCAAGTGCATGAGCTTCCTGTACGCAGATTCTTTCCTTCTTAAGATCAACTACGAAAATCGCATCAGGAATTCTCTTCATATCTCTGATTCCGCCAAGGTTCTTGTCAAGCTTATCAAGTTCCTTCTTAAGTCCGGAAACTTCCTTCTTAGGAAGAACATCAAATGTTCCGTCTGCCTGCATCTTCTCGATAGTCTTAAGTCTATCAATTCTGCTCTGGATTGTTCTGAAGTTTGTGAGCATTCCACCGAGCCATCTCTCATTTACATAGTACATACCGCAACGCTCTGCTTCTGTCTTAACAGCATCCTGAGCCTGCTTCTTAGTTCCAACGAAAAGGATTGTTCCACCCTGCTCAGCAATTTCAAAAACTGCCTTATAAGCTTCATCAACCTTAACAACTGACTTCTGAAGATCGATAATGTGGATTCCGTTTCTTTCTGTGAAGATGTAAGGAGCCATTTTAGGGTTCCATCTTCTTGTCTGGTGTCCAAAATGTACACCTGCTTCAAGTAACTGCTTCATTGATACAACGCTCATGATATTACCTCCATTTGGTTTATCTTCCGCATACCTTAAACCGTAAAAGCTGCATAATGCGTTAAATTGTGCAGCAGGCATCACTCATACCAGCAAAAGAATTTCTGCAGGCACCTAAGTGAAAACGGGTATACGTGCAATTTGTTTCTGTCAAAAAGACAGAGCTATAGCCTTTGCCACAGCTCTTAAATGTTATCACTTTTTATTTTGTAATTCAAGCACAAATATAAAAAATTGCTCTATTTTGTAATAATACTCGCAATTTCTTCATAAGAAGAACCCGCAGGAATAGATTTATAGCCGGCTTTTATCCTTGTATCAAGTCCTCTGTCTATCAGATACTGATTAAAAGTTGCTGCAGAGTCAATAAATCCTGCGCCTTCAAGGCTTCTGCTTACTGTATCTGAACCAGAGCCAGAGGCAATAGTAATTCCATTTACAGAAATAGAAGCATCTTCATCTTCACTGGCAGTTTCATTCACATTGCTGCTTTGAACTGAAGCTACCACTGATGAAACATTAGCGCTATCTTTTGAAGACTCAGCGTCCGAAGAGTTTTGGGCAGATTTCTCTTCCAAAGTATCGGTATTCACAATCTGCTCTGATCCTCCCAAAGAAGAATCAGTTTCTAATGAAGTTGAAGAAACGGACGCATCAAAGCTTCCTTCATCACTACTATTTAGAGAATCACTTTGCGCAGAAACATTCTCATCTGCTTTTGACGCCAAAAAAGAAGAGCTCTCAACCATGCCAAGCTCTGCAGCTTTTTGCTTTACTTCTTCATCTGATAAATCACTTTTCCCATAGCTATTTACCGCTCCCATTATTATAGAAGCAGCGACTATGCCAATCCCCAGTCCGCGAAGATACCATTTTAGTTTCATCGTTCTACTTAACCTTTTTTTGCTTTTTTGAAAGATCTATAACCAGCCCGACTTCACCAACACCAAGTCCAAGCTCTCTTGCAATTACAATATTAGATTTTCCTTTTTTATGCATTTCAAGAATCATATCATTTGAGGAAACAGTTTCTTCCGGCTCTTTTTCGGATACAACTACATCTTCAAGCACTCTATCCTTTTCGCCCTGGTTATCACTAATATTCTCAAACTTTATTTCGTTAAAAGAATTTTCTTCATTTACTACATTTGCAGTACTTGTTTGTTCTGCCGCATTTGCCACATTTTCAGATATTTCCATAGCACTTATTTTGGCATCAGAAACTGCCTGCTTAGCATCATCTGCTTGTTTGGTCATTTCTGATACAAGTCCCGTAAGGCTCTTGTGCTTATCATTAAGCATGTCATACATAAATACCACTTCATCATGATTCTTATGAATGTCAGTCAAAACTGTATCTGCATACTCGCTTATCGCAGTCATCTTTTCATTAGTTATTCTATTAATCCTCACCTCGGCATCAGTAACCTTTTCATCAGTCACGTCTTCAAGCTGTGAAGAAATCTGCGGCTCACAGTCAGCTACTCTTTTTGCGACAGCTTCATCAATCTTTTTTTGGAGAGAAGCGTGATCAAGTCCTGCTTCTAAAGTTTTTCCTCCAGCAGGGATTATATAACCCGCCGCAATCAAAGCTATCCCTATTATTATCAGGACGATTTCCATAACTGTAACCACACCTTTCAACGATATAATAATGCAAAGCCGTACTAAAAAGATTCATTAAGCTCCATTATACGATAAAAAGCATACACATGGTATGCTTTTTAAAGTAATTCCTTTTATATTTTCATATCAAAAGAGCCGCTTCCTGAGTCCATCCTTCGACCATTTCTGTCAAAAAAGAAGCTTTCTTTCTCTGCTTTGTCCTCTTGATTTCTTCTTTTGCCACCATCACCGGCGTACTCATTATCGCCTTTTTCCTTGGCATCAAACTTAGATCTATCCTTCTCGGATTTATTTGGTTCTGTAACAGTAGTACTTTTCTGATCAACTTCTTTATTAAGCTGCATCTGAAAGTTTGACTGATCAACCATTCCCTTATTATCAGCGTTTTGTTTTATTGGAGAGACATCAGCCGTTCTCGCAAAAGCACCCTGAAAATCAATTCTATTGATCGACATAAATCAAACCTCCTTTTCTAAAAGATTACATCGCCCCTTCCATGTTATCTATATAATACAGCAAAATGATAAAAGTAAAAAAGTATTTTCTGTGTCGAAATCAGTACGCAGACACTCTAACATCTGCGCCATCAAGAATAAATCTCCCATGTGATACAGTCTTTTTAACTATCATGGACATCTCTCCAATAACAACTGTTGTTCCGGGATAGCAATCAGCACTTACCTTGACAAAAGATGTATGAGCATCAAGTATTTTATTTTGAAGCTCCGTGATTTCCTCAATTCTTTTCTCATTATCATCGGTAAGCTTCTTATCAACAAGAATCAGCTGTTTGACATAATTCGCCTGCTCTGGAGTCAGCTTAATCCCCTTTTTCAGTTTAAGCTTTGCGCCATCAATCGTTGGCATAATTTTATCAAGTGTCTTTTTTGCTTCCGCAAGCTCTTTATTTAGCTGCTTTATTCTCTGCTTAACTCTTGGATTAACCCCAACTTCAATGAGAGTATTTACACCCATATCTGAGCCAAGCGTTTTAACTGAAATACTCTCTGCCGCAGACACATGACCACCGGTAATGGAGCCGCGCCTTCCATCAACCGCAATAACAGTTTCAGAGCTTACGTCAGATCTGATTATCGATTCTGCAGAAATAGAACCAACAACTCTAACCTCAGCATTCTCAATAAATTTGGAGACAAGATTTCCTCCGCAATTGATTTTTCCGCTGCCCATTCCTTTTACGCCGCGTTCAAGAATAATATCTGAACCGGCTTCAAGAACAGCACCTTCCACATTTCCTAAAATATGAATATTTCCTCCGGCCTTTATCGAAAAGCCTGAAGCAACACTCTCTTCAACTTCAACGGACCCATCATATTCGATATTCCCTGTAGAAACATCAACATTTTTTAAAGTCATTACATCAGATACAACAATCTTTCCATTCTGAAAACAAACATGCCCATTTGTTCCGGCAGAAATACTTAGTTTATCTTCGCTAAGATCAATATTCTTTCCCTTGCTAAGAGAAAGCTGCTTTACAGGTTTTGGAGAAATACTCTCTCCCATAACATTTTGACCGGTTTTCCCATTATCAGCCTGTGTTAACTTGGCAAGAATATCACCTTTTTTGCAATGATTAATCAGATTTAAATTATGATAATCAACCGAGCCGTCTTCTCTAAGCTCCGGCCTTGCATGAAGCGTTCTATTAAAAAGATATTCTATTTCAGCATCTTTTCCTTCAACAGGAACTATGCCTTCTGCAATAACGATGTCTGTGCAGTATTCTCTTTTCTCAAAAAAAGAATTGATATTGTCAGTCTTAATTCCTGTTGTAATCTTTCGAAGAGAGATATCCTTTAAAAGTTCGTCTTTGGAAACAAGCTCTGATCCGTCAAAAGGCGCATAAAAGAAAGCTGTAACAAGCATTTTATCCCCTGAAACATAAAGTTTATATGTTTCTCTTTCCGGGTGAACCTGAGACGACGAAATAATCATCTCAGTGCCATCTGCCTTAGTCACAGCTTTATTTACATTAACAATATCAAATTCTATTTTGTGGTCATCAAGATATTCCTTAATGATGTTAAAAGAAACCGGGGTCCCTCCATTGTTAGGCGCAAATACCTTTATTCCTGTTCCTTTTGATGAAGTAAAAAGAGTAAAATATCCATTCATTGTAATCCATGCCTTTCGAGCAGCATGCTGCCGCACATTGATTTATTTTTCAGAAAAGACGCCCATATATTTACCCATCTTGGTTCTCATTTTAGATAAAGCCTTCGTATGAAGCTGTGACACTCTCGATTCAGAAACCTCCAGTACTTCACTGATTTCCTTTAGTGTCAAATCTTCATAGTAATAGAAAAGAATAACCTTCTTTTCCTTTTCAGTAAGAAGCTCCAAAGCTTCAGAAAGGACTTTCTTAAGTTCTTCCTTTTCTATAGCTTCTTCCGGCTTTTCAAACCTGGAAGTACCGCTCTCACTGCTATCATCGGATATATCGCTTCCCTGTTCAATAAACTCATTTAAGCTTACAACGCCTGTAACCTTCATTTGATTTTGCCAATTTAGATATTCATCTGAACTAATATTCATCTTCTTGGCAATTTCTTCATCAGATGCTACATGACCACTTTCAGCCTCAATCTCTTTTGCAGCAAAATCAATCTTCTTCTGTCTGTCCCTAATCGCCCTTGGAATCCAGTCCATCTTTCTTATCTGGTCCAAAATTGATCCACGAATTCTAAGGCTGGCATAAGTCTCGAACTTAACATCTTTAAGAGTATCAAACTTATCGATTGCATCAATAAGCCCAAAAACGCCATACCCAACAAGATCGTCATACTCAACATTAAAGCCCAAATATATACTGAGCCTGCCTGCAACAAGCTTAACTAAAGGAGCATACTCAATGATGAGCTTTTCTCTTATTTCAGGAGCTTTAGTTTTTTCATATTCTTTCCAAAGTTTGTTTCTGGCATTTTCATCCACGTCAAATCATCTCCACACCAAGTCAATTTCTATTCCGTCTTCTGGTTTTTCTTCCTGGAACTTCAGAGCCATCAGCCTCTTCCTTAACAGTATCATCTACAGAACTTCTATCTGTATCATCGCTGCCCATCGAGGCTTTAGAAAGCTCTTCCTGCTTCTGTTTCTCTTCTTTTTCTTTATTACTCTTTTCAAAATATCTGACCATATTTTCAAGAATACTGCCAATGACCAGGAACAAAACCATTGTTCCAAAAACAACTATCAGCCATTTGTCTATATTATATCTTTGAAAATACGTATAAATCGCAACAATAGCCGTAGGTAACAGCATCACAATTGGCGTGATAAGTTTTACCTTAGACTGAACCTTTTTGGAATTATCTTTACTTTTACTAAAATCTTTTTTGCCCATGTTATTCCTTTTCATCCTTGAAAAGAATCATATAACAAAATGAATTATCCTATTGGCTAATCAAATGATTTTTTCCGGTTTCCCTACCGCCCTGATAACATAATCACCTGTTTCGGGATAAAAAATTACTGTTCTTCCATATGAATTTCCAGTATCTCTTGAAAGTATATTTATGTTAAGCTCTTTTAACTTTTTGAGTGTAGCTTCAACATTTCTATCTCCAACACGCATAGTATTACTGGTAGTTTGAAGCGCGAACATCTGAGCTCCACCTGCTATCTTTGCAACAAGTCTTGTTCTTGCAGCACCTTTTTCAACGATAAGCCTGACAAGCTCTTCAATTCCTGTATCAGCAAATTTTGGAATATTATCATTATTCCTGATTTCATGAGAATCAGGAAGCATAATATGTGCAAGACCGCCAATCTTTGTAACAGGATCCCTAATGGCGATTCCTACACAGGAGCCAAGTCCAAGTGTAGTTATTCCATCAGGGCTTGCGCAAACATTTAGGTCGGCCATGCCGATTCTGATAATCTGTCCCATAAAACTTCCTCTCATCTCCTATGGAAGGCAGCCTATTTGTTTTCTTCAGATACATCCATACCAAGAGATTTGAGGATTTTGGTATATCCATCATAATCCGGCAGCAAAATGAAATATCCGTTTAGCTTAACTGTGTCAAAGAACTCCGTTTCAATAAGAAGAATATTATCTCCCGTCATACCAAATTCTATTGCAGGAACACTGAGTATTGCTCCAGCCATATCGACTGTAACAAATGGAACTGACGGATATAATGTCATATTAGTCATAGTCGAAAGTGAATTAAGATATGAACCGGTAATAATATTACCAACTTCTTTTAATGCAGATAACTCCATTTCCGTAAAATCTTCGGAAGTACTTTCCGTGCCCATAAGCTTATTAACAAGATGTCTTGCTGACTTTTGTTCAAGCAAAAACATCATGCTTCCGTTTATATCGCCTTCAACAGCAAGGTAAATCCCCGCCATGATTTTGTCAGCGCCGCCCATAAGATCGCCTACATCTTTAAATTCAACAAGCTCAACCTTTGGAACAGACATATCTATTTTGGAATTAATCATTTGGGCAAGCGCTGTTGTCGCATTGCCTGCCCCAATATTTCCTATTTCTTTAAGTACATCATAATAACTCTTTGATAACTCATCAAGATTCATAGGCGCTTCCCTTTCAAAAAAATTACTTATCCTTACTTTCAAGATCAAGTGATGTAAGATCAAGAATTGAAACAAGGCCGCCATCAAACTTTCCAACTCCGCTGATAAAAGAATTGCTTGCTGATTTATCCTTATTATCATATCTTACCTGTTCAATACTATCAGCATCAAGAGTAAGGACCTGATTAACCTGATCAACAATTATTCCGCATAGCTCATTATCCCCAACCTTGAGGATAATAATCCTGCTCTTATTTGTCATCTCATCCTGCGGCATTCCCATCATCATTCTGATGCTCATAACAGGAACAATCTCACCACGAATATTGATAACTCCCTTCAAATACTCCTCAACCTTAGGAAGTCTCGTGATCTGCTGCATTCTAACAATATTATCAATATATTTTATATTTATTCCATACATTTCTTCGCCGAGATTGATTACAATATACTGAGTCAATTCACCGACATCTTTTGTATCCCTAAGTTCATCCATTTTGAGTATCCCTTCCCTAAATTTATTAGCGAATCAAAAGTTCTCTTAAACAAGTGCATTTGGATCAAGAATAAGTGCAATTTCTCCATCTCCAAGAATTGTTGCGCCGCTGATGAACTTACATTTATTAATATATTTACCAAGAGGCTTAATAACAATTTCCTGTTGTCCCATAAGTTCATCAATTACTATGCCAACAAGCTTTTCACCCTTCTTGACAATAACAACTACAAGATCGTCATCAGCTGACTTTGTACTTTCTACTTCAAGTACTTCACTCATACGAACAAGTCTTGTAACACTTCCTCTAAGATTAATAACCTCTTTATTAGATACATACTTGATATCAGAAGGAGAAATATTCTCAATACTCTGAATCGAATCAAGCGGAATAGCATACTTCTCATTTCCAATAACTACCATAAGTGCCTGAATAATTGCAAGTGTAAGAGGAAGTCTAATCGTCCATGTCGATCCTTCTCCTAGCTTTGTCTTTACATTTACTTCGCCGTTTAATGACTCAACCTTTGACTTAACAACGTCAAGACCAACGCCTCTTCCGGATATTTCAGAAACAACCTTTGCAGTTGAGAATCCCGGGTGGAAAAGAAGTTCAATACACTGCTGCTCGGATAAAAGCTGAGCCTGATCAGGAGTAATAACGCCCTTCTCAACAGCCTTATCTCTTACAGCTGCTGCGTCAATTCCGTTGCCATCATCACCAACCTCGATTACAACACTATTGCCATCCTGGTATGCATGAAGGAAGATTTGACCTACAGCAGGCTTTCCTCTGTTAGCACGTACTTCTGCAGATTCTATACCATGATCGGCACTGTTTCGAAGTAAATGCATAAGCGGATCACCAAGTTCATCAACAACGGTACGATCCATTTCTGTATCTTCACCGGTCATTGTAAGTTCCATCTTTTTGCCAAGCGTTCTATTTAAATCCCTTATCATTCTAGGGAATTTCTGAAGAACACTCTCAATAGGAACCATTCTAACCTTCATTACTGATTCATGAAGATTGGTAGTTACGCTTTCAAGATACTCAATCTGTTCATTAACTCCGCTATTTGTATCTCCTGAAGAATGTGTTGCAGAAATAAGGGAGTTTTTGGCAATAATAAGCTCGCTGACAAGATTCATAAGAACATCGAGTTTATCAATATCTACTCTTACAGTTCTATTTATGACAGGCTTTCCAACAGGTTTCTTACCAGAAGAAGCAGGTGCAGCCTTTTGAACAGGTGCTGGCTCAGCAGCTTTTGGCGTCTTAGAAGGTTCAGCCTTCTCTTCTTTTGCTGCATTCTCTACAGGAGCAGCGCTCTCTGCGCTTTCACCATCACTGTTATCATCGCTCTTTGCATGTTCAATATCAAAATCGCCTATCTCAACAGATTCAATTTCAGAAACATTAAGAGCTGCCTTTGATACCTTTTCCTTATCCTCATCAGTTATGATAATAAGTGAAAAAGTAAAATCGAATTTTTCATCCTCAATGTCCTGTGTGGAAGGTTCAGAAACTGCTATTTCACCAAGATCCTCAAGGTCTTTAAAAACAAGGAAAGCACGTGCAGCCTTTAAGATACATGTTTCCTGAACATGTACTGTAAGTCCAAACACATTCTTGCCCTCTGAAAAAGCCTGTTCAAAAACATCCTTTGCGGCAGCTTCAAGCTTAATATTTTTCCATGCGTCCTTAGAGCCGTCTGTGCTTTGCTCTTTTGCCGGAGCTTCCTTACTATCAGCAGGCTTATCAGAAGCCTCAGCTCCTGCGGCTTTGCCGGCTCTAATATCAGCAAGTGCTTTAATTAGATTGTTATATTCTGTAGATCCCTCATCCTGAGTCTCAGTAATGGTATCAACGTAAGACTGAATAGCATCAAGACACTGAAACAGTGTGTCGATCATCGTCCCGTTTACCTTTACAGTACCTGCACGAACGTCCGAGAATACATCTTCCATATCATGAGTCAGCTGCTGCATCTTCTTATAGCCCATAGTACCAGCCATACCCTTCATAGAATGCGCCGCTCTGAAAATCTCATTTATGCAGTCAGCATTTTCCGGATCCTGCTCAAGCTGCATAATGTTATCGTTCAGACTCTGAATATGTTCCTTTGCTTCATCAAGAAAGACACCTAGATATTGAGAAACATCCATCTCCACAACCTCCATTTTGCGGCATCTTTCAACGTCTGAAGGATTAAAACGTTTACTTAACGCCAACGTTCATTAATATTTCCTGTGCTACATTATCAAGAGGAACAACCTGATCTGCGAGTCCTGCCTTGGCAACAGCCTTCGGCATTCCATACACTACGCAAGAATCTGCGTCCTGTGTAATAACATGCACATTTTTACCATTTTTTAAATTACAGATTCCTTCAGTACCATCAGCTCCCATTCCGGTAAGTACGACACAAACGACCTGATCATATGAACTGTTCAAAAGAGATTCAAACATAAAGTTTGCACATGGCTTAACGCCTTCTCTAGTGGGTCCATCTTCGTAATGAATTGTCTGCCTTGAACCTGAACTGGAAATTTTCAGATGAACACTGCCCCTTGCAAGATACACATTTCCTGCAAGCAAAGGCTCACCCTCAACAGCCTCATGAACTTTTACCTGACTAAGTGAATTAAGTCTTTCAGCAAGAGAAGCAGTAAATCCAACAGGCATATGCTGAACAATAACAACAGGAGCATTAAGGTTTGATGGAAGCTTTGGAATTACAGCTTGAAGTGCTCTTGGTCCACCGGTAGAACTTGCTATTGCAACGACCTTATTTCCTGTAATCTTCCCAACACTTTTACTAATTATCTCAACGACTTTTCGATCCGATTTGATTTCATCAATAGAAAAGCTCTTTGATGCAGTTGGAATATTACTGTTGCAAACTGCTGATAGAATGTTTAAAAACTTCTTTGAGAAATTCTCGTCCCTACAATCACTAACTCTGTCAGGTTTATGGATAAAATCAATTGCTCCAAGTTCAAGAGCATCCATCGTAACCTTTGCGCCTTCTTTGGTATCGGTGCTTGACATCATTACTCTGACTCTTATCTTATTCTTTTGAATTTCTTTAAGAAGCTGTATGCCATTCATTCTTGGCATATTCACATCAAGAACAACCGCGTCATAAGATTTCTGCTTTATAAGATCTAGTGCTTCAGCTCCATCTTTAGCTCTGTCTTCAACATGAAATTTGGAATCTGAATTAATAATATCACCAAGTACGCTTCTCATGAGTGCAGAATCATCAACAATTAGTATTTTTTTCAAATTTTCACGCTTTCTAGGATTGTTTTTTCCTGATTTTACGCTCTTCTTCAAAAATATAATGAATTATCTCTTCTCTATCATTTTCATCTATATTTGTATACTTGATGCGATGCTCGAAAACGCCCTTTCTGTTCTCCATTTCTTCCATTCGAAGAACAACTCCAACAATATGATATTCCTTTATCTGTCCTACAATATTAAGCTTGTAGCTTATATATATTTTATCGCCCTCTTCATAATGAAAGCCGGCAATAAATCGAAGACCACCGCCACTAATATCAGCAATAACTGCTTTCTTGATATCATCTCCGGGATCTATTGTAAAACCATGATTATTTTCTAGTGCTACCTCTTCATAATTTGTTAGAGATCTTGTTACAAGCTCAATAGCACAGTTAAATCTGTAATATTCTCTTCTCTGAAGCTTTTGAAGTCCCTTTGCAAATTCAAGTGAAAGAATATAAATATTATTGCTCTTATATCTGTCAACAACCCTTGCTTCACATTGATACATGCCTTTACTTGAATAAAAAGCAAGTCTGTACTCACCATCAACAGGCAAAAGAATAAGTTTTCCCTTTTCGGTAGGCATCATTACATCTATTCGCTCATCAGAAGCTATGTCATAGATTTTACTGCCATATACCTTTGTATCCTCTTCTGTTTCTTTTTGCCATATTCCCGGAATTGCCTGAATCTCCACTTTTTCACCCGGTGAAATATAATCTGTTAGCATAAATATTCTCCTCACAAACTTTTACTGATTTTCAAGTTTTCTTCCCGTAATAATATGAGAAAAGAAAGCTGCCATGCCTCTTGGTTTAACCTCGCTGATTCCCTCTTTATTACAAAGCTTTGCGGAAATACTCTCAAAAGCCTTTACTGATTTGGCAGTAGGATATTGAATTGATACCGGCGACTGCTGCATAACACTTTTTGACAAAAGAGGATCAATAGGCACTTCTCCAAGATATTCAAGTGGGAGCTTAAGATATCTTGATACAACTGCATTCATTTTATGAAAAAGCTGTTCACCTTCTTCTCTAGATTCAACTTTATTTGTAACAACTTTTATTACAGTGTTATCTTTTGAAAATCTAGGATGCTGATTAAGTGCTTTCAGCAGTGAATATGAATCAGTAATTGAAGTAGGCTCAGGCGTTGTAACAAGAAGGATTTCTCCACTTGCTACCAAAAATTCCATAACAGCATTCGAAATACCCGCTCCGGTATCTATAATAATAGTATCGGCTATCGCATCAAGTTCGGCAAGATTTACGATAATATATACCAAATAATCGCGGCTTAAATTATACATCCCGGATATTCCGGAGCCCCCTGAAATAAACCCAACTCCCATAGGTCCCCATGTGATTATTTCTTTGATATTTCTTCCCTGATATATCAGGTCACATAGATTATGCTTTGGAACCGTTCCAAACATAATTTCAATATTTGCCAGTCCAAAATCCGCGTCAAGAATAATTACCCTCTGACCCATTTTTCGAAATTGTATAGCCAAATTGATTGCAACATTTGACTTTCCAGCTCCTCCCTTGCCACTAGTCACCGTAATAATTCTAGCAAGAGGTCTTTGCGGAGCAGATTCTTTTTTTATTATGCTTCTTAATTCTTCAGCCTGATCCATTAACGTATTCTCCAAGAATATCTATGCAAAATAGATTAGTCGTATCAATAAAGATTTAAAAATATATGCCTATTTCTGTCCGCCAAGAAGCTCCTTAACAATTGCCTGTGCATCAAAAACCTCAATATCATCAGGCACGTTTTGCCCGTCTGTAATATATGACATAGGCGCCTTCGTGTGGAGTCTAATATTATATAAATTACCAGCGCATGTTGTTTCATCCATCTTTGTAAAGATAAGCTTGTATTTAATTATGCTCGAATAGGTATCAACAATATCTAAAAGGTCTTTATATTTAGTAGTTGCACTTAGAACAAGGAAATTCTCGCTCTCAGTTTTTTCGGAAACGGTCTTTATAAAAGAAGTAATGTTTTCCTTCTGCTCCTCATTATGAAGAGAATGACCTGCTGTATCGATCATAAGATAATCATAATCTTTAAAATCTTCAGTAGCCTGCTTGATATCGTCTATAGAATAAATTACTCTAAATGGCACTTCAAGAATTGAAGCATATGTTCTTAGCTGCTCGGCTGCAGCAATTCTATATGTATCCATCGTAAGAAGTGCTATCTTCTTCTTATCCATAACGCAAAGCTTTGAAGCAAGTTTGGCAATTGTAGTAGTCTTTCCAACACCGGTAGGCCCTATAAAAATCAGAGTCTTAGGTCCTTCCTTTGGAGGCTCGATAGTTTCGGGTTTTCCAAATTTTAGTACCATTTTCTGGTAAACATTAGATAAAGCATATTCAAATGGCATGTTAGGCTTATTGAGCTTTTCAACCTCATCAGTAAGCTCATTTGCATATACTTCATTTACTTCATTTTCTATAAGCGTATTATACAATATCTTGATAAAAGAAAGAACGTCCTGCGAAGCAGTCTCTTTTTTGGCAGGTGACTTGTCTTTAGTTACAGCATTTGTGGAAGAATCTTTAGAAGCATCGCTGTTACTGTTTTCAGATGAATTATCAGATTTAAGAATATTCTGCTCAAGAAGCGTATGAAGATTATCAAGCTTTTCCTCAAGAATTTTATTTTCGCTGTTTCTGTTAGGTAAAGTTCCCGCTCCTATGGATTCATTAACAGGCGCAGCATTAACTGAAGGTCTGACAATAGCATTTTCTTTTGCAGGATTATTAGAAGGAGAAGCACTCTGCCTGTTCTTCTCAGTTTCCTCTTCCATTGCTACAGTTACTTCAATCTTTGCTCTCTTAAGGAAAGAAAACAAACCTGTTTTCTTGAGAGGTCTGACATTCATAATAACAATATTACTTCCAAGTTCTTTTCTGGCAGCTTCAGTTGCCTCTTCTTCAGTTCTTGCTACAAACTTTTTAATAATCATTTACGCTGTCACCATTCCGATCGACTGAATTTCTACATTTGATTCAACTTCATTATATGAAACAACGATCAAATCCCTATAATAATCTTCTGTCATCTTCTTAAAATACATTCTGACAATAGGTGAAGTCATCACGATTGCACTCTTACCCGCATCTTCAAGCTTTTTAATCTGAAGTCCGACAGACTTAATGATTGCCTTCGTCTTACCAGGATCAAGTGTAAGATAAGCTCCCGTTTCCGTCTGTTTGACGCTTCCCATTATTTCCTGTTCAATCTTAGGGTCAAGAGTTACAACACTTGTAGTATCATTTCCGGAGAAATACTTTCTTGTAATGGCCCTCTTAAGTCCCTGGCGAACATACTCAGTCAAAATATCCGTATCATGCGTTGTTGGTGCATAATCAGCAAGTGTCTCAAAAATAGAAACCAAATCTCTAATTGAAATTCCTTCTTTTAAAAGATTTCTAAGTACCTTCTCAATTTCTCCAAGGCTCATAAGTTTTGGAACAAGCTCATCAACAAGTGCCTGATTATTATCTTTTAAGTTATTAACAAGATTCTGAACATCCTGTCTAGTAATAAGTTCATCAATATGCTCTCTGATAACCTCAGTCAAATGTGTAGCAATTATTGAAGGAGGATCAACTACCGTATATCCAAGGCTCTCAGCTCTCTCTCTTTGTCCTTCGGTTATCCATGTGGCAGGAAGATGAAATGAAGGCTCAAACGTAGGAATTCCTGTGATTTCTTCTTCGGCCTGCCCTGGATTCATAGCCATATAATGATCAAAAAGGATTTCACCTTCACTAATCTGAATACCCTTAATCTTAATGATATATTGGTTTGGATTAAGCTGTATGTTATCTCGAAGACGAATGATAGGAACGACCATACCAAGTTCAAGCGCTATCTGCCGCCTTATCATTACAACTCTATCAAGAAGATCTCCTCCCTGATTAACATCAGCAAGAGGAATAATTCCATATCCAAATTCAAGCTCTATAGGATCCACCTGTAAAAGGCCATTCACATTTTCAGGCTGCCGTATCTCTTCTGCCTTGGACTCCTCAGATGAAACCTCCTGCTTAATCTGACTTGTTTCAAGAGAATTCTGCGTAAGTCTTCCACAAATAATAAAGCAAACACCAATTCCAACATAAATAATAGTTGGAAGCGGCGTAGCAATTCCAAGTCCTGTAATGACTCCGCCAACAAGATATAAAACCTTTGGCATACCAAATAGCTGATCGATAAGAACATGACCAAAATCTGCTTCCTTCGAACCCTTCGTAACCAGAATACCTGTAGCAAGAGAAATAAGAAGAGAAGGAATAGAGCTTACAAGTCCATCACCTATTGTAAGAATAGTAAACTTATCCATTGCCTCGGTGGCGCTAAGTCCCATGCTTGTCATACCCATGACAATTCCGCCAACAATATTGACAAACGTAATGATAAGACCCGCCATTGAGTCTCCCTTTACGTACTTTGAAGCACCATCCATTGAACCAAAAAAGCTTGCTTCTTCCTGAATCTTCTCTCTTCGTTTCTTTGCTTCTACATCAGTAATAGCACCTGTATTTAGATCAGCATCAATAGCCATCTGCTTTCCTGGCATAGCATCGAGAGTAAATCTTGCAGTTACTTCTGCAACTCTTTCAGAGCCTTTATTGATAACTACAAACTGAACAATAACCAAAATAATATAAATAATAATTCCTACAATGAGATTGCCTCCGCCTACAAAGTTACCAAATGTCTCGATAACCTGACCGGGATCTCCTGTTGTAAGAATAAGTCTTGTCGATGATACGTTTAGTGCAATTCTAAAGATTGTAGTAAAAAGTAAAATTGAGGGGAAGAATGATAGATCAAGAACTTCCTTTGCAAACATCGCTGTAAAAAGAATAACAAAAGAAAGCGACATATCAAATGCCAAAAGGATATCCATGAGGGTATTTGGAATAGGAATGATAAGCATTAATATAGCAGCCACAAGATATAGTGCAACGCCGTAATCATAAATTCTGTTGACAATCTTAGTTCTGTTCATATCCGATACCCCTCCTTTCGCATATTCATGTCACTTACCCTAATATATATAATAACAGAAATATGAATAATATAAAGTTTATTTTTTTCTACATCTTGTGCAAAAAAGATGTAACAGCCGTAAGAACATCTACGATTATCACACCTTTCCTTTTAAATGATATACAAAAGCCAGAACCTCTGCTACCGCCTTATATAATTCAGGTGGAATCATCTGCCCAATATCTACATTTGCATAAAGCATCCTTGCAAGAGGTTTATTTTCAACTATCTCAATATCATTATCTCTGGCAACCTCTTTAATTTTTTTGGCAAGGTAGTCGCTCCCCTTTCCAACAACAATAGGGGCTGTATTTTTGTCCTGTTCATATAAAACAGCAACAGCATAATGCGTAGGATTCGTAATTACAACGTCAGCCTTTTTGATATCCTGCATCATTCTTCTTTGAGAAGCCTCTCTCATACGCTGCTTCTGCTTGCCCTTTACCTGTGGATCTCCTTCAGCTTCCTTGTACTCATCCTTTATTTCCTGTTTTGTCATCATCATATCTTTGTGAAATTTTCTCTTTTGGAAAACAAAATCAGATACCGCAATTATCATGTACACAGCTGCAATTCGAAGTCCAAGATTGATAATAATATCAAACAATAAATCAATTGCAGCTTCAAGGGACATATCATAAAGAAGAAATAGTGATTCGCTCCTACTCTTTAAATAATAAAAAAGAACAATAGCAATCAGTACAATCTTGGCAATAGATTTTACAAGTTCAAATAAAGACTGCGCAGAAACAATCTTTTTTATTCCCGAAGCAGGATTTAGTTTATTAAGAGTAGGCTTAAGCGGTTCAGTAGTAACCTTGAATCCAACCTGTAAAATTGAGCATGCAAAAGAAATAATAATTCCGCTTAGAAAAAATGGCAGGCACATGATAACTATCTGCAAAAGCATAGCAGAAATATTACTCTTTATAGCTGCTAAAGGAATCTGTCCATCATACATAACAATAGTATCAGGAATTTGAGAATATATTTTTTCAAAAAAGTTCTCAAATAAACTACCCATAGTACTTAAATAAATTTTGAGAATCACAAAAAAAGCCATAAGCTCGACAGCCATATTAAGCTCATGACTTTTGGCAACCTGGCCTTTTTTTCTTGCATCATCAAGTTTTTTGGAAGTAGGCTCTTCTGTCTTCTCACCGCCTGGGCCTTCCTTTGCAAAAAACTGAAGATTATATTCAACTAAAGAATAATTATCAATGGATATTATCACGCTGCCATCCCCTGTGCAAATGTCTGCATAAGTTCTCTCATATAAGTAAGAATAAAATCGGAAGCTCCACTTAGCATGCTGCAGGTAAGAAATAAAACACTAAGTCCCACAAGAATCTTTAGCTGAATTCCAACTGCAAACATATTAAGCTGCGGTGAAACCTTAGCAAGAACTCCAAGGACTATGTTAAGAATAAAGGTAACAATAAATACTGGAAGGCAAATTCGAAAGCCAATTACAATATAATCTTTCATAAAAGTTACCATTGCATTTAACAACTTATCAGAATGGAAAACTGCGCCATTAACAGGAATAAGTGTAAAAGAGTCAGCAATTGCCCTTACAATATATCTATACATTCCACTTAGTATTATCATTGCCATTAAAACGTATTGGTATAAAGATCCGGTTATTGTAACATTACTGTTTGAATTATTATCAAACATTGTCACCATAGATAGTCCTGTCTGCATATCAACAATCTGTCCTGCAAATGCAGTAATACTACTTGCAATTGACGCAGCAAAGCCTATCATAAGTCCAACAAATGCTTCCTTTGCAATAATTATTGCATAGCCCATTACCCCAAGATAATTTAGGTCAGCCCTTGGGACAATATTATACAATAACACAGACATACATATACCTACGCCAACCTTAACCTGATTTGGAATTCCTCTCGTGCTAAAAAAAGGCGCAACATAAATAAAGCAGGTTATCCTCGTTAGAATAAGCAGAAAATATTCAAGATCTCCATAGGTGAAATTATAATTTATCATCTAATGAATGTACCTGCTAAAATCAGACCAAAGTGAAGTCATGAAATCTGTAAGCTGAGTAGCCATCCAGTTACCAAGAATAATTATTCCAAGAAAGGTAGCAATTATCTTAGGAACGAATGTAAGTGTCTGCTCCTGAATAGATGTAACTGTCTGAAAAATAGAAACAATCAGTCCAATAACAAGAGAAATTAGTAGTATAGGCGCAGAAACCTTAATTACAAGAAATAATGCACTTCCAGTTATCTGTGTAACCTCTCCTATCGACATTGTAGCTCCTTTCATAAAAATCAATTTCAAATATTTTAATAGAATGTTTTGACAAGACTTCCGATAATTAAATTCCAGCCATCAGCAAGAATAAACAGTAGTATCTTAAACGGCAGAGAAATTGTCGTTGGAGGAAGCATCATCATACCCATACTCATAAGTACAGACGCAACAACCATATCAATAACAATAAATGGAATATAAATCAAAAATCCAATAATAAATGCTGTTCTAAGTTCACTTATAATAAAGCTTGGTATAAGAACTGTATTAGGAATACTGTCAAGCTCGCCATCCCACGTAGTTCCACTAATATCCATAAAAAGCTCAACATCTTTTTTTTGAGTCTGTGGATACATGAACTGCCTTATTGGGTCCATTGCTGTCTCAACAAATTCGCTCTGATCCATATCTCCATTTTCAAACGGAACTACCGCATCATTATAAATAGAAGTAATCGTAGGCTGCATAATAAAAAGAGTCAAAAAGAGTGCAAGTCCAATAAGCACCATATTTGGCGGAACAGTCTGCGTATTGAGCGCCGTTCTTGTAAAATGAAGCACAATGATGATTCTGGTAAAAGAAGTCATCATTACAATAAGAGTCGGTGCAAGTGAAATAAGTGTAAGTGTTATCAGTATACGAAGTGCCCCATTAAGTGAACCGTTTCCATTATCATAGGTTACCGTAACAGAATTAGCGATATTTAGGCTTTTAAGATCATTTGCAGAATCTGATGTCCCAGGCTCATTTATATTAGTTCTTGTGTCAGAAGTCCCTGTCGAATTAGAAGTATCCGATAAAGGATCTGTTACCGTCGTATCTGTAACATTTGTATTTTCTGTTGCATAAACATTTGATGGTAGTGCAATAAAAAGAAAGGATATCATAAGTGCTGAAAGTGCAGCGCATATAAGCACTCTTTTTTTCAGCTTTCCTATGGTATCCTTTTTGTCAATTCTCTTCATAATAAACGCCAGTCTGTATCAGGATTTCTTCTCTTTAAGTTTGTCTGTTACCGCTTTCATCATATCCCCAAAGCTTCCTGATTCCTTTTGCATAGTATTTATATCCGCTATATCATCTTCTGAAAGCTCCATAAGCTTTGTGACTGAATCTTTGCATACAGCAACAGAAACATACTTATCTCCTATTCTGACAATCATAACAACAGAATTTCCAGAAATACGACATGTCTCTATTACTTCAATATTTGATCCAAAGCTTTTGGTTTTCTGGTATCCCGCTATCCATTTGGTTACAAAATAAGTAAGCACAATGACAACGAGAAATATTACCAGAATTGTAAAAAGCTGAGCTACTGCATCCACTTTGTTAACCTATAACCTTCTTAACAGCCTCAATAACACGGTCTGCCTGGAAAGGCTTTACTATGAAATCTCTGGCGCCTGCCTGAATAGACTCAATAACCATTGCCTGCTGTCCCATTGCTGAACACATAATAACAGTTGCATTCGGATCTGATTCTTTGATTTTCTTAAGTGCCTGAATTCCATCCATTTCTGGCATTGTGATATCCATGAGAGTAAGGTCAGGCTTAACCTCAGCATACTTCTCAACAGCCTTAAGGCCATTTTCTGCTTCACCTGCGATATTGTAGCCGTTCTTGGTCAGGATATCTTTGATCATCATTCTCATAAATGCTGCATCATCACAAATTAAAACATTCTTTGCCATATTAGTTCTCCTTATTTTATGATCTCTGTGACTCTTACGCCAAAGCTTTCTTCAATTACAACAACTTCGCCCTTGGCAACTAGTTTACCGTTAACAAGAACATCAACCGGTTCTCCGGCAATCTTGTCAAGTTCAATTATTGTACCAGGTTCAAATTCCAATATATCAGAAATTGGCTTTTTAGTTCTGCCAAGTTCGACCGTAACATCAAGTGGAACATCCTTAATAAGGCTTATGTTCTCACCGCCCTGCATTACCATTCCATCCGGATTAAAAGTCTGGAACTGTGCCTGTTGGACATTCATATTCGGCATCATTTGAGGCTGCATCATTTGGGGCTGCATTTGAGGCATTCCCATGCCTTGCTGCATCATTTGAGGCTGACCCATCGCAGCCCCCTGGCCATAAGAAGCGTCCTGTGGCTGCGCTATACTCTGCGGCTGCGCAGGTACTGGTGCTGCAGGAGTAGGTGGAGCAGACGCTGCCGGAGCTGATGGTTCCTCAGTATCTTTACTGTTTGTAATAAAAGTATCATACAAACTCTTTGCAAAGTCAAT
>CAZJWA010000010.1:0-69759 GCA_964549585.1 uncultured Butyrivibrio sp. | reverse complement strand
GCAGCAAATGCAGCACAGACCGCTGCTACTAATGCAGCAACAAGTGCAGCTACAGATTTAGATATTATTGATAATTATAATAGTAATGCGGCTACAGATAATGCCAATGCAGGATCAATTGCGACTAATGGAAGTGCAACTCCTGTTACTGACGCAGATGGAAGCACAGTAACAAGGACAGATTCTGAGGGAAAAACAGTTGATGTTACTGATATCAGCGTTACAGTTAGTGTTACAGAGAATGTTTCTGGAACAGGAGACACAGTTGTAATGAAGGACGTTGACGCTGCAAATTATATAGGTGATCAGGCAGATAAAGCTCAAACTGCAGCAGATACTGCAAAGAGTGAACTAGAAGCTGCTCTTGCTGTAGATACTACAGATAAGGATAATGCAGAAGTTAAGGCACATGTAAAAGCAGCTAATGAAGCAGCAGCAGAAGCAAAGACAGCAGCTGATGATGCGCAAACTGCATATGACGCAGCTGTAAGCTCTGCTCTTAGTGACCTTGCAGCATATAATGCATATGCAATTGCTTATAACGAAGCAAAGCTTACTGATTTATTTAATCAGCTTGGAATTACTGATTTAACAATAAATGCAGATGGTACAATTGCTTCTTCTAATTCAGAAGTAGCTTCGCTTGTAAAAAAGTACAATGATTTATTTGCTACGGCACAAGCTGCTGTACATAATAAGGATACAGATACAGCTGCTGCAAATGCTGCTGAAGCAGACCTTGATACAATATTAGCAATTGATTTTAGTGGTGCTAAAGATTCTGTTGATAATGCAAAGACAGCTCTTGATAACGCAGCTACAGATTTAAGCGCAGCAAAGACAGCTGCTGCAGATGCAAAGACTGCTGCTGAAACAGCACAGACTTCAGCACAAAAGGCAATGGATAAAATAGCTACTTATGACGAAAATGGAAATGTTACAGGCGGTGATTTAAAGACGACAAATGATAAGCTTGCAGAGATAGCCGCTATTCCGGCAGCAGATGTGACCGCAGCAGCGAGTGCACAGTCTACAGCACAGGGAAATTATGATAATGCTGTAAAAGCTGCAAAAGAGGCATATGCAAACAAAGCAGGCAGGTATAGATTTTTTCATTCAGAACAATCCTACATAGATGCTTCTGAGAGAGTTAAATCAACTAAGATACTTTTAGATGAAGCTAATTCCAAACTTGCAGATGTAAAAGCAACACAGGCAAGATATGATAGCATTCTTGCTAGCTATGATAATGCAAATAGTGAGGCAGAAAAGCAGGCATTAGTAGATATTATCAGTAACGGATTAGCAGTTGATTCTACAAACCTAAATCAGCTTGAGTATGATCAGGATATCAATACATGGGCCAATGAGAAACTCAATACATTGGACTGGAACTTATTAACATATATTGATTCTTTGAAAACAAAAAAGGATGTAAGAGATGCAATAGATGGTTTTTATACTCCCAATTATTGGGCTAATTTCTTTAATAAATTAGGGATTACACAGTGGACTGTCGATACATCAAAGACAGATGCAGTAATTGCTAAGCTTAATAATGAAATTGCCAATCAGGTTATTGCAAAATACGAATTTCTTGCTCAGAACTCAGCAAGCACAGCAGACGCAGCTACACAAACTGCAGCAACTAATGGTAAGAGCTCAATGACTCAGATAAATAACCTTGTAACTAATATAGCTACAGTTAATTCATCTCTTGAAAATGCAAACAATACACTTTCTTCAGCCCAAAATACTTATAATGATGCACAAAAACAGCTCAATGAGGTTCAGACAAATATTAAAGAAAACAGAAAGAGTCTTTCGACAATAGACCTTGCAGCTCTTAAAGAAAAACTTGCAAATGCTCAGGCTGCACTTACTGTAGCAAAAGAAAATCTTGAAGATGCAACGGCTGCAGCCGCTGATGCGAAGAAGTATGCTGATTGGGCTACCGCACTTGTAGGTGATCATTATACTAAAATATTTGCTCAAATTGCCAGAAATGCGGATGGATCTATTTCAGATAGTAATCTTTTGAATTATGATGTAACAGAGGTCTCTTCAAAGCCTGTAAGTAGTTTTACTGGCAATATAGTTGAAGGAAACAAAACAATAGAAATTCCTTACACGATATACAGAGCATATGTTAAGGCAATGTATGAAGATACTACTGTAAAAGAAGCAACAGAGGATAAAAAATATAAAGGAACAGGTTCAGCGCTTAATGCTACAACGGGTGGAGTTGTATACTGGAGAGTAAAGTTTACTGAGGATGGAAAGAGCCTTGTTCTTGATCCTGATGAAAGCGGAAAGTATTACTATACATCAGAAGAAGGGCTTCCAAATGATACCGCAAATTACCTTGTCGCGTATGTTATTAAGCGTGAAGGAGATGGATATCATCTTGATGGAACACTTTTTTCAACAACATATCAGGCACCAATAGTTAATCCAACTCCTGAGACACCTGTAGTTTATTCAGTAACCGCTACTTCTACAACAACTGAAACTACAGCTGCAGTAGCAACTCCAGCAGTACTTGGAGCAACCAGAACAATTACTGAAGAGCCTGCAGTACTTGGAGCAACCAGAGATATCGCTGAGGAGCCAGCAGTACTTGGAGCAGCAAGAAATCCTCTAACAGGTGATAATACAGATACTACGTCTAGAATAGTAGTTATGCTTGCAGCAGCAGGAGCAGCTCTTGCTCTTAGCATTATCGCAGGAAAGAGAAAAGCAAATAACTAATTTATACAAATAAAATTATAAGAGCTTCAGTCTTCTCTATGATAGAGGGAAGATTGAAGCTTCTTTTAGTTAATGAGAGGCAAACTTATGCTGCGAAGGATGAAGCTCTTTTTACAAAATAAGGAAAAGTGCACGAATTAACGAAATGAAATTACTCCAATAACAATATATTCGTTAAAATATTGACAATATAGCAAAATATACCAAAAAAATTGTAAAAAATTGGTATATAATTAAATAAAAAAAGATTAATAGATTAAATAAAAGTGATAAAATAAACAATAGTTTGTGTATAAAGGAGAAAGCTTAAGATGAATGTCGTAATACCATTTCTAATTTGTTTTCCAATGGTGATAGCAATCCTGATGTATTTTATTCGCGTTAACAAGGTTCGTAACGCGATTGCATACGTCAGCGCTGTTGTTATCATGATTGGCGTTTTTGTTTTAGTCTGTCAGTGGATTGCAGGCGGATGTAATACAGTAGAGCTGTATTATGATACGGAAATAGTTGATAAGGTGATTTTCTGGGGACAGATTGCCCTTACCTGCTTTGTTACATTTCTTTGTATCAAGTATAAGAAATACTGGATATGCCTTCTTTCGATTCTTCCTGCCTGCGTTACCTGCTATATAGAAGCAGCAGATAAAGAGCTCGCAAGAATAAATCACATCTATGTAGATAGATTATCTCTTTTGATGTGTATAATCGTCGGGGTTATTGGCGGACTTATTGTTATCTATGCTGTTGGTTATATGCATGGATATCATCATCACCACGTGGAATTTGAAGACAGAAGATTCTATTTCTTTGCCCTTTTATTCTTATTCCTTGGAGATATGTTTGCATTTGTTCTTTCATCAAGTCTTCTTTGGATTGATCTTTTCTGGGAGATTACAAGTGTATGCTCATTCCTTCTTATTGGATATACCAAGACGGATGAAGCTATTGATAATTCATTTAGAGCTTTGTGGATGAACCTTCTTGGCGGCTGCGCAGTAGCAGTTGCAATTCTTTATGATGCACTTGTTAATGAAACAGTTTCGCTTCAGGCTCTTGTAAATTCAGGAGTTGCAGGAAATAAAACAGCGATAATTCCAATCGCGCTTATTGCATTTGCAGCACTTACAAAGGCAGCTCAGATGCCTTTTTCAAAATGGCTTATGGGAGCCATGGTTGCGCCTACGCCTTCATCGGCACTTCTTCATTCTGCTACGATGGTTAAGGCAGGAATATATGTCCTGTTTCGCCTTGCACCTGCAATGTCAGGAACAAGAACAGGACAGCTTATAAGCTTTGTTGGAGGCTTTACCTTTTTCGCTGCATCAGTTATGGCAATTGCTCAAAGTGATGGCAAGAAGGTACTTGCGTTTTCAACAATTTCAAACCTTGGACTTATGGTAGCCTGTGCCGGTGTTGGTACTGAGAAAACCATATGGGCAGGTGTATTTCTTATGATTTTCCATTCGATATCCAAATCTCTTTTGTTCCAGGATGTAGGAGCTACGGAAAATTCACTCCATAGCAGGGACATCGAGGATATGCATGGACTATTGTATCGCCTCCCTAAGCTTGGTGCATTTATGTTCATAGGTATTGCCGGAATGTTCCTTGCTCCGTTTGGAATGCTTATTTCAAAGTGGGCAGCACTTCGTGCTTCAGTTGATACAGGAAATATTATTCTTGTTATCTTTATCTGCTTTGGTAGTGCTACTACAATGTTTTACTGGACTAAGTGGATGGCTAAGATAATAAGCTATACTAATCTTGATAAGGTAAAAGATATTACGAAGAAAAACGAAGTGATATCACTTACTGTTCATGCAGTTCTTATGATTGTATTGTGTATTCTTTTCCCGCTTCTTTCAAAAGTGTATGTTGAACCACTTCTTAGCGAAATGTTTGGAAAGGCTACGGCAGTTCTTCCAATGAGCCTTTTGTACATACTTGTTATTATGATCTGCTTCATATTTGCTGTTCCGCTTCTTGCATTTAAGTTTAGTAAGAACGTTAAGACAAATCAGAAGCTTTCATATATGAATGGAATTAATGAAGGAAATAATGATCAGTTTGTTGATTCATTTGGTGATCCTAAGGATCTTCAGATTTCCAATTTCTATTTTAAGGATTTCTTTGGACAAAGAAAGCTTATGGCTCCATGTGAAATCATTACAACTGCAGTAATAATAATCGTGCTTTGCATGATAATAGGAGGTGCGGCTTTATGATGACCAGAGCTATTTCCATAATTTTATACCTCCTTTTGGCACCGCTTGCAGGCGGCCTTCTTGAAGGATTAGATAGAAAGATTTCAGCGAGAATGCAGGGAAGAGTTGGACCATCGATTCTGCAGCCCTTTTATGATGTTAGAAAGCTTTTTAATAAGCAGTTTATTATCGTAAATAAAGCACAGACATTCCTAGTTCTTTCATATATGGTTTCAATGATATTTACAGGGTGCCTTTTTTATGCAGGAACAGATATTCTTCTTTGTTTCTTCGCACTTTCAACAGCTGCAACGTTTCTTATTTTTGCAAGCTCTGTAACTAATTCGCCATACAGCTCACTTGGTTCTTCAAGAGAGCTTGTACAGATGATGTCATATGAGCCGGCCGTACTTCTTACCTGCGTAGGATTTTACTTAGCAGACAAGACATTTAACGTAAGTGATATTATTCAGTCACAGTACAGCTCAATAATTTATCTGCCGGGATTTTTCATTGCATTTGTATTTATTTTAACAATCAAAATGAGAAAATCTCCGTTTGATATTAGCTCATCACACCATCCTCATCAGGAACTTGTCAAAGGAATTACGACAGAGATGGGCGCCGATATTCTTGCAATGTACGACATAACAGAATGGTATGAGAACATATTCCTTCTTGGAATTGTCGGACTCTTTGTAGTAAACAGTAATCCTGTCAGCTATATTTTTGCGGTAGTTGTTATCCTTGCAGTATATTTCCTTGAGATACTGATTGATAATACAAGTGCGCGAGTTAAGTGGAACGTAATGCTAAAGCTCTCATGGATAGTTACACTTTTATCTGCAGGAGTAAATTTACTGATACTTATGCTGGTAAAATAATTAGAAAGGACCAAAGAAAATGGCAAAAGTAGGAAGATCACCATGGCTGCTTCATTATGATGGATCAAGCTGCAATGGTTGCGATATAGAAGTTCTTGCATGTCTTACACCGGTTTATGATGTTGAGCGTTTTGGAGTAGTAAATACGGGAGACCCGATGCAGGCAGATATCCTTCTGATTACAGGAGGAATCAATACCCAGAACCAGGCGGTTGTAAAGCAGTTATATGACCAGATGCCAAGGCCAAAGGTAGTAGTTGCAGTTGGAACCTGCGCATGTACGGGAGGAATATTCAAGGAATGCTATAACATACTTGGAGGAGCCGATACAACAATTCCGGTTGATATTTATGTTCCGGGATGTGCAGCAAGACCGCAGTCAATTATTGACGGAGTGGTCAAGGCAATAGCTCTTTTTCAAAAGAAATCTGATGAGCATGACGCACTTATGAAGGAAAAGAAGCATACAAAGGAGGCAGGGCAGTGATAATAAAGAATCCTGAGCATTTAATAGAAGAAATCGATGCAAATCTCCTTCTCGAAAAGGTAATGGAGAAGAAAAACATGGGAAGAAAGCTTTCTCAGGCCTGCGCCGCATTTGTAGACAATAAATATGAGCTTAGCTATTCCTTCTCAGATGATGACACACTTGTGTTTGAAACTCTTAGAATCGTGATAGAGCCCGACGTGGAAATCCCTAGTATTACTGAGTTTTATCCATATGCATTTCTTTATGAGAATGAAATGAAAGAGCTTTTTGGAGTGAAGATCAAAATGATCGGACTTGACTATAATAACAAGCTTTACCGCATAGATGAGGAAGCTCCGTTTAAGAAGATGAAGGAGGACAAATAATATGGGAAAGAGAAGTGTGATTCCGTTTGGCCCCCAGCACCCGGTTCTTCCGGAGCCAATCCATCTTGACCTCGTTGTTGAGGATGAGAAGGTTATCGAGGCTGTTCCGTCAATTGGATTCGTCCACCGCGGACTTGAATCTCTTGTTGACAAAAAAGATTTTAATGAAATGACATATGTCGTTGAGCGTACCTGTGGTATCTGCAGCTTTATGCATGGAATGGGATACTGCGAAAGCGTTGAGAACATAATGAACGTAGAGGTTCCTGCAAGAGGAAGATATCTTCGTACAATATGGGCAGAGATGTCTCGTATTCACAGTCACCTTCTTTGGCTTGGACTTCTTGCTGACGCATTTGGATTTGAAAGCCTTTTCTATCAGTGCTGGAGAATGCGTGAGAAGATTCTTGATATGTTCGAAATGTCTACAGGCGGAAGATGTATCTTTTCCGTAAATAAGATCGGCGGAGTTCTTAAGGATATGGATGCCGATATGTTAAAGACTTTTATGGATGTTCTTGATGGCATGGAAAAAGAGCTTACGGATATCAAAAAGACATTTCTTTTTGATTATTCTGTTGAAAGCAGACTTAAGGGAGTAGGTGTTCTTACAAAGCAGCAGGCACATGATTTTGGATGTGTTGGACCATTTGGACGTGCATCTGGAGCAGCTTTTGATATGAGACTTCAGGGCTACGGCGCATATGCAGAGCTTGATTTTGAACCAATCACAAGTGATATTGGTGATAGCTTTGCAAGATGCGATGTCAGAATCAATGAAATATTCCAGTCTATAGCACTTATTAGACAATGTATTGCACAGATTCCAGCCGGAGAGATTGGCGTAGATGTAAAGGGTAATCCAAGCGGAGAATTCTTTATGAGAATGGAACAGCCAAGAGGAGAAGCAATTTACTATGTAAAGGCAAACGGAACCAAGTTCCTTGACAGAATGAGAGTAAGAACTCCCACCTTTGCAAATCTTCCTGGAATGCTCGAAACATTAAAGGGAGCAGATTTTGCTGATGTTGCTCTTCTTATCCTGACTATTGATCCATGCATCAGCTGTACTGAAAGGTAAATTGAAAGGTGGCAATAATAAATGGCTAAGTTAATGAATTTTACCGGAACGGTTTTAAAAAATCTTTTTTCAAAGCCCGTTACCGTTAATTATCCGGCAGAGCCTGCTTCTTATCCCGAAAGGACAAGAGGGCATGTAGAGATAAGCATAGACGATTGTCTTTTTTGCGGACTATGTTCAAGGAGCTGTCCGCCCGGAGCAATTACCGTTGACAGAGTAGCAAGAACATGGACGATAAACCGTTTTGACTGTATACAGTGTGGTTATTGCACTGAGAAATGTCCTAAAAAGTGTATAAAGATGGCACCGGGCTATCAGGAGCCTATGGATAAGAAATCACCTGACACCTTTACAGGTAAGCCGCTTCCAACGCCTCCTGTAAAGCCAGTAGTTGCAAATACAGCAAAGCCTGCTACTGACGCTGCAAAGCCTGCAGCAAATGTTGTAAAGCCGGAAGTAGTTACACCGGAAAATAAAATGTGAGAAGGAATGGATAAACTATGCACGAATATCATGGAGCAGTAGAAATTATAGAAGACGCAGTAGAAATAGCTAAAAAGAGAGGTAATAATAAGGTTACAAAGATTCAGCTTGTAATCGGAGAAAGCTCAGGGTATTCTTTTGAAGCTGTAAAGGGCTATTTTGATGATGCTTCCAAGGGAACGATATGCGAGGGAGCAGAGGTTACAGTTAGAACAACCAAGACAATGCTTCGCTGCCCGAAGTGTCACGAGATGTTTCCTAAAAAGCCTCTTATGTATGATTGCCCGCACTGTGGAACTCCAGGAGAACCTACAGATGCAGGACGCGAAATGGCAATTGATGAGGTTGAATCAGAGTAATTTACCAGAAACTAAGTAAAGAATGACTAATGAAGAATTTACAGATTAAAGTAACAGGACTTGTCCAAGGGGTTGGCTATCGGCCTTTTGTGGCAAGACTTGCAAGTGAGCTTTCACTTAATGGAAAAGTAAAGAATGCCGGAGGAATAGTTTTTATTGAAGCTTCCGGAAATGATGAGGCGGTGAACGAATTTGTTCATCGCCTGCATTTGTTATCTCCAAGTAAGGCACGGGTAGATAGCATTGAAGTTACAGAGAATGATGAGCCTTGCAAAGACAAGAGCTTTTTTATAGAAAAAAGTATTACGCATACAGAAAAGATAAGAATGATACCTGCAGATTTACCTACATGTAAGGACTGTGAAAGAGAGCTTCTTGATCCTGCAAATAGAAGATACAGGTATCCTTTTATCAGCTGCGTAAACTGCGGTCCAAGATATAGCATTATTGAAAGCGTTCCATATGATAGAGAAACGATTTCTATGAGAGAGTTTCCTATGTGCGACTCCTGTAGTGATGAATATACTGCGCTTTCCGACAGAAGATGCCATGCGCAGACAATCGCCTGCCATGACTGCGGACCGGTGCTGATGTGGAGCGAAATACCCCCTGATGAGTATACAAATATTGATAAAGGTGATTCTTCAAAAATAATAGAAGATTCGCAAATAGAAACGCCGCAGCTTACGGGTGAAATAGCTCTTCAAAGAGCTATAGGCGCGCTCAAAGAAGGAAAGGTTATTGCCATTAAGGATATTGGCGGCTTTCATTTTGCTTTTAGACCGGATTTATCCGAGCCTGCAAAACGGCTTAGAAGCTTTAAGAACAGAGAGAATAAGCCGTTTGCGGTGATGTTTGGAAGCCTTCAGGATACTGAGAAATACTGCCTCATTTCGGACACTGAAAGAAAGCTTTTATGTTCTGACGAGAGGCCGATAGTTCTTTTGAGAGTAGTAAAGGATTTCGCATATGAAATAGGAATGGGGTCTGATAGGATGGGCGTTATGCTTCCCTGTAATCCTTTGCAGATTCTTCTGATTAAAGAATGCGGTTCTCTTGTTATGACGAGTGGCAACAGGGGCGGCGAGCCAATTATTACTGATGAAAACGTGATGCTTGAACTAATGAAAAAAGAGCATTTTCCTGACGGAGTTTTGTATCATGGCAGAAGGATTGTTACTCCTCTTGACGACTCGATTTATCAGGCTTCTGGACGAAATTCTGACAGAGTTCAGATAATTCGAAGGGCAAGAGGTCTGGTGCCGGACAAGATTGATATTGGAAGAGAGCTTTCTTGTGACATATTTGCAGCAGGAGGCGACCTAAAGTCTGCGTTTGCTCTTGGAAAAGGCCATTTTGCATACCTTAGCCAGCACTTTGGAGACCTTGAGGATTTAAGAGCGCAGAATGCTTATACGGAGGCGGTCTCTCATATGAGCGGGCTTTTTGATTTTCATCCTGTCAAAAGAGCTATCGACATGCACCCTGTATATTATTGCCGCAAACTTTCATCAGAAATTGGAGAAACGCATGAGTTTCAGCATCATCATACTCACGTTGCTTCAGTGATTGCAGAGCATCACATTGAGGGAAAGGTTCTTGGAATCTCTTTTGACGGAACAGGCTTTGGAGTGGATGGGACAGTTTGGGGAAGTGAATTCCTTCTGTGTGAAGGCGATAATTATGAGAGAGTAACGCATTTACAAAAGGTTTCGCTTATTGGGTCCTCAGAGGGAATGCGAAATGCAGAGACAATACTATTTGGATATATGGCAAACCTTGAAGATGCCAAAGCAAATGATTTACTTAAAAATATGGAACCCTCAGATGAGCAGCTTGGCAAATATCAAATGATTAAAGCAGCAATAGATGGAAAGATAAACACCTGTGAAACAACCTCGATGGGAAGACTCTTTGACGCAGTAGCATGCGCTCTTGGAATAAAGAATTATAATACCTATGAGGGCGAATGTGCTGCGGCTCTCGAAATCACAGCAGGCAGGGCATCAAAGATTTGCAAAATAGATTCAAATAGTTTAATGGAAAACAATCTTGAACTTGACGCGGCAGGGCTTATTTGTGATATTCTAAAGTGCAGGGAAAAAGGAATTCCTATAGAGGAAATTGCTCTTGGGTTTCATATGACGCTTGCCACGTGGATTCACAGGGTTTGCGCCGAAATCAGAATCAGGTATGGGGTCACGAATATAGCTCTTTGCGGCGGATGCTTTTTAAATCGTATTCTTTTAAATGAAACAATTGGCATGCTTGAAGCAGATGGCTTTAGGGTTTATATTAACGAGAAGGTACCTCCCGGTGATGGAGGAATCTGTCTTGGGCAGATGTATCTGGCATCATTTAATCAATCAAATTGATAAATCAAATTGATAATCAAATTGATTATCAAATTAAATTGATAATTAAATCAGTAAATAAATTCGGTAAAATTTTGGAAAGGCATATTATGTGCGTTGCATTACCTGGAAAAGTAATTGAAATTGGAAATAGAGAAGCTGTTGTGGATTTTAATGGCAATAAGGTTAACGTCAGAACGGGCTATACTGATGTTGCTGTGGGCGACTACGTACTTGTTCATGCAGGACTTGTTATCCAGAAGGTGACTAAGGACGATGTAGAAAGCTTAGAGAGCCTGATGACGGAAGTGAAGGCGTTTTCATAATGGTTAGTCTGGATGAAATCAAGGAATATCTGAAATTATATGACGGCCCTGAAATGAATATAATGGAGGTTTGCGGAAGCCACACGGCAGCAATTGCCAAAAATGGAATACCAAGTATGCTCTCTGATAAGATACATCTTTTGTCAGGACCAGGATGCCCTGTGTGTGTTACTCCATCTGCTTATATTGATAAGCTCATTGAATTATCGCATGTAAGCGGAAATGTTATCGCGACCTTTGGCGATTTGATAAGGGTTCCCGGAAGTACGAAAAGTCTTAGCATAGCAAAAGGAGAAGGGGCAGACGTTCGAATGGTTTATTCGCCTTTTGACGTGGTTTCCTTATCAAAGAGCGAACCGGATAAGACTTTTATTTTTGCTGGTGTAGGCTTTGAAACTACAACGCCTGTTTATGCAGAGCTTTTAGATATCATTATTTCTGAAAACATAAGAAATATCAAACTGCTTACGGCTCTTAAGACTATGCCGTCTGTAATTGATTTCTTGTGTGCAAATGGAGCTCCGGTAGATGGCTTTATTGCTCCCGGACATGTGTGTGTTATTACAGGAAGTGATGCTTTTATACCACTTGCTAAAAGGTACAGCCTTCCGTTTGGAGTCGCCGGTTTTTCGGGAAAAGAGCTTCTGGAAGCACTTTACGGTCTTGTAAAGGCAAGAGGAAAAGGCGAAGTATTAAATTTCTATCCTTCGGTAGTAACTAAAGAGGGAAATGTGGGCGCCCAGGAAGCAGTGGATAAATATTTTGAAGTATCTGATGAGGCATGGCGCGGCATGGGAATAATAAAGGGGTCAGGACTTCTTCTTAGAGATAAGTACAAGGAATATGACGCCGGAAGCAGCGGACTTATCGAAGATCATAAGAAGAATATGGCGTGTCAGTGTGACCAGATTCTTATGGGTAAGAAAAAGCCAGGTGAGTGTCCGCTTTTTGGAAAGACGTGTACTCCATTAAATCCTCAGGGTGCCTGTATGGTATCACAGGAGGGGAGCTGCTTTTCATATTTGGTAAATAACAGAAAGTAAAGAATTGAGGCTTATTTATGAATGATAAGGTTATCACAATGGCTCATGGAAGCGGCGGAAGTGCTACGAGTGAGCTGATTGCAGAGATATTTGAGAGCTCTTTTGACAATAAGGTATTATCACAGATGGAGGATAGCGCAGTTGTTCCTGGAAGTGAGAGGATAGCGCTAACTACAGACAGCTTTGTGGTTACTCCATTCGAGTTTCCAGGTGGAGATATTGGAAGACTTTGTATATGCGGAACTGTTAATGATCTTTTGATGAGGGGAGCAAAGCCAAAGTACATTACCTGCGGATTCATCCTTCAGGAGGGACTTGAAATCGAAGCTCTAAAAAGAGTTGTGAAGTCGATGGCAGATACTGCCAAAGAGGCAGGTGTAGCGATTGTCGCAGGAGATACAAAGGTAGTATCAGGAAACGGTGAACTCTTTATAAATACTGCGGGAGTCGGGTTTATTCCAAATGGACTTGAAGTATCGGCAGAGCAATGCGAAAATGGAGATACGATTATAGTCTCTGGATTTCTTGGAGATCATCATGCTACAATTCTTGGCAGCCGAATGAATATCACTAACGAAATAAGAAGCGATAATGCACCACTTTGCGATATGGTTCAAAATCTTATTGCGGGTGGAATTCATGTCCATACGATGAGAGATGTTACAAGAGGTGGTCTTGCTACAGTTCTAAAGGAACTTTCTGAAAGTTCGAATAAGAGATTTACGATTTACCAGAACAAGATACCTGTAGGTAAGGCAGTTCAGGATTTCTGCGGAATACTTGGCCTTGACCCACTTTATATGGGAAATGAAGGAAAAATGATTGCTATTGTTCCAAAGGCAGAGGCCGTAAAGGCGCTTGAGATAATTAGAAACTCAAGCTATGGCGAGAATGCAGCCATTATCGGAGATGTATCTGATATTTCAAAGGATGGCGGAGAACTTGTTATGCAAACCGAAATCGGAGGCCTTAGAAGCCTTGATGTTCTTCATGGAGAAGGACTTCCAAGAATTTGCTGATTATCGTGAATCTGGGATGTTAAATCAATTTAATAAATAATATGAGAGGTATTAAAACTAATGAATAGTGCAGAAGTATCTGAAATAAAGAAGCAGTTTACACCGGATAGATGTACAATTGATCATCTTTGCAGCTGCTATGTTGATCATGAGAAGAACAAGGTTATGGAATCCAAAAAGGCTTTTATGTCAGTTCCGGAGGAGGAGATGTTCAAGTATCTTGATATGTTCAAGCATACTCTTTCGGGCACTATCGGAAAGAATCTTCTAAGCCTGGAGTTTCCTCTTGAGCAGGAAGCTGAGGGCGGAACGCAGGAGTTTTTATTAAAGCTTCGTGACAGCGGTCTTGAGGATGAAGCACTTGTTGAAGAATTCTACGACAGGATTATTGCAAACTATATTAATGCTGAGAATTATCTGATTACTATTCTCCATGCGGTATATGACATTCCGGGTGTATCTAGCGATAATATTGAGATGGATGATGCTTCTGAAGATGTCTATGATTATATTCTCTGCAGTATTTGCCCTGTAAAGCTTTCGAAGGCAGGTCTTGGCTATAACGAGTCCAAGAATGATATTGAAGATAGATTCCGTGACTGGATTGTAGATCCTCCGGTAAAGGGATTTCTTTTCCCTGCATTTATCGAGCGAAATACTGATATTCATAACATGCTCTATTTCTCTAAGAAAATTGATGATATCCAGCCTGAGTTTATGGAGGCAATATTTGGCGGAAGAGCACCTCTTAGCGCGCCTGATCAGAAGGATACCTTTGAGGCTATCATCTCTGATACGATTGGAAACGATGGAGATTACGATACAGTAAAGAATATTCATGAAACTCTTGCGCAGATGATTGATGATCACTGTGATGATCCGGACCCTCTTGAACTTGGCAAGGAAGATGTTAGAAAGCTTCTTGAACAAAGCGGTGTTTCTGATGAGAAGATGGAGACCTTTGACGATAATTATGATAAGTGTACGGAAAATGAAGACTATCCGCTTCTTGCTTCAAATATCGCCAGTACCAGAAAGTTCAACATAGATGCTCCTGATGTTGAAATCCGTGTTAACCCTGACAGAGCAGACCTTGTTGAATCCCGCATAATTGATGGCAGACAGTGCCTTGTAATCAAGGTTGATGATCATATCGAAGTAAATGGAATCAATGTAAGAACAATCCTTCAAAAGGGTGAAGACGTTAACTAAAAGGCGCCGCCACCTTGTTGACAAAATGAATCTTAAAAGGTATGGTATATGTAGATATGAATCTATCTCAAATGATTGTTGCTACTCGATATGCAACTAAAAAAGGTCGAGTTCAAATGATTGTCGCTACTCGATATGCGACTCATAAGAGGTCGAGTTCAAATGCTTATAAACTCCATTCATTGAATGGAGTTTATTTTTTTTGGGGGGTTAATTCAAGAATGAATAGTGGACATTTTTATTATCTTACAGATCAATATTTTAGAGATTTTCCTGATAAAATGTTGATGCAAAATAAGGAGACAATTAATGAAATATTGCATGATAGACCGTGCTTCTATGCTTTCGAGGATGCATCTTCAGGATTGTTTTGGATGATTCCTTTTTCATCACAAGTGGAGAAGTATCGTGGATATTATGATAAGAAAATATTAAAGAACCATAAATGTGATACTATCGCATTTGGAAAAGTTTTGGGACATGAGAAAGCTTTTTTGATTCAGAATATGTGCCCTGTTACTATTAAATATATTAAGAATGAATATATTGATAATGTGGCGAAAATACCAGTTCAAGTAGATGGAGTTTTTGAAAGGGAATTAGTAAAGAAAGCGAAGCACGTCTTAGCATTACAGCGAAAGGGCTATAAACTGATTTTTCCTGATGTAGAAGATATTGAAGCAAGGCTATTACGAAAGCTGGAAAATTGAAGGTATTATTAATTAGTTGACAATATGTAGCACACTAACTATTATCAATAGGTAGTGTGCTACATGTCTTTTTGAGGGGACAAGACCATAGTAAGGAAAGAAAATGGCGGAAGGAAGAAATGAGAGATTATTGTGATAAGCACCATGGCTGCAAGAAGTGGTCACTTGATGAAGAACCGATTATGTTCAAGTTTAAGAAGATAAATGAATTCTTTAGAGCTGATATGAACAATATGCTTAAGGAAAATGATCTGACATGCTCACAGTTTGAAATTATCAAGTACCTAAAGCATAATACAGACCATCTGGTTTCTCAAAAAGAGCTTTCACTTGTTATGCACGTAAAGCATTCAACCACTGCCGGACTGGTCAAGAGACTTGAAGAGAAAGGATTGGTAGAAGTTAGAATCAATGAAGACAACAGGAAATACAATGATATAGTTCTTACACCAAAGGCTAAGACATCGTTAAAGAGCTCTGAAAAGGGTCACATTAGAATGGCAGATAAGGTGCTAAATGATTTTAACAAGGAAGAAACAGCTCAGGTAAGAGCTTATCTTGATAGAATCTATAAGAACATAACAGAAGAATAAAGGTAGGAGAGATAATTAAATGCTCAAAACATTATTGGCAGAAGTAAAGGAATTTAAGAAAGCGTCTATAGTGACGCCGTTTTTTATGATTGGTGAAGTTATTGCAGAAATGGTCATCCCGATACTTATGGGACGAATCGTCGATGTAGGAATTAGCGGATCAGATATGAATTATATTGTTAGTACCGGTATAGTAATGATAGTTGTTGCTATTTTTGGACTACTTGCAGGCTGCGGCGGAGCATATTTTGGATCAAAGGCTTCGACAGGCTTTGCAAGAAACTTAAGAAAGAAAATGTTTGGTAATATTCAGACCTTTTCTTTTGAAAATATTGATAAGTATTCAACTTCGGGACTTGTAACAAGGCTTACGACGGATGTTACAAATGTTCAGAATGCATATATGATGACGCTTCGTATGGCAATGAGAGCGCCTGCAACACTTATCGTGGCCATGATAATGTCTTTTATCATAAGCGCAAGGCTTGCCAGTATTTATTTAATAGCAGTTGTTATTATTTCAATTGCAATGATTTTTATTATGGGCAAGGCTACCAAGTACTTTAAGGCTGTTTTTGAAAAGTATGACGGGCTTAATGAAAGTGTTCAGGAAAACGTATCTGCAATAAGAGTTGTCAAAGCGTATGTTCGTGAAGACCATGAAAATAAGAAATTTACAAAGGCTGCAGATAACATATACAAAATGTTTGTTAAGGCAGAGCTTATGACAACTTATGTTTCACCAATTCTGACTGGAGCAGTTTATGTCTGCATCCTTGTTATAAGCTGGGTTGGCGCTCATATGATAGTTGGAGACGGAACACTTACAACTGGTGAGCTGATGAGTCTTCTTACCTATTGCATGAATATTCTTATGAGTCTTATGATGCTCTCCATGATATTTGTAATGATCACGATGTCAGAAGCCAGTATGAGACGTATTGCCGAAGTACTTGATGAAAGAAGTGTTCTTACAAACCCTAAGGAACCTGTCATGGAAATACCAAATGGAAGCATTTCTTTTGATAATGTCAGCTTTGCATATGGCTCTATTGAGGGCGGCACAGGCGACGATGTCCTAAAGAACATAAACCTTTCGATAAAGTCAGGCGAAACGATAGGAATAATTGGTGGAACAGGTTCATCTAAATCTACGCTGGTAAGCCTTATCAGTAGACTTTATGATGTAACTGATGGAAGCGTATCTGTAGGCGGAATAGACGTTAGAGATTATGATATGGACACTCTTCGAAACGAAGTAGCTGTTGTTCTTCAAAAGAACGTTCTCTTTAGCGGAACAATATACGATAATCTTCGCTGGGGAGATATAAATGCTACTGACGACGAGGTAAAGAGAGCTTGCAAGCTTGCATGTGCGGATGAATTTATTGACAGAATGCCTGAAGGCTATAATACATATATTGAGCAGGGCGGAAGCAATGTATCAGGCGGTCAGAAGCAAAGGCTTTGCATCGCAAGAGCTCTTCTTAAAAAGCCAAAAGTACTTATTCTTGATGACAGTACAAGTGCTGTAGATACAGCTACTGATGCCAGGATAAGAAGTGCTTTTGCAAGTGAAATTCCTGATACGACCAAGCTGATCATTGCTCAGAGAATATCAAGCGTTGAAGGGTGCGATAGAATCATTGTTCTTGATAATGGAGAAGTAAACGGTTTTGATACACCGGAAGAATTACTAAAGACTAACGCAATTTACAAAGAGGTCTATGAGTCACAGACTGGTCAGGGAAGCGATGCTGATTTTGATGAAAAGAAATAATAATACAGAAATGATTTCTATAAAGGAGTACAAATAAATGGCAGAAGAAAAAGTTAGAGAAGTAGCTCCCGGACCAAGAGGCCAGAGGGGAATGCCTCGTCCAAAGGTTAAGAATCCTGGAAAACTCTTTATAAGAATAATGAGCTACGTTATGAAATATTATAAGCTTCATATGATTGCAGTTGTGATTTGTATAATTGTTTCCGTTTTTGCAAGTCTTCAGGGAACAATGTTTACAAAGACTCTTATAGATAGTTACATACTTCCAATGATAGGTCAGTCAAACCCTGATTATTCACCCCTTGCAGGAGCTATCGGAAGAGTTGCGATATTTTACGGTATAGGAGTCCTTGCAGCGTTCATTCAGGCAAGAGTAATGGTTTATGTAAACCAGGGAACCTTAAAGAAAATGCGTGAAGATTTATTTACGCATATGGAATCACTTCCGATAAAGTATTTTGATACCCATTCACATGGTGATATCATGTCAATTTATACTAATGATATTGATACACTTCGCCAGATGATAAGCCAAAGCATACCACAGCTTATAAATAGCGGACTTACTGTAATTACAACATTTTTTTATATGCTGATTCTTAGCATACCTCTTACGATTTCGACTATGGTGATGGTTGGCCTTATGCTATTTGTAACATCAAAGGCTACAAAGATATCCGGAAAGAATTTCGTAAGACAGCAAAAGAGTATTGGTAAGCTCAATGGATATGTCGAAGAAATGATGACTGGGCAGAAGGTTATCAAGGTATTTTGCCATGAGAAAGAGGCAGAGAAGGATTTTGACGAGCTCAATGAAGATTTGTATCAGAGTGCTTTTAAAGCAAATTTCTATTCAGGAATACTTGGACCAATTAACTCACAGCTTGGAAACTTAAGCTACGTAGTATGCGCTGTTTTTGGAGCTGCTCTTGCACTGAATCAGTTCCTTGGCTTTACAATTGGAGGTCTTGCAAGCTTCCTTACATTAAACAAGAGCTTTAATATGCCTATCAGTCAGGTCAGTATGCAGTTCAATTCTATAATTATGGCACTTGCAGGCGGAGAGAGAATTTTCAGACTTCTTGATGAAGAGCCTGAAACGGATGAAGGCTATGTAGGACTTGTTAATGCTAAGGATGAAAACGGCAGGATTGTTGAAACTAATGAGAGAACAGGAAAGTGGGCATGGAAGCATTATCATAAAGACACAAACACTACAGATTACAAAGAAATGCATGGTGATGTGACATTTAATGATGTTGATTTTGGATACAGTGATGAGAAGATAGTTCTTCATAACATTGTTATGCACGCTCTTCCCGGACAGAAGATTGCACTTGTTGGTTCAACCGGAGCAGGTAAGACAACAATCACTAATCTTATTAACAGATTTTATGATATTCAGGATGGTAAGATTAGATATGATGATATAAATATCAATAAAATTAAAAAAGCAGATCTTCGTAAATCACTCGGAATGGTACTGCAGGATACACATCTTTTTACAGGAACTGTTATGGATAATATCAGATATGGACGACTAGATGCTTCCGATGAAGAGGTTATTGACGCTGCAAAGCTTGCAAATGCGGACGGCTTTATCAAGCATCTTCCAAAGGAATATAATACAGTCCTTACAGGAGATGGTGAGAGTCTTTCACAGGGGCAGCGTCAGCTCCTTACGATAGCGCGTGCAGCTATAGCTGATCCGCCTGTTCTTATTCTTGATGAAGCAACGAGCTCAATTGATACGCGTACCGAGAAGATTGTTCAGGAAGGAATGGATAAGCTGATGAGCGGCAGGACAACGTTTGTTATTGCTCACAGACTTTCAACAATAAAGAACAGCGACTGTATTATCGTTCTAGAACAGGGAAGGATTATTGAAAAGGGTACACATGATGAGCTTATAGCTCTTGGAAAGAGATATTATCAGCTTTACACCGGAAATAAGTTGGACGAGGTTTCATAATGTAATATAATAGAAGGCAAGTGAGGTGCTTCTATGGATGAAAAAGTACTGATGTCAGAACTTGGAATCTGGAATGATGAGAAGGTACTTGTTGAGCCAATGGATACAAGTATCAGATATACTCCGGTTGGCGATAAACCGGTAATTATTGATTATTCCAGCATAGTATCCTGTAACAGGTATATGAATGAGTTTGATGTTACAAGTAGAGATGCGAAGAATGGCGTATACGGAATATGTTATATGCCTATCAGGTTCGGTTCCAGGGAAATGGCAGAAAAGATGTATCATCATGTCTCAGGAAAGGCAGCAAATGCTCTTCAAAGTAAGGAAAGCGATGAGTTTGCATATTGTAATGATGAAGAGAAACCTATTTTCATCTTTGAATGCCAAAATGGCTTCTTCGAAGGTGTTTTGAAGATATATGATAATAATTTGATTTTTAACTGTACCAATGTAGAAAACAAGGATATTGAAATTGCGTACAAGGATGTTGTAGAGGTAAAAAAGAATTTTGGAAGTATTCGCATAGATTTAAGCAATAATACGTTTCAGTGTTTTCAGGTGCCAAAGGTGATTTTCCATGATTTGCTTAGCTTCCTTCAGATGAGAGTGGAAGAAGAGCATAAGAAAATTATTAAATTATATTAAAAAGTTAAACGCAGCCCCCAAAAGGGCTGCGTTTAATCTTTTATAACCTGCAGAGAATCATCAAGAGTAACTGATGAATCATCTGTTACTACTTCATAAGTATTTATGCTATAAAGCGGAGCATCCTTATAATCAGGGAAAAGATATTCAATCTCAACGTGAAGACTTTGAGTATCGGATATCGGAAAATCTTTTTCACAGCTTGTAGCTCCAAGCTGGGCATAATAGTCCTTGCTGTCAGCTGATTTTGAATATGCTTCTTTGAGAATTACATCAGTATCTTTAATGAATTTTTGGGCGCTATTACTTTGCTCATAATATGTGGAAGTATAATCTGCGAGTTTGCTGCTAAGCCTGTAATCAGCCTGAGCACTTACAAGAGATAGAATAGCAAATGAAATTATACATAATGTCATGAAAATAAGCAGGATCGATGCGAGCCCAACAGGAGCATTGAACTGCTTTTTTTGTTTTGTATTCATATTGATTTGCTCCTTTTTGACTTATCCTACATAATAATCGGCAGTGATGTGGTAAATGGCTTTATCAGTAAGCATATCTTCATCTGGCATTTCACCTGAATCTGATAGCTCTTTTGCCAGAAAATCAGGAGAGTCAGTTCCGGTTATGATTTCAAAATCCTCTTTATTTAAGATGAAAATATTTGCTTTATTCATATTACTTCCTGTTTCAGAAGAAACTACCAGAGCTTCATATGTGGATTCTTCAAAAGAAGCAGTAGTAGCAAAGTCTTTATCATAGCTCACTATGCATAGAGAAGTAGAGTTATCTTCGCTCTTAAGCAAAATGGCATTTTTATCATAGACAGAGCTTATTTTACTTAGGTCTCCAAGACTTCCTGTGTAGATTTCTGCAATATTTCCGGCTTCTCTTACGGCTCCTGTAAGTGCAGCTGAATTATTTGAAACAATATGAGCTTTAACAAACACAGAAATAGATACTGCGCCTGCAATTGCAAAAAACATTATTGTTATTATCAGCTCCGTTAACAATAAAGAAGCTTTAGAATGTGGTGTGTTTGACAAGGTGTAGTTCCTTTCGGTGTATGACTAAGAGCATTTTGTAGATATATATACCGGTGAAATTGTTCCATCTTTTTCAGTAATCATAACCTTTATAAGAGTGCTGCTTAGTTGTTCAAAAGAGGCATCATTTGCCTCGACGATTTTTTGCCCAAATTCAGGAGAAATGTCGCCACCTGTCTTTTCAAGAAGCTCCATTAGATATCCTTCGTATTCATACATATAGGTGGTGTAAGAAGTACCTTCTACGACTGAATTTATCTCAATTGCAGGAATGTCACCAATTTGTCCAATTGATACGCTTCCCGCTTCATCACCCTGACGGATTTTCTGGGTAACATAAGCACAGGCTGTTCGTGAGCTATAGTTTTTGCTCATGGAATTGCAAACATTTTCATATATATCCGCGCCAAGAGCAATCATCATTACTGATGAGAAGGCAAACAGAAATAAAATTGAAGTTACAAACAAAAAGTCTGTAATATACTGATGATTTTTTTTAAAATTCATTCGAAGATGCTGCCTTTCTTACTGGCTTATTAAAAGAATCGTGCAATCAGGATAGATATTTGAACCTATTGGCTGATAATCTATAAAAAAAGTATTCTCGTCATATGAAAGACCATAATGTTCCTTTAAATATGAAAGACTTGGAGGGTACATTCCCTCGACGGCATAACACTGCACAATATCTCGTTGCAGAGCGTTTTCTAAACTTGTTTGCTGCCTTACAAGAGTATCCTTTTGAAATGATGAAAGAAAATTCAGAAAGATAATGATTATTACAATAGCAGCAAGTATATAGATTTTGCGAAGCATATGGCCAATATGTAATTTCTTTTTCTCAAATCTGTTTGCCATTTATGCCTCCGTGTTATCCGATATTTGACATGATGCCCATAAGAGGGAGTATTACTGATAATAAGATCATTCCAACGATAAGAGACAAAATGATTACGAGCGTTGGCTCCAAAACAGAGATAAGCCCGTAGATTCTTTTGTCTGTTTCCTTGTCATAATGATCTGCAATCTGCTTCATTACGCTGTCCATTGAACCTGATTTGGAACCAACTACAATCATTTGAGAATAGAAATGATCAAATATTTCAGCTCCGGATATAGCCTCAGGGAAGCTTTCTCCTTTTTGAATCAGTTCCTTACATTTTGATATTTTCATCGAAAAAGCTTTTGTTTCAATAAGCCCCTCTACTAAATCAAGGCTATGAAATATATCCATTCCGCCTGAAAGGGTAAGAGCCATTCCACTTGCAAATCTGGCTGCTGATATTTCGGAATTGAAGTTTTTAAAGGGACCGAAATTCTCAATAAACATTCTCCAAATCTTTTTTCCCTTAGAAGAATATGAAAAGAAAATAACTGCAATAACGATTAGAGCAATTATTGCTGCGAACACTACATATCCATTTTTGATGGCATTTCCGATACTTAGAAGCGTAGCGGAAAAGGCGCTCATTCCAGTTCCAAGCTGTGCAAAAACCTGACTGAATATTGGAAGAACGTTTGTTATGAGAACAATAATAACGAAGAACATGATAAGAATCATAACAAGAGGATAGGCTACAGCGCTCTTTATGCTGCTTTTAACATTATCTTCGTGTTCATAATAATCAGCAAGAAGTGACATGACGTGATCAAGATTTCCTGCTTCCTCGCCAAGAGCTGTCATCTGAATGCTGTATGAAGGAAAAACCTTTGATTCATCAAGAGCCTTGTGAAAGCTTTCGCCTTCAAGCAGAACCTTTTGAACGGATTTATAGATATCAAGTCCCCTTTTATTGTCTGTGTCGGAGATTAGAGCACCGATTCCATCTGCGGGGGTAATACCTGATTCTACCAGCATTGACATCTGTCTAAAAAACATTGAGAGCTCAGCGTCTTTTAAGCTTGGATTTTTATTTGCCATTATAATCTGATCCTTCCTTTTGAGCTGTTTATGATAAACACTTTCTAAATAAAAAGTTAACGGTCAATAGATATACTTGGTAACATAATTTGATTTGTTGCTGATATATGACTTTAATTCCTTGGCACTAGTAGTAGTCGCAAAGGTTGGATCCATGAGAGACCAGGAAGTTCCGTCAAACTGGATTATTCCATTGACCCATCCAACATTGGTGATATATGTACTTATCCAGGCGTGATAGGTTGTTCCGGCGTATCCAACTTCCATTCTGGTTGGAATATTTTGCGATCTTAGCATTGCACTCATAAGACAGGCATAATCAAGGCATATACCTTTCTTTGTAGAGAGAACTTCGTCAATATCAGGAATGTAGCCGCTTTTAACGGTGCTGGCTTCGTCATAATCATAGGTGATGTTAGCTGTTATGTAGTCATAAACTGCAGTAACGGCTTCCAAATCATCAGAGGAATCTTTTACAAGATCTTTTGCAAGGGCAACTGCTTTTGTGTTTTTGTCAAAAGAGACATATTGATTAGGATATAGAAACGGCAGAAACTCATCTGAAAGCTCTGCCTTAAAGTTCTGGGTAAAAGCGGTAGAATACTGCGTGGATTTGATGTTTTCGTAGACAGCAGCAGAGTAAGCACCGCTTCCTGCAGATAAAGGAAAGACCTCATAGCCTGAAGCATTTGTTGAAAGATTGTAGGTATATGTGACACTGTCGGGACCTGTCAGCTGGAATTTAACTTTTGTGTTGGAACCGGTATATTTGACACAGATATACCCTTCAGAAGAGTTTGAACAGTCAAGGCTTACTACATCGTTTTCATATATAACGCTTCCCGATGCAACAGGAGTAAGGCACTTTGGAGTGTTATCTCTCTTGGCGGCTTTAGAGCCTTCCGGAGATTCACTATCTCCAATAGTTGTAGATACGTTTCCGCTGCTTTGAATATCCTGATTCGTAATATCACCTGAATTCAAGGCATCCGAATTAGAGGTATCTGTCTTATTTGAACACGCGCAAACAGAGCCTGAGAGTATTACAACTGCTAACAGGCTAAGTGCTTTTTTAGAAAAAGAACTATTCGATTTCTTTTCATGCTTTCTAAAAATCAAATCATTCATATTTTTCTTTTATCCGGTTTTAAAAATGTCTATTGTTTAATAGTAATTTTACTCTATTTTATGTTCTTAGGAAAGCTAGATATGAAAGTGGTGGAATAAGGGTTCTCTTTTGACAAAGGTATAATAGCCCTTAAAGCCACATTCCATTGCCATTTTAGCAGCAGTTTCAAAGCATTCTGCAACATTTTCGCTTTTATGAGCATCGGAGCCGAATGTGATTATGGTTCCGCCCATTTCTTTGTATCTTTTAAGCACTTCGGAGCAGGGATTGGTTTCATCCATTCCGCTGTAAAGAGCCTTGGTATTGACGTCGAGACCTTTTTTTTGCTTTATCAAATGCTCCAAAATAGCATCAAGTATTTCTAAGTGATCGGAATATGAGTAGCTGCCATTTCCAGATGGAAGATAGCGTACAATATAGTCAAGGTGACCAAGTACATCATAATCATTAAAAAGAGTCAGATTCTTATAGGTACTTTCGAAGAATTCTCTTATCGCTGAGCCTTCTGATCGTCCTTCATAGAAGGAAGGAAAAAATGGATCTCTTCTATTACATAAGTGATTTGATGCGATAACAAAATCAAAAGGATACTTATGAACATAGTGCGAATTCTCAGAAGCAATATGAGGCTGCATGCCAAGCTCTACACCCCAGAGAAGGTTAATCCTTTCAGAATATTTTGCATACTGTGAATTAAAGTCATCAAGATACTTTTTGGTATTTAAAATGAATTTATCTTCAGGAATATCCGGAACATCAGGATAGTCCATGTCCATGTGGTCGGTGAAGCACATGGCATCGAGTCCTTTTGAAATAGCACTTTCAATTACTTCGTTCATTGGCGCATCAGAGTCGCCGGAGTGGCAGGAGTGAAGATGGCAGTCCGCAGGTAGTCTCATAGCATTTTCTCCTCATAGAAATTTGTTTGCTTTTTTGTATATTACTTTAGCACAATAAGGCAAATATGAGATAAAAAATAAAAAAATTATGATGTATCTCTAAAAACTGCAAATAAGTTCTTGAATTTTAATACGAAGTTGTTTATGATAAGAGTGCTGATAAATTTTTGACAATGTACAGCGTAAATAATTGTAAATTATTAGGAGGAATTATCATGGCAGTAAGAGTAGCAATTAATGGTTTTGGCCGTATCGGACGTCTTGCTTTCAGACAGATGTTCGGAGCAGAAGGATATGAAGTAGTAGCAATCAACGATTTAACAAGTCCTAAGATGTTAGCACATCTTTTAAAGTATGATTCATCACAGGGTAAGTATGAGCATGCTGCAGAGGTTACAGCTGATGATGAGTCTATCACAGTTTGTGGACAGAAGATCATGATCTACAAGTTCCCAGATGCAAACAATTGCCCATGGGGCGAACTCAAGGTAGACGTTGTTCTTGAGTGCTCAGGATTCTACACAAGCAAAGAGAAGGCTCAGGCTCATATCAATGCTGGTGCTAGAAAGGTTGTTATCTCAGCTCCTGCTGGAAATGATCTTCCTACAATCGTATACAATGTTAACCACGAAGTATTAAAGGCTTCTGATACAATCATTTCAGCAGCTTCATGTACAACAAACTGCCTTGCTCCTATGGCTAAGGCTCTTAACGATCTTGCTAAGATTGAGTCTGGTATCATGTGCACAATCCACGCTTACACAGGTGATCAGATGATCCTTGACGGACCTCAGAGAAAGGGCGACCTCAGAAGATCAAGAGCAGGCGCTGTTAATATCGTTCCTAACTCAACAGGAGCTGCAAAGGCAATTGGCCTTGTTATTCCTGAACTTAACGGCAAGCTTATCGGAGCTGCTCAGCGTGTACCTACCCCTACAGGATCAACAACACTTCTGTTCGCAGTAGTTGACAAGGCTGTTACAGTTGACGAAGTTAATGCACAGATGAAGGCTGAAGCTACAGAGTCATTTGGCTATAACACAGAGGAAATCGTTTCTTCTGATATCGTTGGAATGAGATTTGGTTCACTCTTTGATGCAACTCAGACAATGTGCTCACCTCTTGAAGGCGGCAAGACACAGGTTGAGGTTGTTTCTTGGTATGATAACGAGAACAGCTATACTTCACAGATGGTTCGTACAATTAAGTACTTCTCAGAGCTTGCTTAATTTTTCGAAGTCATTTATGAATTAAAGGCACTGGTGGGCCTATGGCTTGCATAATGTGCTACGACTCAGAAAGAGGGTCCGGTCTACTTTTGGACCGGACCCTCTTTTACTGATAAAACAAATGATAGTGATAATAGCGTGAATTCATTTTTTCATACTACTATTACCAAGAATGGAGACTAATATGTCACTAAATAAGAAATCAGTTGATGATATCAACGTTAAGGGCAAAAGAGTTCTTTGCAGATGTGATTTTAATGTACCTCTTAAGGACGGAAAGATTTCAGATGAGAACCGTCTTGTAGCAGCTCTTCCTACAATTAAAAAACTTGTAAGTGATGGCGGAAAGGTTATTCTTTGCTCACATCTTGGAAAGCCTAAGGGAATTGCTGATCCTAAGCTTTCTCTTGCACCAGTTGCAGTAAGACTTACAGAGCTTCTTGGACAGGATGTAAAGTTTGTTGCTGAAGATACAGTCGTTGGACCTAAGGTTCAGGCAGCAGTAGCTGATATGAAGGACGGAGATATCATTCTTCTTGAGAATACTCGTTACAGAGCAGAAGAGACAAAGAACGGAGAGGCTTTCTCTAAGGATCTTGCTTCTATCTGTGATGTATTTGTAAATGATGCATTTGGAACAGCACACAGAGCACACTGCTCAAACGTTGGTGTTGCTTCACTTGTTGATACAGCAGTAGTTGGATATCTTATGCAGAAGGAGATTGATTTCCTTGGAAATGCTGTAGAGAGTCCTGTAAGACCTTTCGTAGCTATTCTTGGTGGAGCAAAGGTTGCTGATAAGCTTAATGTAATTTCAAACCTTCTTGAGAAGTGCGATACACTTATCATTGGTGGTGGTATGGCTTATACATTCCTTAAAGCTAAGGGCTATGAGATCGGAAAGTCACTTTGTGATGATACAAAGATTGATTATTGCAAAGAAATGATGGAAAAGGCTGATAAGCTTGGTAAGCAGCTTCTTCTTCCTATCGATACAGTAACAATTAAGGAATTCCCAGATCCTATCGATGCTGTAATTAGCACAGAGACATATGATTCAACATCTATTCCTGCTGATCAGGAAGGCGCTGATATTGGACCTAAGACAAGAGCTCTTTTTGCAGATGCTGTTAAGTCTGCTAAGACAGTTGTTTGGAACGGACCTATGGGAATCTTCGAGAATCCTATTCTCGCTGAAGGCACAAAGGCTGTAGCAAAGGCTCTTGCTGAGACAGATGCTACAACTATTATTGGCGGCGGCGATAGCGCAGCTGCTGTTAATCAGCTTGGATATGGCGACAAGATGTCTCACATTTCAACAGGCGGCGGAGCTTCACTTGAATTCCTTGAAGGTAAGGAGCTTCCTGGTGTTGCTGCAGCTAATGACAAATAATTTTATGACCATGTAATAAGTTATAGAAACTGTAACCTATGTGATTAGTGCATAGGTTACAGATTTATATATTAAATATGCTATATCAAGAATGGAGACTATTATGTCACGTAAAATGATTATTGCCGGCAACTGGAAGATGAATATGACACCTTCTAAGACTGTCGAGCTTATTAACACATTAAAGCCACTTGTAAAGACAGAGAACGCAGATGTTGTTCTGTGCGTACCTGCTATTGATATCATTCCTGCTGTTGAAGCAGCAAAGGGATCAAATATCGAAATCGGTGCTGAGAATATGTATTTTGAAGAGAGCGGAGCTTTCACAGGCGAAATCGCTCCTGATATGATTGTTGATGCAGGCGCAAAGTACGTTATTATTGGACATTCTGAGAGAAGACAGTATTTTGCAGAGACAGATATCACAGTAAATAAGAAGGTACTTAAGGCATTTGAGCACTCTCTTACACCAATCGTATGCTGTGGGGAGACACTTGAGCAGCGCGAGCAGGGAATCACAATTGACTGGATTCGTCAGCAGATAAAGATTGCTTTCCAGAATGTAACTTCAGCTCAGGCAGCAACAGCTGTTATAGCATATGAGCCAATCTGGGCAATCGGAACAGGAAAGACTGCTACATCTGATCAGGCTGAGGAAGTTTGCGGAGCAATTCGTAAGTGCATCGGCGAGATCTATGACGAGCAGACAGCTGCAGCAATTCGTATTCAGTATGGCGGATCTGTAAACGCAGCAACAGCTGCAGAGCTTTTCTCAAAGCCTGACATTGATGGCGGACTTGTTGGCGGAGCTTCTCTTAAGGCTGATTTTGGTAAGATTGTAAATTATTAAGATACACTTTGAGAGCATTTAATGGATTTTTTGAATGCTATAAATGTTTCAAAGAGAGGTCTCTCATGATACAATATGGGAGACCTTTTTTTAATTTTAAGCAGGAGCATTTATGAAGATATTGATTGTTAGTGATACCCATGGTAACCAAGAGAGAATGAAGGAAATAATTCAAAAGGAAAAGCCTTTTGAAGTGCTTGTTCATGCAGGTGATATGGAAGATAGTATAGGCGGTGTTCTGGGCTATACTGATTATAGTATTAGAATCGTCTCTGGAAATTGCGATTATGGTTATGGATATCCCAAAGAGGATTTTTTTAGGCTTGGGGATAAAAAGGTACTTCTTACTCACGGATATTTATGCCGTGGAATTCATTTTAATCCATTAAATGGAATAGAACCACTAGCTGATTATGCCAGATACAGAGGCGCTGATATTCTAATTTACGGGCATACTCACATTCCGGATATCAGAGAAATGGATGGACTTATGATAATCAATCCGGGAAGCCTTTCACTTCCCAGGCAGGAAAATCATAAGAAGAGTTATGCAGTTCTTACTATAGAAGAGGGAAAGACCTCATGCGAAATCAGGTATATTGATGAATAATGATAATTACATTTTGATAGGAATGCCTGCTTCAGGGAAGAGTACGGCAGGCGTTATTCTTGCCAAAATTATTGGATATAGCTTTGTTGACTGCGATATTGTAATACAGAATTCGACTGGAAAACGTCTTAGCAGCATCATTTCAGAAAAGGGAATTGATGGATTTATTCAGACAGAGAATAGAATAAATGCAGGACTTAAAGCTCATAAAACTGTTATTTCGACAGGTGGAAGTGCAGTATATGGTCTCGAGGAGATGGAGAATTTCAAAGAACTTGGAACTGTAATCTATCTTAAAGTAGACTTTGATGAATTAGAAAAAAGACTTGGCGATATTAAGGCACGTGGAGTAGTTGTTCGTGATGGACAGAGCCTTCGTGACCTGTATAATGAAAGAATTCCTCTATATGAACAATATGCTGATATCATTATTGAGGAAAAGAATTCATCCTGTGAGAAGGTTATCGATAAAATCATGAAAAAGATTGAACCATTAACGTGATTTTTTTGAAAAGCTTTTATTAGGTTGACTTTATCTTCACTGACGAATAGAATGAGCATACAAAACATAACAATTGATATTATTTATTTTTTTGCCGGATAGGAAAGCATGAGATATCCTAATTATGAGGAGAGCATGCAGATGGCAGGAAAGGATGGCTCTGTTTATGTCCAGAAAAGCGACAATTACTCAGAAAGAAATTATTAATGCAGCTTTTAAACTTACCAGAAAAGAAGGCTTTGAAGAAATAACTTCAAGAAAACTTGCTGCGGCTGCCGGATGCTCTACTCAGCCGATTTTTCGCGTTTATGAAAATATGTCTGCTCTTAAAAAAGACGTTTTTGATAAAACTGCGCAGTATTATGAGGACTACTGCCTTGGCTTTGGAAGCAGAAATGATATTCCTTTTATTAGCATAGGAATTACTAATATAGGATTTGCACAGAAATATCCTAATCTATTTAGATTTCTTTTTTTATCAAAGAAAGAAAATGACTTTGCAACAATGTATGATGTAATAAATACCGGTAAGGGCTTCGTTACAGCCGAAGTTAAGAGAGCTAAGGAACTTGGACAAAAGAATCCTGATGAACTGTTTATGAAAATGTGGACTTTTATTTTTGGATGCAGCTGCATGGCAGTAACAGGTGATTTTGATCTTGATGAAGAGCAGACAAGAGTAATGCTTGAGTCTGCGTATGAGAAATTGAGCAAATAAATATGAAGAAAATTATAGTAATTGGATGTGGAGCTTCAGGAATGATGGCTGCAGTAGCAGCATCTGATAATGGAGCTGATGTAACAATATATGAAAAGAACGAAAAACCCGGCAAAAAAATTTATATTACCGGGAAAGGCAGATGCAACGTAACTAACGCTTGCGCTGACGAGGACTTCTTTGAAAATGTTAGGAGAAATCCAAGGTTTTTATATAGTGCGGTTTATGATTTTGACAGTGCGAGTGTATGTGATTTTTTTGAAAAAAATGGATGCAGATTAAAAACAGAGCGCGGAGAGAGAGTGTTTCCTGTTTCGGATCATTCCTATGATATTACCGATGCTTTGATAAAAAAGCTTAGAGACAATAATGTACGGATAAATTATGGCTGCGTAGTCACTGATATTTTGTACCAGGATGGAGCTGTAAATGCTGTAGAAATAAATGGAAAAGACATTAAACCTGCTGATGCTGTAATTGTGTGTACAGGTGGTCTTTCGTATGAAAGTACGGGTTCAACCGGAGATGGTTATCGTTTTGCAAGAGAGCTTGGGCATAAGGTTACTATGACTTCACCATCACTTGTTCCTCTTGAAATAGACGAAGACTGGTGCAGCAGGCTTCAGGGATTATCTCTTAAAAATGTCAGCCTTAAACTCTGGGAAGATGTAGAAATTCCTGAGAGCGGCAAAGGCAAACCAAAGAAGAAAAAACCGGTATATGAAGGCTTTGGAGAGATGCTCTTTACCCATTTTGGAGTAAGCGGACCGCTTATTCTTACTGCAAGCACATATATGGAGGCTGATAAGAAATACACACTTGAGCTTGATTTAAAGCCGGCACTTTCCATGCAGCAGCTTGATAAGAGGGTGCTTCGCGATTTTGAAGAGGGACTAAACAAGAATTTTGATAATATTCTTGGAGGTCTTCTTCCAAATAAGCTTATCCCCATCATAATCGAGCTTTCTGGAATTGATCCATACAAGAGGGTAAATGAAGTAACTAAAGAGGAAAGAGGGGCACTTGTATCACTAATTAAGGCTCTTTCCATGACTGTAAAGGGAACAAGAGGCTTTAATGAAGCCGTTATTACAAAGGGCGGAGTAAGCGTTAAGGAAATTGATCCGTCAACAATGCAGTCCAAAATAATTAATGGACTGTATTTTGCAGGAGAAGTTATTGATGTTGACGCTCTAACGGGAGGCTTTAACCTTCAGATTGCATGGTCAACGGGACATCTTGCAGGAGAAAATGCAGCATTATTGGAGGAATGAAAATTTGAGTAAGAATATTGCCATAGATGGACCTGCAGGTGCAGGAAAAAGTACAATAGCAAAGAAAGTGGCCGCAAAGCTTGGCTTTATTTATGTTGATACCGGAGCTATGTATAGGGCTATAGCTCTTTTGACTATAAGAAGCGGAATTGATTCAGCAGATAGTGCTGCGGTTTCGAAAGCGTGCGAAAATGCTGATATCACTATAAAGCATGTTGATGGAGCGCAGGTTGTTTTCCTTAATGATGAGAATGTAAATGATCTTATAAGGACAGAAAAGGTAAGCCAGATGGCATCAGTAACAAGCGCATATCCAGCGGTACGTACAAAGCTTGTTGAACTGCAGCGAAGACTCTCAGAGACGACAGATATAGTTATGGACGGAAGAGATATTGGAACAGTAGTTCTTCCAAATGCGGATTTAAAGGTATTTCTGACTGCAAGTGCGCATGTACGTGCGCTTAGAAGACTTAAGGAGCTTAGTGCCAAAGGCGAGACTCATGAGCTTTCTGATATAGAAAATGAAATAATGGAAAGAGATCATAGAGATATGACCAGGGAAATTTCTCCTCTTAAGCAGGCTGATGACGCTATACTTGTTGACACCTCGGATATGAGCATTGATGAAGTAACAGATAAGATACTTGATCTTTTTGCCAAAAAGAATTGAGAAATATAATTATCACTAAAGATATAGAATACGGAGTAATATATGGAAGTAATTTTAGCTGAGCACGCTGGCTTTTGTTTTGGCGTAACAAAGGCTGTTGATGAAGTATACAGACAAATAGAAACAAATGAAGATATTTATACCTATGGACCGATTATTCATAATGAGATGGTCGTTTCAGATCTTGAAAAAAAGGGTGTTAAGGTAATCAATTCTCTTGAAGAACTTTCGAAAATTTCTTCAGGCACAATTGTAATAAGATCTCATGGAGTTACCCGAACGGTATTTGAGCAGATAAGCTCTAAGGGGCTCAAATGCATAGATGCTACTTGTCCTTTTGTAAAAAGAATTCATAAAATAGTTGACGAAGAGAGTAGCAAAGGAAATTCCATAATAGTAATAGGTAATCCTGATCATCCCGAGGTTGAGGGAATAGTAAGCTGGGCAAATGGTCCTGTTTATGTTATTGAATCACCTGATGCAGCTGCAAAATTTGAGGGCCCTAAGGATAAAAAGATGTCTCTGGTATCCCAAACCACCTATAACCATAAGAAATTTAAAGAAACAGTTGAAATTTTAATGCAGAAAGGTTATGATATTAATATTGTGAATACTATATGTAGCGCGACCGAAGAAAGACAGACCGAGGCTGAGGACATAGCCGGACGGGTCGATGCCATGATAGTAATCGGTGGAGCACATAGCTCCAATACGCGGAAATTGTATGAGATATGCAGAAATAAATGTGCTCATACGTACTACATCCAGACTCTAAGTGATCTGCCGTCGGAATTTCCGAAGGACATACAGCTGGTTGGAATAACCGCAGGGGCTTCAACCCCAAAGAATATAATTCAGGAGGTTCAGACGTATGTCAGAACAGGAACAGACATTTGAGCAAATGCTTAATGAGTCATTTAAGACAATCCATACAGGGGAGGTTGTTGAAGGCACAGTAATCGATGTTAAGCCGGAAGAAGCAGTCCTTAATATTGGATATAAAGCAGATGGAATTCTTACAAAGAACGAATATAGCAATGATAACAGCGTAGTTCTTACAGATGCTCTTCACGTTGGAGATAAGCTTGACGTTAAGGTACTTAAGACAAATGATGCTGATGGTCAGGTTATTCTTTCTTATAAGAGACTTGCAATCGATCGTGCTAATAAGAAGATCGAGGATGCTTTCAACAATGAAGAGGTACTTAAGGCTAAGGTTGCACAGGTACTTGATGGTGGTCTTGTAGTTGTAGTTGATGAAGTTAGAATTTTCATTCCTGCAAGTCTTGTATCAGATTCTTATGAGAAGGATCTTTCAAAGTATGATGGACAGGAAATTGAATTCATAGTTACAGAGTACAATCCTAGAAGAAGAAGATATATCGGAAACAGAAGAGTACTTGTTTCTGCTGAAAAGGCTGAGAAAGCTAAGGAACTCTTTGAGAAGATTAAGATTGGCGATGTCGTTGATGGTATTGTCAAGAATGTAACAGATTTTGGTGCATTCGTAGATCTTGGTGGAGCTGATGGACTTCTTCATATTTCTGAGATGTCATGGGGCAGAGTTGAAAGCCCTAAGAAAGTATTCAAGATTGGTGATACTGTAAAGGTTTTCATCAAGAATATTGATGGCAAGAAGATTGCTCTTAGCAGAAAGTTTGATAATGAGAATCCTTGGAAAGATGCTTCTTCTAAGTATGCTGTAGGAAATATCGTAACAGGTAAGGTTGCCAGAATGACAGATTTCGGTGCTTTCATCGAGCTTGAGCCTGGTATTGATGCCCTTCTTCATGTTTCACAGATTGCAAGAGAGCATATTGATAAGCCTTCAGATATCCTTAAGCCAGGTCAGGAAGTTACAGCTAAGATTGTTGACTTCAATGAAGATGATAAGAAGATCAGCCTTAGTGTTAAGGCAATGCTTGAGCCTGAAGCTTCAGAAGATGATAATGCAGATGTTGCATCTGTTGATATCGAGCAGGTTATTGCAGATCAGAAGGATTGAGCCCTTTAGAACTTAATAAGTATACTTAAACCTCTAGTCGAAAGACTAGAGGTTTTTTTGCGCAGATAAATCGCCAAATATACAGATTCGTGCTTGCATGAAGATCAGAATGCTATTTGGATTATCTTTTTATAATTAGATAGATTTTTTACTCGATTATTTGTATATATTCAGAATATTTGATACAATTATCTTGTTATTGAATAAACATGCATTTTGTAACTTAAATATGATTTTTTTTGAATTGATGAGAGGGAAGCATAATGACTTATGATTATGAATGGTTCAAAAAGGAAGTATTTACTTTAACAAAAATCAATCTTGACGCATATAAAGAAAAGCAGATGAAGCGTAGAATAGATACGCTTATTGGCAAATATAAATCTGCTGATTATAACGAGTTCATTAAGCTTATGAAGAGCGACAAAGATGTACTTACTACATTTGTTAATTATCTGACAATTAATGTGTCTGAATTTTTCAGAAATAAAGATCAATGGGATCTTATGGATAAGCAGATGGTCCCAGAGCTTATCGGAAAGTTTGGAAAGAACCTCAAGATATGGAGTGCTGCCTGCTCGACAGGCGATGAACCATACACTATTGTAATGCTTCTTTCAAAGCATATTCCTCTTAATCAGATTACGATTACAGCTACCGATCTTGATACAGTTGCGATTGCAAAAGCTAAAAACGGAGTTTACTCTGCAAAGGAAATTGCCGGAGTGCCTGATGAATTTAAGAAAAAATATTTCAAAGCAGAAGGCGCAAATTTCGCTATTTCCGATGAAATAAAGAGCCGCGTACAGTTTAAGCAGGCTGATCTTTTAAGAGACCCTTATCCATCAAATTACCACCTTATCGTATGCAGGAATGTTCTTATATACTTCACTGAGGAGGCAAAGGATCAAACCTTTAGAAAATTCTTTGCGGCGCTTGCTCCAAAAGGAATTCTTTTTATTGGAAGCACAGAGCAGATAATAAATTATAAAGATATGGGATTTGAAAGAAAGAATAGCTTTTACTACGAGAAACCATGAATTAAAACAGGCTGTGAGAAATGAGAATACTCATTTTTCACAGCTTTTTTTAGGCTAGGCAAACTATTTATCGTTTGAAAGAACAGTGCAGCTGTGTAGTGAGACTTAAGGAGAATTGGACGAAGTCCAATTCTCTTATAGTTCACCGCTGGGCGAACTATTTATCGTTTGAAAGAACAGTGCAGCTGTGTAGTGAGATTTAAGGAGAATTGGACGAAGTCCAATTTTCTTATAGTTTGCCGCTGGGCAAACTATTTATTACCTTTAATTATATGCTCTAAGATATGAGTGCAGTACATAGTCATAACAGTTCTGTTTCTCTTAATATAATCAGAGAGCTCGAAGTAAATCTCATGACTGTCATAATCTGTTTTAAAAAAAGGAATAAAAACATCACTCCATTGTTTAAGAAACTGACCGGGTTTTCTGGTATAGCAGGTAGCAGCTGTAGCCTGCATGCGATAAGACCTGTCTACAAATTCTGCAACACTTTTATGAATTGACTGATCTTCATCCGGAAGATAGTAGTATTCTTTATAATTTGAATAAAAGTACTTTAATTCTCCTTCATAAATTGGAATTCTTATTGTACCCTCATCGCCGTTTAAAAGCATGTATGCGCCATCATAGGTTCCGCCAATTTTGACGGGAAGCTTGTCCGGAATGGCAATTTTCATATAAAGCTCCTGCTTATCAGCACCGTTTATATCTTCATAATGATCAGCACGAACCTTTACAGCTCTGATTGGAAGAGAATGAAGATCTTCCGGAGCAGGTCCGTCACATCTAACCTGGAAGCCCGGAGTACCAAGAATACTTTGAAAAAGATCATGATAGAAGAGCACAGGAAGAATTTCAATCATCCCTTTTACATCATCACTGTTGTGCAGAAGGAGAACCTTATACAATTCTTCATCTTTATTATCCAGATATTTCTTGTATAACTCGATAAGCTGACCACCATTATAAATATCAGTCCGGTTAATTCCAAGAAAAAGCTCAACTGTCTTTTGCTTACAATCCGGAATACCAAGAATATTTTTGTAGGGAGCAACTCTTTTATAAATATCAACGGAGGTGAAACGTTCTAATGCAAATGGAATACCATACTTATCACATTTGTATTTAATGTATGGAATATCAAAACGATTTCCGTTAAAACTTATGAGAGTAGAAAAGCTTACGCAAAAAGAAAAGAAAGCTTGAATAACTTCCTGCTCGTCTGCCTTTTCATCAGCAAAGAACTGTCTGACAAACCATTTCTCTTCTTTTGTATATGCACAGCCTATAAGGTAAAGAGAAGACATTCTGGCACTAAGTCCTGTTGTCTCGATATCAAAGAATAGTATTTCTTCAGTATTATCAGAGAGTCTTGTAAGAGGGTAAGAATTTCTAATAAGGTTTTCTGGATCAAATTCTTCTTCAACTATTTTCATTAGTGGGTCTCCATGTTGCAGCACTTACCGGTGCAGCCTATATAACTATACCAAATTACGATAACAAATAAGCAAGTAGCGTGTCAAATTCTAACAATATAAATTAGTGAACGCTAATATCTATTTTATTGATAATAAGATAATAATTCAACTAATATTTTAAACATTCAGAATAAAAAAATATTTGAAGCGCAATTTAGGCAAAAAGTTCACAGATTGGACATGATTCCTAAATTATCTTGATAATTTGAGCAATTTACTATGGAATTTTGACAAAATAAATAGTATATTTACAATGTACGTATTAAAAAATATGAAAGAAGGGTAGGAAATGGCAAAACTAACTTTCGTTGGGGGAATTCATCCGTATGAAGGCAAAGAGCTGACAAAGGATAAACCCATCAAGGCTGTACTGCCAAAGGGAGATCTTGTGTATCCGGTATCACAACATATCGGTGCTCCGGCTACTCCCATTGTTGCAGTTGGCGATCATGTACTGACGGGGCAGAAAATAGCTGAGGCATCAGGCTTTGTTTCGGCACCTATTTATGCAACCGTATCCGGTACGGTGAAATCTATTGAGCCTAGAAGACTCGCTACGGGTGGAATGTGTAATTCTATTATCGTAGAAAATGATGAGAAATATGAAGAGGTTGAAAAGCCTGTTGTAAAGCCTCTTGAAGAGATGACTCCAAAGGAGATAGTTGATGCGGTTAGAGAAGCAGGCGTAGTCGGAATGGGCGGCGCAGGTTTTCCTACAGCAGTCAAATTTTCACCTAAGGAACCTGAGAAAATTGAATATGTTATTGCAAACTGCTCTGAGTGTGAACCTTATCTCACATCTGATTACAGACGTATGATTGAGGAACCAGAGCTTCTTTTGGGTGGTCTTAAAATTGCAGTAAGCATTTTCTCAAATGCTAAGGGGATACTTGCGATTGAAGATAATAAACCTGATTGTATTGCAAAATTCAGAGAACTTACGAAGGATGAGCCAAATATAAGTGTAAAACCACTTCAGACGAAGTACCCTCAAGGTGCTGAACGTATGCTTATTTATGCTTGTACCGGACGCACTATCAATTCAAAGCTTCTTCCTGCTGATGCAGGCTGCATAGTTGATAATGTTGACACTCTTTGCGCAGTTAACAGAGCTGTGACAGAGGGACGTCCTTTGATGGAGAGAATAGTAACAATAACAGGTGATGCTGTTGTTGAGCCTAGAAACTATAAAGTCAGAATCGGAACAAGCTATAAGGAACTTATAGAGGATGCCGGAGGATTCGTATCTGAGCCTGCCAAGATTATTTCGGGTGGACCTATGATGGGTTTTGCTGTATTTGATCTTGACGTTCCTACAACAAAGACTGCTTCAGCCTTAACATGCTTTACTAAGGATGAAGTTGCGGAGTTTGAGCCAACTGCATGTATTAATTGTGGTAGATGCGTTGAAGTATGTCCTGAACAGCTTATTCCAAAGAATCTTGCTGATTATGTTGAGCATGGAAACGATGATGCTTTCGTTTCGCAGTATGGTCTTGAATGCTGCGAATGTGGATGCTGCAGCTATGTATGTCCTGCAAGACGTCAGCTGACACAGCTTATAAAAGGCATGAGAAAAATACAGCTTGCGAATCGTAAGAAGAAATAAGGAGGATATTAAACAATGGACGAAATGAGAAAAGTGTCATCCAATCCTCACGTAAGAAGCAAGGTCACTACATCAAACATCATGATGTGGGTAGTGATAGCACTTCTTCCTACTACCTGTTTTGGTATTTACAATTTCGGGCTGGATGCACTGATAATAGTAGTACTGAGCATAGCATCAACAGTACTGACTGAACTTATCTATGAAAAACTGATGCATAAACCTGTAACAATTAAAGATGGTTCTGCAGTTGTAACAGGTCTTTTACTTGCACTTAATCTTCCTTCAACGGTTCCGTGGTGGATACCTGTTGTCGGCGGAGTGTTTGCAATAATAGTAGTAAAGATGGTATTTGGAGGTCTTGGCCAGAACTTTATGAATCCTGCTCTTGGAGCAAGATGCTTCCTTCTTATCTCTTTTCCTGCAATAATGACAAATTTCGTAACAGATACATATACAGGAGCTACTCCTCTTTCTGCTCTTAAAAATGGAGACAGCGTCCTTGTAATGGATGAAATAGTTGGTAAAACAGGCGGTACAATTGGTGAGACATCAATGATTGCAATTGTTATTGGTGCATGCATACTAATCATGCTTGGAATTATTGATCTTAGAATCCCGGGAACATACATTGTTACATTTGCAATTTTTATTGCAATTTACAACGTTGCAAATGGTAACGGAATCAATCCTGTATACATTTCAGCACAGCTCGCAGGCGGCGGACTTATGCTTGGAGCATTCTTTATGGCTACTGATTATGTGACAAGTCCTATTACGAATTCCGGTAAATATATCTTCGGAATAATATTAGGTCTTTTGACAGGAGTATTTAGATGCTTTGGTTCTTCGGCTGAAGGCGTTTCATATGCAATTATTATTGCCAACCTTTTAGTTCCTCTTATTGAGAAATATACTCTTCCGAAAGCATTCGGAATCAGGAAGGAGGAGAAGAAGGCATGAGCGAAAAAAAGCAGATGATCAAGAATGCACTTATTCTTTTTGCAATTACTCTTGTTGCGGGTGTACTTCTTGGAATGGTTTATCAGGTAACAAAGGCACCTATCGCTTATCAGGAGGAGCTTGCACAGACTAAGGCCAATCAGGAGGTATTTCCTGATGCAGCTTCATTTGAGGATGTAGAGCTCGATGAGACACAGGCTGAGTCTATTATTTCTAGTGATTCAAGCTACAGCAAGGTTTCTGTTGATAGTGTCAAAAGAGCTTTAGATGCAAACGGCGCAGAGCTTGGATATGTTCTTCAGATAACATCCGGAGGATATAACGATGACATCGTATTTACAATGGGTATTACAGATGACTGTGTCCTAAATGGCATTTCGCTGATTTCGATAGCTGAGACACCGGGACTTGGAATGAATGCTCAAAAGGTTATTGTTCCTCAATTTGCTTCAAAAACTGTATCAAGCCTTTTTGAAGTAACAAAGCAGGGAGCAACAAGTGATAGCCAGATTGAAGCTATTTCAGGCGCTACGATTACTTCAAAAGCTGTAACAAACGGTGTTAACGCCGGATTGTTATACTTTCAGAATGTATTGGGAGGAGGACAATCATGAGCGAAGAAATTAAAAAAGGCGCACTTGGACTAAAACAGGATTCGCCTGCTGAAAGATTTTTTAATGGACTGATCGTCGAGAATCCAACACTTGTACTGATGATCGGTATGTGTCCGACGCTTGCAGTAACTACATCGGCAATAAATGGTCTTACAATGGGACTGGCAACAACCTTTGTACTTGCGCTTAGTAATGCGGTTATTGCACTGCTTCGAAAAATTATTCCGGATACGGTTCGTATTCCTGCATTTATCGTTGTTATTGCTTCATTCGTAACTTTGGTTCAGCTTCTTCTTCAGGCTTACCTTCCTTCACTTAATGACGCACTTGGCGTGTATATTCCGCTTATCGTTGTTAACTGCATTATCTTTGGAAGAGCCGAGGCATATGCTTCAAAGCATGGCGTAGTTCCTTCATTCTTTGATGGAATAGGAATGGGAATTGGATTTACATGTGCGATAATGACAATAGGTCTTTTCAGAGAGCTTATAGGAGGCGGAACTGCATTTGGCGTTCAGCTTCTTGGCGAAGACACTATCATTCCCGGAGCAGTAGGAAAGTTCTTTGGAATGTATCAGCCAATCAGAATATTTGTACTTCAGGCAGGGGCATTTTTCGTTCTTGCAGCACTTATTGCAATAATGAATAAGGTAAAAGAATCTAGAGAGAAAAAAGGTAAGGATATATCACATTTCCGTCAGGCTGGTTGCTGCAGCGCAGCTGCCGCTGAAAAAATTGAAGCAGCACAGAAGGAGGATAACGAATAATGAAAACAATACTTGAGCTGATTTCCATTCTGGTCACCTCCTCACTTATCAATAATGTCGTACTTAGCCAGTTCCTTGGCCTTTGTCCTTTCCTTGGAGTTTCCAAGAAGACAGAGACAGCATTTGGAATGGGAATGGCACTTACATTTGTACTTACGATTTCAAGTCTGGCCTGCAGCATTATCTACAAGCTGGTGCTGGTTCCGCTTGATCTGACATATCTACAGACGATAGTATTTATCCTTATAATCGCAATGCTTGTTCAGTTCGTTGAGATGGTTCTAAAAAAGTATATGGTAAGTCTTTACAAGTCTCTTGGCGTATACCTTCCGCTTATCACTACAAACTGCGCAGTACTTGGTATAGCTCTTATAAATGTTCAGGATGAATATAATTTACTGCAAAGTACTATAAATGGTTTTGCAACAGCAGTCGGTTTTACAATAGCGATTGTTATTCTTGCAGGACTTCGTGAAAAAATGGCTTATAACGATATTCCCAAATCCTTCAAGGGGATGCCAATGGTACTTATTACAGCAGGTCTGATGGCAATTGCTTTTACTGGTTTTTCTAATCTTCGATAATTCTTTTGCCAATGTCATAAAATAAGGAGACTATAGATTATGTTAAGTGGAATTTTGATAGCAACGGCAGTTGTCGCCGGCGTCGGAATCCTTATCGGTCTTATCCTTGGAGTTTCGGCTATGAAGCTTCATGTTGATGTAGATGAAAAAGAGCAGGCTATTCTCGGAGCACTTCCGGGGAATAACTGCGGAGGATGTGGATTTCCAGGATGTTCAGGATGTGCAGCTGCAATAGCAAAGGGTGAGGCTCCTGCAGGACAGTGTCCTGTTGGCGGCGCAGCAGTAGCAGCAGAGATATCGAAGATTCTTGGAGTTGAAGCAGGAGAACAGGAGAGAGAAGTTGCCTTTGTTCACTGCGGCGGAGACTGCGAGAAGGCTTCTACTAAGTTTGAATATGAAGGTGTCAAGGATTGCAGGCTTGTTAATCAGCTTCCCGGAGCAGGTCCAAAGACCTGTGAATATGGATGTCTTGGTGATGGCAGCTGTGTAAATGTATGTCAGTTTGATGCTATTCATATCGTTAATGGAATTGCAGTAGTTGATAAGGATGCCTGCAAGGCATGTAAGAAGTGTATCGAGATTTGTCCTCGTCATCTAATTGACCTTATTCCTTATTCTGCAACTGAAGCAGTAGCTTGTAAATCAGCTGATAAGGGACCTGTAGTCAATAAGATCTGTAAGGCAGGCTGCATAGCATGTCGTATCTGTGAAAAGAACTGCCCGGCAGGCGCTATCACAGTTGAGAACAATGTCGCTTCTATTGATCAGTCTAAATGTACACACTGCGGACTTTGCGCAGAGAAATGCCCAAAGAAAGCTATTTCGATGATCTGAAAAGCATAAAGAATAATTAAAGCTTCGGTTTTTCGTTATATAACGAGAGACCGAAGCTTTTTTTGTGTAGATAATGAGCCAAGCATACAGATTCGTGCTTGCACGAAAATCTGTATATTTGGCGAATATCCATCATCGAATGACGATAGTCATGAGATGACGGATATCATTATCGTAATCGAGTAGGGAACCTACTCGATCAAAGGACTATATGAAAGTCTTGCTGCGCGGCAGAATCTTTATGAAAATCAGTTTGCCTTTGGAAAGCCGCTGCTGTAGTGAAGCTCATAGTCATTGGTTATGAAAAGAGCTTCTGTATCAGGAAGCGATTCAATATATTTCATTCCTTCATCAAGTCCCTTTATAAAGCATATAGTTGAAAGCGCATCACCATCGACGGAGCTGTCTGAAAGAATAGTTACTCCGTAAAGATTATTATCCACGGGATAACCTGTTGAAGTATCGAGGATATGATGGTAAAGTTTTCCGTCCTGAGTAAAATTCCTCTCATAAGGACCGGAGGATACGATTGAAAGGCCTTTTTCATTAATCGTAGTGATGTAGGTTGTATTATCTTCAAAGGGCTTTTGAATTCCAACCGTGAAATCAGTGCCGTCAGGCTTTGAACCAACCAAAAGAACATTACCACCAAGATTAATTATTGCACTTGAAACATTTTGCGATACGAGATATTCCTTTAGCTTATCAGCGATATATCCTTTTGCAATACCGCCAAGATCAAGCTGTGCATCTGCATCCTTCATGGTAACAGTGTTTCCAGAAAGCTGTACTGTAGTGTAGTCTACATGCTGCAAGGCATTTGTAATATCTTTTTCATCAGGGACAGGACCCGGATCATCAGATGAAAAATCCCAAAGCGAGCTGACAATTCCAATAGTCGGATCGAAGGCTCCATCCGAAAGTGCTGCGTAGTTTAAGGCATCTTTAATTAGTGAAGCAGTATCTGCGTCTACTGTGACAGGTTTTCCACTAGAATGATTGATGTTCCATATATCGCTTCCTTCTACTGTAGTTGAAAGAAGATTGTCATATTTCGATGCAAGCTCCATGCAGCCATCAAGAATAGTTTCATCATTTGAATCATAAATTGATATTGTTATTACAGTATTAAAATAGAATGCAGTACGACTTATGCTTTCATTTCCTCCTTGAAAGGAGCAGCCACTAATTGAAGCAGTAAGAAGAGAGAGAGAAAGCACGGCAGCGGCAAATTTTGTGCCGCCTGGTAATTTAACTGATTTTTTATAGTTATTAAAAAGCATGAATGTTATTTTCCTTCTAGTGGTTTGAGCTTATAGAGCTTTGGAGAAATAGCAACATTGGTATAGATTTCTGCATACTGCATGTTTCCAAGCTCTTCTATATAGTTTTGCACGAAATTTTTGGTAAATCCGTTCTTGGCAAGAATATCTGCGGCTTTATTATACGCTATAGCAGCTTCATTTTCACTTTCATATTTACCTATAATATAATCTCCGATAACATGTATCACTGCCTTATATTTGACAAAACCCTTGTCATTATACTGCCTGACGCCGTTATATCTGTTTAATACTTCGATATTTTCATAACGAAGGTCATTTGAATTTCCGTTTATGAATAAATAATCTCTTCCGGGAACGGAGAAGCTCTTAATGCCATATCTGGAAAGGACATTAACCTGACTGCCATAATCAGCTACAAAGAGATGTGAACCTCTTTTCATTATTTTGTGAAGAGAATAATAAAAAAGATCCTTTGTATCAAAGGTTAGCACAACTGCAGGTGATAGATAATAATTGAAATATTTCTTTTCAAGGTAAATCGGCGTTGCAAAATAGATTCCGTGATCCTTGAAATTGCTGAGAATAACACATTTCTCAAAGGGAAGAGGCGAATTCTTTCTCCATCTAGAAAGAGAGTATGAGTCACTATCCAGAATACGTTTTGCGTATTTATAGGCTTTTTCTGCCTGCAGAGAGGATGAATAAGAGCCAAGGGAGATATGCTTGGATTTATAGGTGATCGAAGCTCTGTAGCTTGGCTGACCAGATTTAATTGTTGAAACATATACGCCCTTTTTTGAGCTGCCTGCTTTCATATTTTCTCCATTTTAATTCATATAGAAAAACTCTTATAGATATTTTAAAACAATAAATATTAACTAAAAAAGAATTTTTATAAAAAAACTATTCTTTATAAAAAAAGCGAAAGTTTTATGTTATAATTCATACTTACAGAGTAATGTGTTAAAGTGCCTACAGCTATATTCTAGCAGTTAATGCTTTGACTGAAAAGAAAAGAATGAATAAAGGAGCAGTATAGATGGATATTTTATACAGCAGTACAAGAGGAGACAATAAAAAGGTAAAGGCTTCTGAGGCTATTCTTCAGGGACTTGCATCTGATGGAGGACTTTTTGTTCCTGATCATTTACCAAAACTTGATAAATCGCTTAAAGAGCTATCACAGATGGAATATCGTGATGTGGCTTTTGAAGTATTAAAGCTTCTTTTAACAGATTATTCAGACGAAGAGCTTAGATACTGTATAGATAATGCTTATGACTCCAAGTTTGATTCCAAAGAGATTGCTCCTATGACAGAAGCCGGCGGTGCATTCTATCTTGAGCTTTATCATGGAAAAACCATCGCATTTAAGGATATGGCACTTTCTATTCTCCCATATCTTATGACTACTGCTGCAAAGAAGAGCGGAGTTACTAATGAAATAGTTATTCTTACGGCTACAAGTGGTGATACTGGAAAGGCTGCTCTTGCAGGCTTTGCTGATGTTCCGGGTACAAGAATTGTTGTATTTTATCCTAAAGACGGAGTAAGCCCTATTCAGAAGCAGCAGATGGTAACTCAAACAGGAGATAACACCTGTGTTATTGGTATAAACGGAAACTTTGATGATGCCCAGACAGGCGTTAAGAAGATGTTTACTGATAAGAATCTTGCAAGTGAGCTTGACAGTAAGGGATTCCAGTTTTCATCTGCTAATTCTATCAATATTGGAAGACTTATGCCTCAGGTTGCTTATTATGTATTTGCATATACTCGTCTTCTTAAGGAAGGAAGAATTGCAGACGGAGATAAGATAAATGTTGTAGTTCCTACAGGAAACTTTGGAAATATCCTTGCAGCTTTTTATGCAAAGAGCATGGGACTTCCTATAGCAAAGCTTATCTGTGCTTCTAATTCAAATAAGGTACTTTATGATTTCTTCAAGAGCGGAGAGTATGACAGAAACCGTGAATTTATTCTTACAAGTTCACCTTCTATGGATATTCTTATTTCATCAAATCTTGAAAGACTGATATATCATATTGCAGGAGACAGTGCTTCTAAGAATGCAGAACTTATGAAGGAACTTTCTACTACAGGTAAATATACAATAACAGATGATATGAAATCGAAGCTTTCTGATTTTTATGGTGATTATGCAACAGAAGCTGAAACGTCAGAGGCAATTAAAAAACTCTATGATTCAACTGGTTACCTTATTGATACACACACGGCTGTTGCAAGCGCTGCATATACCAAGTATGTAGATGAGACAGGGGATAAGACTCCTTCAGTAATTGCTTCTACTGCAAGCCCATTTAAGTTTACGAGAAGCGTATTATCTTCAATAGCAGATATTGATGAGAGTGCTGATGATTTTACACTTGCTGATAAGCTTTCAGAGATTAGCGGAGTAGCTATTCCTGATGCAGTTTCATCTATTAGAAATGCTAAGATAAGACATAAGGAAATATGTGAAATCGGTGATATGGAAAAGGAAGTAAAGAGCTTTCTTGGAATCTGATACGCAAAAGCGATATTTGTGCGGCACAAATTAAGGTTTGCGAGGTAACACCTTAAACTAAGTGAAAGAGAGGGTATGGATGGCAGAAGAAAACGTTTATTCAAAGGTCACACCTGATATAGTAGACCTTTCCAAAATAGGGGAACAATCAGATATTATAGATTTGGACTTGTTTACCAAATTTGATGTAAAAAGGGGACTTCGTGATTTAAATGGTAAGGGCGTGTTAACGGGTCTTACTAATATTTCGGAGATTAATGCAGTAAAGAACATTGACGGAGTTGATGTTCCAACAGATGGCAAACTTTTTTACAGAGGCTACAACGTTGACAGCCTTATTAAAGGTTTTACGAAAGAGAAACGCTTTGGCTTTGAAGAAGTAACATATCTTCTTTTATTTGGTAATCTCCCAACAGAGACTGAGCTTACAAAATTCTCGGATCTTTTGTTCTTTTACAGAAGTCTTCCGACAAGCTTTGTGCGTGACATAATCATGAAAGCACCAAGTAAAGACATGATGAACACACTTGCAAGAAGTGTACTTACGCTCTATTCATACGATGACAGGGCAGATGATACATCTCTTCCAAATGTGCTAAGACAGTGTCTGCAGCTTATAAGTCTGTTCCCACTTCTGTCTATATACGGCTTTCAGGCATATAATCATTACCATGAAGGAAATTCACTTGTTATACATCCGCCGAGCACTAAGCTTTCAACGGCAGAGAATATTCTTTATCTTCTAAGACCCGACAGTAAGTATACTGAGCTTGAGGCAAGACTTCTTGATATCTGTCTTGTTCTTCATATGGAGCATGGTGGTGGTAATAACTCAACATTTACAACTCACGTAGTAACATCTTCACTTACTGATACATATTCGGTTATTGCAGCTTCGATTGGTTCACTCAAGGGACCAAGACACGGCGGAGCCAATATTAAAGTTGTAAAGATGTTTGAAGATATGGAAAAAGAGCTAAATGACTGGACGGATGATAATGAGATAAGAGATTATCTCTCTAGGCTCTTAAATAAGCAGGCTTTTGATAAGGCTGGTCTTATTTATGGAGTTGGTCATGCGATTTACTCTAAGTCTGATCCAAGAGCTGTTATACTAAAGTCATTTGTTGAGCAGCTTGCACATGAGAAGGGTTGTGACAAAGAACTTAGTCTTTACATGAGTGTTGAAAGACTTGCTCCTGAAGTAATTGCATCTGAGCGTAAGATGTATAAGGGTGTAAGTGTTAACGTGGATTTTTATTCAGGACTTGTATACAGTATGCTTGGACTTCCGCTTGAACTTTACACACCGATATTTGCTATGGCAAGAATTGTCGGATGGAGTGCACATAGGATGGAAGAGCTTGCAAACAATGGAAAGATAATTCGCCCAGCTTATAAATCAATAAGTGAGCGCGTAGAATATGTACCTATTGCAGATAGAACTTAAAAGATTAAATCCGGCACGTGAGTGCCGGATTTAACTTTGCAAGCTTCGTCAAAGACGAAGTTTGCGGATAAAGAAGATTTCCCTACGGCACGTGAGTGCCGGATTTAACTTTTGATGTACAGGAGATTATAAATGGAAAACAAAATTATTAAAGAGAGATTATCACTTCTTCGCACTAAGATGCAGGAAAGACAGGTAGATTACATTATTATACCTACATCGGACTATCACAATTCAGAATATCCGGCAGAATACTTCCAGGAGCTGAAGTATTATTGCGGATTTACCGGTGAGAATGGAACACTTCTTGTAGGAATGGATTATGCAGGAATGTGGACAGATGGAAGATTCTTTATTTCAGCTGTAAGCGAGATGGAAGGAACCGGAGTTGAGCTTTGCAAAATGATGCCTGGTGTTCCTACCCTTAATGAGTTCCTTTCAGAAAATATGAAGAAAGGACAGTGCCTTTCATTTGATGGAAGACTATTTACTGCTGAATTTGGTAAAGAGCTTGAGAATGATCTTAAAGATAACGAAATTACAATAAAATATGACGAGGACATAGCTGGAAGCATTTGGGCAGACAGACCTTCGCTTCCTTGCACGAAGCTCTACGAACTTCCTGATGATATATGCGGCAAATCATTTGATGAGAAGCTTGCCGAAGTCAGAAGCAGGATGAAGAAGGAAAAAGCTGCGTCCCACCTTCTTACAAAGCTTGATGATATTATGTGGCTTACAAATCTAAGAGCAGATGATATTGAATGCAATCCTGTTGCCTTTTCTTATGCGTTTATTACTATGGATAAATTCTTTCTGTTTGTTCAAAGAAACGCTCTCACACCAAAGGTAGAAGAGTATTTAAGACAAAACAGGATAGAGATTAAAGATTACGAAGACATATTCTCTTTTGCCAAGAAGGAAAGCTATGGCTCATCTATCATGATTGATAGTGCAAACTTAAATTACTATACCTACAAAATTGTCCAAACAAGAGCTATAGAAACTGGCACGGTCCTTCTGGATAAGGATAATCCAACAAGTCTGTTAAAGGCAGTTAAAAATGAGACAGAGCTTAAAAATCTTCGTGAGGTTTATCTTAAGGATAGCGCGAGACTTACAGAGTTTATTTACTGGCTTAAGATGAATATAGGGAAAGAGCCTATGACAGAGTATAGCGCTGCAATGAAGCTTGACTCTATGCGAAGTAAGCTCCCTGGCTTTATCGAGCTTTCTTTTCCTACAATAAGTGCATATGGCTCGAATGCTGCCATGATGCATTATGAAGCTACGAAAGAGAAAAATAGCGAGCTAAAACCTGAAGGAATGCTACTTGTTGATTCTGGAGCTACATATATGGGTGGAACTACAGATGTAACCCGTACGATTGTGCTTGGGGAAATATCTGATGAGATAAGAAAGCACTATACAGCGACTCTCCTTGGAATGCTTCACCTTGCAGGAGCAGTGTTTATGAAGGGCTGCTATGGACGAAATCTCGATATCATGGCAAGGGAACCACTTTGGAAGATGAACATGGATTACAAGTGCGGCACAGGTCACGGAGTAGGTTATATGCTTAATGTTCATGAGGGACCTGTAAACATTCGCTGTTCAATGAGACCTGGACTTGAGGATGCAGTTCTTGTTCCCGGAATGATTGTTTCTGATGAACCCGGAGTATATGTTGAAGGTAGCCACGGAATCAGAATTGAAAACGTGATTGAGGTAGTGTCTCGTGAAACAAATTCCGATGGAGAATTTCTCCACTTTAAGCATCTTACATATGTTCCTGTTGACCCTGAAGCGATTGACACCAAATATATGACTGCAGAAGACATAGAAATGCTTAATGAATACAACAAAGATGTATATGAAAAGATATCTCCATATATCGAAAAAGCAGAAATAAAAGAATGGCTTAAAGAACAAACTAAAAATATTTAAGGTTGATAAACTTTTTTGGTAAAACGTCCGATAATTTATTTAGGGTTTAAATAACTTTAAGGAGAGGCTTTCAAATGGAGAACGAGAGTGAAACTAAACAAAATGACAAGGTGAGCTTTATTTCATCTATGAAGATGAAGATAATCGCGTTGTCGGTACTAGGGGTAATACTGGCAGTAGTAATTTGTATGGTTACAATAGTTCCAAATTATCAAAAGCATTTAAGCAGCAGTGTACAGGATACAATGCTCTCACTTGCAAAGGCTTATGGACAGGTGGTTGAGGGAGATATAGCGGATGCAAATGGCAGTGAAATTGCTTATGAAACCTACGCAAATTCGCTCTCAAATGCAAAGGTTGAGGGAATGGACACCTCATATGCATATTTAGTTTCAAGTGATGGAACGATGCTCTATCATCCAACCCAGGATAAGGTTGGAAGTGCTGTTGAGAACAGTGTAGTAAAAGGACTTGTTGCAGATCTTCAGGCAGGGCAGCATCCACAGGACGCTGTTGTGAGCTATGATTTTAACGGTGCAATAAAGTATGCAGGCTATAGTATTTTAAGCGATAACAGCATTCTTGTAATTACAGCTGATGAATCCGAAGCACTTGCAAGTGTTAACAATGTTATTGGAAAAGCTGTTTCAACAGCCTTTTTTGTAATTTTGTTTATTGGACTGGTTTCACTATTTATTTCTCTTCGCATGGTTAAACCACTTATGCAAATAACAGGTATTGTTTCATCAACGGCTGATTTTGATTTTAGACATAATGCAAATACAGGCGCGCTTATAAAAAGAAAAGATGAAATCGGAGTAATTGCAAGAGCGGTTACTCAAATGCGAAAGAACCTTCGAGGAATGGTCGATCAGATAAATAATGTTGATGATGTTATTACAACAAATATCGACGCACTTAAGACTACAAGCGAACTGGTTAATTCTAATTGCACTGATAACTCGGCTACGACACAGGAACTTGCAGCAGGAATGCAGGAAACAGCAGCTTCTACTGAAACTATTCAGACTAGCATTACTGAGATGAAGGCTGATGCTGAAGGCATCAAACAGCTTTCAATTGATGGCAAGGATGACGCAGAGGAAATAAAGGATAGAGCAGCTAACCTTAGAAGTACTACAGAAGAAGCAATTGAGAAAACCAATAGGATGTATGCGCAGATTCAGGAAAAGACGCAGGAAGCTATCGAAAAGGCAAAGGCTGTTGATAAGATTAATGAACTTACAAATGCTATTGGCGAGATATCGTCTCAGACAGGTCTTTTATCACTAAATGCTTCTATTGAGGCTGCAAGAGCAGGAGAAGCCGGAAAGGGCTTTGCTGTTGTTGCATCAGAAATCGGGAAGCTTGCAGGGCAGACATCTGACGCGGTTGCAGATATCAGCAAAATAGTAACAGAGGTTATTGCAGCTGTAGAGAATATGACTTCATCAATGGAAACAAACAGGGATTTCCTTGAAAATGTTGTTATAAAGGATTATGCGCAGTTTTCAGAAGTCGGAAAGCAGTACAATGACGATGCTAATTCTTTTAGCACCAAAATGGATACTATCGAAACTTCTATCTCGACTCTTAATGATAAGATAGCAGAGATTACAGAAGTCATTGATGCAATAAATGATACGATTAATGAGTCAACCCAGGGAGTTACAGATATTGCTGAAAAGACTAGTGATGTAACCACGCAAACCATCAAGAATAATGAGCTTGTAGAACAGTGCCTTGAGATAGTAAAAGAGCTCAATAAAATTTCTGACGCATTTATGATGGAAAAAAATTAAAAAAAGTGATTGACATAAATAACAAAGTGTAATATCGTAGATATTGCTTGAACGAAGAAATGTCGAACAATTAACTATATTGCAAAATTAAGGAAAGGAGGTAAGAATCCATGTACGGAGTTAATAAGTTTAATGATGTGAGACGTAACAAGAGTAATGATGGCATATTAACTAAATACTGCGTGCAGATGATTACCTCCGGTAGCATTTACAGATAATCTGACAGCTTGAATAGGAGCTTGTCACATTGTCTGATTTGATTCCTTTAATAGTATCGTATATTAAAGAGCCATGGTAAGTATTTGCTTACTATGGCTCTTTTATCGTGGAAACTTAGTAAGAACACAGGTTCTTTATTGCACAATAATTATTCATGATGCTGGAACATAGCTTTTGCAGGACATTTTGATGACACAATTTATTTGGGGAGGTTTATAGTTGAAAAAAATAAGATTTTATTTACTTGATCATTGGGCACTGTTTTCGTTTGCGATTCTTTCACTGATTATTGCAGTAGTGCTCGATATGATGTCGCCGCTTGTAATTTCAAAGCTGGTTGACGATGTTATTGTTGCAAGGCAGTTTGGTGAGCTAAAGATTTGCCTTATAGCGTTTGTAATAATTGGAGTTGGGAGAAGTATTTTTCAGTACACAAAGGAATTCTCTTTTGATATGGCTGGTTCGCAGATAGCCGTTGAGATTAGAACCGATGTGTTCCATTATATCCAGGGACTGAGTGCTGATTTTTTTGACAAGACAAGCACCGGCGAACTTATGGCAAGAGTAAAGGATGACGTTGATCACATATGGGATGGAATCACATTCATCGGGATGCTCCTTATAGAAGTGGTGTTCCATACGGGACTTATCCTGTTTCTTATGTACAGACTTAGCTGGAAGCTGGCAATATTTCCAACAATTTGCATGATAATTTGCGGTTTTATTGCAATAAAAATGGAGAACAAGCTTGGAAATGTTTATGAAGAGATCAGTGAGGAAAATGCTGAGCTTACAAGAGTAGCCGAGGAAGATATTGCAGGAGTAAGAACTGTTAAGGCTTTTGCAAGAGAAAAGCATGAGATAAATAAGTTCCTTGCACACAACAGTAAGTTCTATGATCTAAACATGAAGCAGCAGGCAGTTTTTGTTAAGTATAATCCGTATTTTAGCGTTATAACAAAGCTCCTTCCGCTTGTAACAATTCTTATCGGCGGATACGAAGTAATTTTTGAAGGAATGACACTTGGACGCCTCAGTGCGTTTGTTGCTTATTCTACAAACATTGTATGGCCGATGGAAATGCTGGGATGGCTGATTAATAGTATGTCTTCAGCTGTTGCATCTACAGGAAAGCTTGAAAAGATTTATGCTGTTAAGCCGGCAATAGTAGAGAAGGAAAATCCGGTTATATTGGATGAAGTAAAGGGCGATATTGAGTTCAGGCATGTAACATTTGCTAAGGCCGATGGACACGAAATATTAAAAGACGTATCCTTCCATGTTGGAGCCGGAAAGACTATTGGAATAATGGGAGCAACGGGAGCCGGAAAGAGCTCGATTGTTTTTCTTCTTCAAAGACTTTATGACTGTTCTAAAGGCGGAGTTTATGTTGACGGAGTAGATGTAAAGGATATGTCGCTTTCACAGCTTCGCCGCAGTATATCATCTGTAATGCAGGATGTATTTCTTTTCTCAGATACAATTAAAGAAAATGAGAGCCTTGGAAAACGTGACAGCATTGACTTTGAAACGATAAAAGAGGCATCGAAGAAGGCGCAGGCAAGCGATTTCATTGAGAGGATGGACGAAGGGTACGATACAGTAATCGGTGAAAGAGGAGTCGGCTTATCAGGCGGACAGAAGCAGCGCATAAGTATTGCTAGGGCGCTTGCTAAGAAGAATCCGATTCTTGTACTTGATGATTCAACTTCAGCTCTTGATTCTGAAACGGAAAAAGAGATTGAGAAGACGCTTTATAGTCTTACAAATACTACTAAGATGATCATTGCGCACAGAATCAGCGCAGTAAGAAACGCCGATGAGATAATCGTTCTTGATGAAGGCAGGGTTTCTGAGGCCGGAACTCATGACGAGCTCATGGCGAAGAGGGGATTGTATTACCAGACCTATGTTTCGCAGTATGGGGAGATTGGAGGAAACTATGGCAATTAATTCATATAAGCAAGATGAAAAGCTTGAAGAAAAAAGTAAGACAGAGACACTGCTTAGATTGTTTTCATATCTACTAAAATATAAGCTTCAAATAATTGTAGTACTAATCATGGTGGGATATGGAATAGTTGTATCACTCATTAATCCGATTATTATGGAATCGGCAATAGATGATTATATTGGAGCCAAAAATCCGGATTTTAACGGACTTTTAAAGCTGATGGGATTTGCCATCGTTATCAACCTGCTTGTTGTTCTTGCAGTAAAGATAAGAATGTATATTATGGCAGGCGTGTGTAATAAGATTCTTTTGACTATAAGGCAAGAGCTTTACACACATATTCAGTCGCTTGATCTGAAATTCTTTGATTCAAGACCAACCGGCAAAATTATTTCAAGGATAATCGGGGATATTAATTCACTAAAGGATGTGCTCTCAAATGCAGTAACGACACTTATTCCTGATTTCATAACGATAATTGCAGTACTTGTTATAATGTTTGCAAAGAACCCAAAGCTTGCCGCAGCTGCGCTTCTTGGAACACCACTCATGATTGCAGGAACTCTTTTTATAGAGATAAAGGCAAGACCGTTGTGGCAGGTAGTTCGTAAGAAATCGTCAAATCTAAATGCGTTTGTACATGAGGATTTGTCAGGAATCAGAATCATCCAGAGTTTTAATGCTGAGGATGAAACAAATGCAACGTTTGAGCAGCTGACGAAGGATCATAGAAGCTCTTTCAAAAAAGCTGTTGTATACGTAGATGCTTTTGGCTCGGTAATAGATTTTACATGGGCAATCGGAAGTATTTGCCTGTACTTTACAGGAATTGTAATTCTTGGACTTGATAATGTAACACTTGGTACATTTCTTGCGTTTGGAACATATATGGATATGTTCTGGCAGCCGATAAGAAACATCAGTGATTTCTATAATCAGCTTATCAATAACATTGCAGGCGCAGAGAGAATATTTGAGATGCTTGATACAAAGCCTGAAATCACAAACCTTGATGGAGCAGAAGAAATGCCTTTGATAAAGGGAAACGTAAAGTTCGATAACGTTTCTTTTGCCTACGAAGGCGATACAAAGATTCTCGACGGCGTTAATTTTGAAATTACTGAAGGAGAGACAATCGCACTTGTTGGCCCAACAGGCGCAGGCAAAACTACTATCGTAAATCTTATCAGCCGTTTCTATGACACTTCTAATGGAAGCGTTTTGATAGATGGACAGGATGTAAGAAACGTAACACTTGAGAGCCTCCGCAGTCAGATGGGAATCATGACGCAGGATAATTTTCTTTTCACAGGTACGATCAGGGATAATATCAGATATGGAAAGCTTGATGCGACCGATGAGGAAATTGAAGCGGCTGCAAAGGCTGTCAGCGCACATGATTTTATCACAAAGCTTCCAAAGGGGTACGATACAGTACTTTCAGAAAGAGGAGGCGGGCTGTCTATAGGACAAAGGCAGCTCATAGCGTTCGCAAGAACAATGGTATCAATGCCAAAGATTCTCATTCTTGATGAGGCGACATCGAGCATTGATACAGGAACCGAAATTCTCGTTCAGAAGGGTATTGAACAGCTACTAAAGGGTAGAACATCATTTGTAATAGCACACCGTCTTTCAACAATCAAGAAGGCAGACAGAATTTTCGTAATAGACGACGGTAATATTGCAGAGCAGGGAAGCCCCGAAGAGCTTATGGCGAGAAAGGGAGCATATTACAGACTTTGTATGGCCAGTGCGATGTAATTTATCGCGCTTTGACCATGGGTTACAGGATTGTAGACATATATAATTACGCAATTAATTGATTAAACAGTAGGCATAGGTATAACATATGGCAGGTCAAGATGCATATTGACCTTGGTATTAACAAAAAGATACGTGTCATAATAATAAAAAAAACGTGAACTGTATTGTCAAATCGAAGTAATATATTATAATGTAATTAAGAAGCGAGGTGCTCGAAGAGCAAATCACTTCCCGAAAAGCGAAAGCTTTTCTACTGGGATGTCCGACAACTCCTGTGTGTTTTGAACCTACATTTACTTTGAACGGGAATCCTAAATTTCCTATACCGATGTCACGCCTTCGGCTCTGCGCATGCGCAGAACAAGCTATGGGAGAGGAAGGCAGACGTAGAGGCTGCGGTAACCCACCTAACATTCGTTAGGAGTCAAAAGGCAGGAACCGGCATCACCTGGTAAAAAGAATGTAATATCACAAAAAGGAAGACGCGAAAGCGGCTTCCTTTTTGTTGTGTAGATAATGAGCCAAGAATGCAGATTCATGCTTGCACGAAAATCAGTATTTCTAGACGAGCATCATGTCTTTGTAAATAATCAATAAAAAAATCATTATTATTCAAAAAAATGCATACTAAATCACTACAAAATATTGTATTAAATAAATTATCAGAGTAAAATGGTACTATATCATAGGCGAAAGGAGACCCTAATGAAGAAAATATTTTCCATAAAGTTAAAGATTTTGCTTCTTATACTTGTAAGTATCGTGGCAATTAGTGGAGTAGTTTTAGCTTTTATCATCCCTAATGCCAAAAGCGCAGTAACAACAGCAACCGAAAACAATATGCAGGATATTGTCAGCCTAAGCTCAAAATTGGTTGATGACCAAATTAATTTGAACGGAATTGACAGTGTTGACGCTACAGTACTTGGAACAATATTTGATGGTGTGGGAATAGAAGGCGTTGACTCTAGCTATGTATATGTTGTGGATGAAAATAAAATGTTTATTTATCATCCAAAGGAAGAAAAAATTGGAACAGAAGTATTTAATACGACAGTAAGTGACCTGGTAGATTCTATCCCTTCAGGAAATTATGAGAAAGAGAAAATCTTCCATTATACTGATGAAAACGGCGTAGTAAAGTATGCAGCATATTGTGTATCTGACTTATCAGGTTGGACAACAGTTATTGTTGGTAATGAGGATGATGCTCTTGCAACTATTAATTCTCTTCAATCAGGAAGTATTTTGATAATAGCAATTTGTGCGATACTTTTATTACTTGTCGGAATTTTTATTGCGATAAGGATTACGAAGCCAATAAGCATAATGACAGGAATAATCGAGAGAACTTCTAATCTTGATTTTACTCATGCTGATGAATTAAATGCGCTTATGAATGCAAATGATGAGACCGGCGTAATGAGTAGTGCTGTATATAGGATGCAAAGCAGCTTAAGAGACATGATTGGAAACCTCAATACCATATCCGGTAGGCTTTCAGAGAATGCAGGTAGTCTTGATTCAGTATCAGTTAATATTAATTCTGCAAGTACGGATAATGCAGCTACGACACAGGAGCTTGCGGCAAGCATGCAGGAAACTTCCGCAACTGCTACAACAATTGATTCGAATATGAATCAAATCATGGATAATACTAATGCCATAAGTAAGAAGTCCCAGGAGGGACTTGTTATGGCTAAGGAAATCAGTGGCAGGGCAGCAGAGATGAATCATAATGCTATCTCGGCCAGTGATGAAACAGTTAAGATGTACACTCAGGTTAAGGCAAAGAATGAGCAGGCAATTGAGCAGTCAAAGAGTGTTGATAAGGTTAATGATCTAGCTTCTTCTATTCAGGAGATTGCCGATCAGACAGGTCTTCTTTCACTTAATGCTTCTATTGAAGCAGCAAGAGCAGGCGAAGCAGGAAAAGGATTTGCTGTTGTTGCAAGTGAGATAAGTAATCTTGCTTCACAATCGACCAATACTGTTAAACAGATCATTGATATTGTAGCAGAGGTTAACACTGCAGTTTCAAACATGGGCGAATGTATGGAGTCAACACTTGATTTCCTTGAAAACAAGGTAATGAATGACTATAAGTTCTTTGTTACAGCAAGTGAGAAGTATGACCAGGATGCAAATAATCTAAATGATTCTATGACTGATATCTCTAATCTGATTGGAGATTTGTCTGAATCAGCAGCAGTTATTGTTGATGCTGTCTCAGGAATAAGCTCTACAATTTCAGATGCAGCAGAGGGAGTATCTGATGTTGCAGGAAAGACTACGGATATCGTTACTCTTTCTGATAACGTAATTGACGTAGTAAAGCACACGGAGAATAGTTCTAAGGAACTTAACGATATCGTTGAAGCTTTTAAGTTATAAAAAGATATTTTGATAGGATATACAAAGTAATAGGGCAGATTATTTCGGGATAGATTCATAAAATATTTCTATCCCGATTTTTAAAAAAAGCTATTGACTTTACTAATTTATCTGATATTATAGATATAGTAATCATTACTATTACTAATATAAATAAATTCAAAGGAGAATAAAAATATGAAATGGGTATGTCAAGTATGCGGATATGTACATGAAGGAGATGAGCCACCAAAGGAGTGCCCACAGTGCCATGCACCGGCTGAAAAGTTTGCAGCACAAGAGGGTGAGATGACATGGGCAGCTGAGCATGTAGTAGGAGTTGCACAGGGAACACCTGATGATATAATGAATGATCTTCGTGCAAATTTTAACGGAGAGTGCTCAGAGGTTGGAATGTATCTGGCAATGAGCAGAGTAGCAATGAGAGAGGGATATCCTGAAGTTGGAATGTATTATCGTCAGGCAGCATTTGAAGAGGCTGATCATGCAAGCAGATTTGCTGAGCTTCTTGGAGAAGTTGTAACAGATTCAACCAAGAAGAATCTTGAAATGAGAGTAGAAGCAGAGAATGGTGCAACAGCTGGCAAGTTCGATCTTGCAAAGCGTGCTAAGGCACTTAACCTTGATGCAATACATGATACAGTTCATGAGATGGCAAGAGATGAAGCTAGACACGGCAAGGCTTTTGAAGGCCTTTTGAAGAGATATTTTGGCTAATAGATAAATAACGAATTTAGATTTACTTTTTTGACACCTGCAGTATTTTGCAGGTGTCATTTTTTTAGTATATATTTGCAGCTGTGTTTTAGACGCTTAATAATTGGTAGCAATTTTTATAAACTTTTTGGCATTTCGTAGTAATGATTATTTTTAAGTGCAATGATAGGATTTACTTATAAATACTGAAAAGGAGAGCAAAGCGAATTCTATATTCGAGCAATCAAAGGTTTGGGAAGAAATTGTAAATATTCCAACATATGAGGTCGGAGCCCCGAACAAAAATCCTATGTTTCTAGAGAAAAGAGTTTACCAGGGATCAAGTGGGAAAGTGTATCCGTATCCTGTTATTGATAAGATTTATGACGAAAAAAAAGACAAAAAATATAAAGCAGTATTTCTTGAAAATGAATATCTTTTTGTAATGATTCTTCCTGAGCTTGGAGGGAGAATACAAAGAGCCCTTGATAAGACAAACAAATATGACTTTGTATATTACAATGAGGTAATTAAACCGGCACTGGTAGGACTTACCGGTCCATGGATAAGCGGCGGAATAGAATTTAACTGGCCACAGCATCACAGACCAACAACTTTTGCACCAGTTGATTATATATTAAAGCAAAATGAGGATGGTTCAGCGAGTGTTATCAGCAGCGAAACAGATCAGATGAATGGAACAAAGGAAGTTACGACTATTTCTCTTTATCCTGGAAAAGCTTTTATTGAGATAAAAGGGGAACTATTTAATGGAACGTCACTTCCTCAGACGTTTTTGTGGTGGGCGAATCCGGCAGTGCCTGTTAACGATAATACGAAGTCTATTTTTCCGCCTGATGTTCACGCAGTATTTGATCATGGCAAAAGAGATGTCAGCAGCTTTCCTATAGCAAATGGAATTTACTATAAGCATGATTATAGTGAAGGAGTAGATATTTCCAGGTATAAGAATATTCCGGTTCCAACAAGCTATATGTGTGCCCATTCAGATTATGACTTTGTGGGAGGCTATGATTTTGGAAGAAATGCAGGAATACTTCATGTGTGCGACCATCATGTCAGCCCCGGTAAGAAGCAGTGGACCTGGGGATGTGGAGATTTTGGAAAAGCTTGGGATAGAAATCTTACTGATGAAAACGGCCCATATATTGAACTTATGACAGGAGTATATACAGACAATCAGCCGGATTTTACGTGGCTTAAGCCTTTCGAAAAAAAGAGCTTTACCCAGTATTTTATGCCCTACAAAGAAGCCGGTGATGTAAAAAATGCCAATAAGGATATAGTGGTTAATTTGACATATAGCGAAAATAAAACAGAGATATGCGTTTATGCCACATCTCTTTTTAAGAATGCAAGAATTGTCTTATTAAGGCAGGACGATGATGATAAGAATAAGAGCATAGATAGGAATATACTTGTTTAATAAATATAGATACGCAAAGCAGGCAACTAAACTGTGGAAAAGGGCGTACTATTGACCCGCAAAATAGTCAAATAATCTATGATAAAAAAAGCACTATCAGCCCGACAGAAATTTTCAAAGATACTTATTTTTATAGCGAAGATGAAGAAAATCTTGTTCTGTGCGTATTTGATGAGAACGGGAAAATGTTAATTTCATATCACCCCTGCCCAAAAAGTGAAGAGGATGCTGTACCAAAGCCTCAAAAGAAAGCTCTTTTGCCATGCGAAATAAAGACAAATGAAGAGCTTTACTTAACAGGAATTCACCTTGAATAGTACAGACATGCTTCATATAATCCTGAGGACTATTATCTTGAAGGATTAAGGCGAGATCCTTTTGATATAAGGATTAACACTGCCTATGGAATTATGCTGCTTAGAAGAGGCCTTTATGAAAAGGCAGAGGGATGTTTTGGTAAGGCTATCACGAAGATGACGGAGCATAATCCTAACCCGTATGAGAGCGAAGCTATTCTTTATCTGGGGCTATCATTGTTCTATCAGGAACAATATGATAAGGCTTTCGACGCATTCTCTAAGGCTGTTTGGAGTGCTGAGTGCCAGGAAATGGGATATTACTATTTGGCTGTTATTTCTTCAAAGCGAGATGATTACGAGAGCGCTCTTGAATTTGTTAGACGAAGTCTTGTTAGAAACTCTGAAAATGTCAAGACCAGGATGCTAATGGGGAAGCTTCTTGAGAAACATTTAAGAATTGATGACGCAGTTAAATTCTATGAAGAAAATTTGGAGCTTGATCCGTTTGACTATAACAGCATACTTTCTCTTGAAGAGGTAAAGGCACTCGAGAAGGAGCCTTTGAATGAACCTTATATGGCAGCGTCAAAGATTATGGGTAATCGTGAAAGCACATTTATTTCGTGTGCGTCATTCCTTGCAGATTCAGGCTTTTATGATGAAGCTCTAAATGTGCTGAAATTATGCAAGGATGGCAGCAAAATGATTAAATATTATGAAGCATATTATCTGTATTCTAAGCAAAGCTATAGGGATGAGCTGCTTCACGGAGAAAATATAAGCTCTGAAGTACTTAATATCCTTAGGGATGCGCAGAAAGCGGCGGCGCCATACTGCTTCCCGAATAAACTCCGTGATATTAAGGTTCTACGATTTGCAGAGGAGTTTAATCCTTTAGATAATATGGCGCCTTATTATCTTGGATGCCTATATTATGACAAGAAGAGATATGAAGAAGCAATTAGCCAGTGGAAGAAGAGCATTGAGATAAAGGACGATTTTCCGACAGCATATAGAAATCTCGCAATTGTATTTTTTAATAAAGAAAAGAGATTTGATGATGCAAAAGAGTGTATGGAGAAGGCGTATTTCCTCGATGAATCCGATGCAAGAATTCTGCTTGAACTTGCTTTTGTATATAAATCGCTTGGAATGTCAGATATGGAGCTATTTCTTTTTCTGGATAAGAGAAAAGAAATAACGCTTTCAAGAGATGATCTTTATACGGAATATGTAACTCTTCTTAATAATCTTGGAAAATTTGAAGAAGCTTACGATCTTATCATAGGGCACAAATTTCATCCATGGGAAGGCGGTGAAGGAAAGGTTACCGGGCAGTATACAAGAGCACTTATTGGAATCGGGAAGGCGTTTCATAGAGCAGGTGATTATAAAAAGGCTCAGGAGTATTTAATGAAAGCACTGACATTTCCTCACAATTTAGGAGAAGGAAAACTTGAAGGCCAAAAGGATAATGATGTTTATTATTATCTGGGGCTTTGTCAGGAGAAGCTTGGGGATACAGTAAAGGCTAAAGAGTATTTTGAAAAGGCAAGTGTTTCATCAGGAGAACTTTCGGTTTCACTGTATTATAATGATCAGCCTGCCGATATGATTTATTATCAAGGCCTTTCAAAGCTTGCACTTGGCGATAATAATGGTGCAAAGGCGTGCTTTAACAGACTGATAGATTATGGAAAAGAGCACATGGATGATGAAGTAAAGGCTGACTATTTTGCTGTTTCCCTTCCACAGATTCAGGTTTTTGATGAAGATTTATCAAAGAATGCAAATGCTCATTGCAGGCACCTAATTGATTTGGGAGAAAAGGGGCTTGATATTATGGACAGAAAGGATGACTGTTATGATATTTGACCTTAGCGGAATGTGGAAATGTGATATTGAAGATGGAACAGATTATGAAATAAAGCTCCCTGGAACGCTTGATGAGAGTGCGATTGGACACTCTGATACTGAGGATAACGATACTGATAAGGGAACTATTCTGACACGTCTGACAAGAAAGCATACTTTTGAGGGCACTGCCTCTTTTTCTAAAAGAATAGATATTGAGATTCCCGCCAGAAAGCGAATCTTTTTGGAGTGCGAGAGAGCAAGGGTGCTTGGGTTAAAGATTGATGGCAGAGCTGTTCCCGAATTTGAGGAATCAAGTCTTGCTTCAAGGCATGTATTTGAAATTACGAATTATTACCGTAAAGGAAGCGAGATTACGCTGTTATCGGACAATCATTATGACAATATGCCGCGCAGGGATATTACTTATTCTTCGATGGCTACCGATGAAACCCAGACAAATTGGAATGGCATTTTGGGGCATTTCAGGATAAGAAGTGAAGAACTAATTTTTGCCCATTCTGTCAGATGCTACCCATATCAAAGTGATGGGAAAAAGCTCCTTAGAGTGGTTGTTACAGCAAATCCTGACAGAAACTACTGTGGAAATATAGTTCTAACATCTGAAGCTTTTGAAGGTAAAGAACAGATCAGTATGAGAGTTAATCTGATACCGGGTCAAAATGAGATTATCCTTGACGATCTGGTTCTTCGAGAAGATGCTATGCTCTGGGATTTGGACGAAGGAAATTTATATAAACTGCGCTGCGGTATTGATGATTTTTCGGAAAAAGAGATTTCTTTTGGCGTGAGATTTTGGGGAGAGGATGATGGCAGGCTCTCTCTTAATGGGAGAAAAATCTTTCTAAGGAGTGAGGCAAATTGCGGCGAATTTCCGGAGACTGGCTATCCACCAATGTATAAGGAAAACTGGCTTGAAATTATGAGTAGGTATCAGTCATATGGTGTTAACTGTGTGAGATTTCATTCACATTGTCCGCCGGAGGCTGCTTTTGAAGCAGCAGATGAACTTGGAATCCTTATGCAGCCTGAGCTTTCAAACTGGAATCCTGAGAATGCTTTTGAAACTGATGAAAGCTATGAATATTACAAGAGGGAGCTTAAGTCTGAAATTCTTATGCTTGCAAATCACCCTTCATTTGTAATGCTGACTCTTGGAAATGAACTTCACTGCGCAGAAACCGGACATGAGAGAATGAATAAGCTCCTTGATATGGCAAAAGAGCTCGATAGCACGAGGCTTTATGCAAATGGTTCAAATGTTCACTATGGAGAAATCGGGTGTGACAAAGAGAGCGATTTCTATACATCGATGAGGTTTCGTGATAAAGATCTTAGGGGCACCTTTGATGGGATGAATGGATATATCAATAATCACTATCCAAGTGCTACAGGAAATTATGATGCTGCTCTTGAACTTCTTAGAAAGGAGTATTCTAAACCGGTATTTGGATTTGAAGTGGGGCAGTTTGAAGTGCTTCCTGATTTTCACGAGCTAGATAGCTTTAATGGGGTGACAAGACCTGATAATATTTCATACGTTAAAGAAAGAGTCATGGAGCGTGGCATGCTCGAAAAGTGGGACAGCTTTGTTGCAGCAACCGGGGAGATGTCAAGGCGCGCGTACCGGGAAGAAGTAGAAGCAGCGCTTCGAACTAAGGAGTTATCGGGAATATCGCTTTTAGGGCTTCAGGATTTTCCAGGGCAGGGGACTGCGCTTGTTGGAATGATGAATTCTCATCTTGTGCCAAAGGCGTTTGACTTTGCAAGACCTGAGCATTTCAAGAGCTTTTTCACGGACAAATTGCCACTTCTTCTTTTGCCCAAATATACTTATCAAAATGGCGAAGAATTAAAGGCAAAGGTGAAAATTGCAAACTATGGCAAAACGAATATTTGTGGACGACTTGACGTGAGAATCATTTCTGATGAGGGGAGCGTTTTAGCAAATGAGAGTGTTTGTGATGTCGATATTATGCCGGGAGAGCTTTACGATGCCGGAGTTGTAAGCTTTATGCTTGAAGGCTTTTGCACTTCAAAGCATTTGACTATAGAGGCAGATGTACTTGAAGAAGCAGCTTTAGGAGATGAAGTTAATGGGAATTCTTTTGCTGTAAATGGAATGGTAGAGGATGAACCAGCTTTGAAAAATAGAGCTATTGGAAAACCTTTAGCTGTAAGTGATATGGTAGAAAGTGGTTGCAGAAATTCATATGATATTTGGGTGTATCCAAATGAAGAAGTAGCATATCCTGAGGGCGTTTATGAGGCAGAGAAATTTGACTATACCTGTCATAAGATTATTGAAGATGGAGGAATTATTTATTTTAATCCCTCTAACGTTAAAGAGGTGATTCCTTCTGCTGTTAAGACTCAGTTTACAACGGATTTCTGGTCAGTTGGAACGTTCCCTTCGCAAGAGGGAACTATGGGGCAGCTTATTGATGAAAAGCATCCTGTTTTTGATGGTTTTCCTACTGACTTCTATACTGGCTATCAGTGGTGGCCGATGGCTTCAAAGTGGGCGGTGGAAATTCCGGATAGGATAGACGGGGTTATCACGGAAATGGACAGCTATTCAAAACTTCGTCACATGGCTCAGCTCTTTGAGTTTAGGTGCGGAAAGGCAAGAATTCTATTTTCAGCTATGGAGCTTAAGACAATTTTACGGTACCCGGAAGCGCGTGCACTTCAAAACTCCATCTATAGGTATCTGGCATCGGAGCACTTTAATCCGGCGCAGGAGATGAGTGAATCAGAGATAGTAAGTCTATTTGATTAATATATTGGTAGGGGGCATGACTTGATTTGCTGAAGGCGGGATCTGAGATTCCTTGAAGGCGAAATGAGTCGCCATGCCCCCTAAACTAGTCCGGAAGGCATAAAGGTGGGGCATGCGCGTGAGAAAATAGTGGGATTTGAGAGGCGAAATGAGTCGCCCATGCCCCCTAAACCAATCCAGAAGGCGTGGAGGTGGGGCATGCGCGTGAGAAAATAGTGGAATTTGAGAAGCAGAATGAGCCGCCCATGCCCCCTAAACTTGTCCGGGAGAGGTAAAAGTGGGGCATGCGCGTGAGAAAATAGTGGAATTTGAGAAGCAGAATGAGCCGCCCATGCCCCCTAAACTTGTCCGGGAGAGGTAAAAGTGGGGCATGCGCGTGAGAAAATGGTGGGATTTGAGAGACAGAATGAGTCGCCATGCCCCCTAAACTTGTCCGGGAGAGGTAAAAGTGGGGCATGCAGGTAAGAAACTATCTGCCATGACTTATCAGGATGCTAATTTTAAGCAGTAGAAGCATGCTGATAAATCCAATAAATGTCTTTATTGGATAGAAAACAAGATTATTAAGTGGAAGAAGATATGGAAGCAGAAGAAGTGCTCCTGCTGGCGGGAAAAAGGTCTTTAGACCGCGCATTATCAGTATTAAAATTGCGGCAGCAATAGAACCTGAAATAATCATTGAAAAACCGAAGTGCTGCGTTAGTATGAGCCTGGCAAAGGTACCAAGAATTGAGGCAGAGAGCATAATCAGGATAAGTGGGCAGAGCTTTTGTAAAGTTGTTATGATATGTTCTCGAATAATCATCTTGCTGTCTGATTTTATGTGAGAAGCTTTCATATCATTTGGGATATTCTTTGCAAATGAATGACCAACTATTTCGTCATTTGGGATATTCTTTGCAAATGAATGACCAACTATTTCATCATTTGAACTATCCGACTCCAGCAGTCCTATTTCACCAATTGTGAAGTATGAAACGATGAGCGGTGGAACAAACAGAAAAGTTTGGCTAAGCGACATTAGAATTCCAATATAAATTAGAAGCAAAATAAGTTGAATAATCCATCTTTTATGGTCACATGTGCAGACGTCTTCAGTGCTGTATGTGTGACTTTTTTTTGAAGTCAGAGCTTCTTTTTCCATAAGAAAGGCAATTAGTACCGCGAGGAGCACCATGATAAACACAGCTATAGGGTAAACGATGCTTTTTTCGGAAAGCATAACGGGTAGAACAATTGCTGAAATGAGCGGCGTGAGCCTGGTCTTTGAGACGAAATAGATGAAGGTTGCAGTAATAAGAGCGGCTGCTATCTTTATGAAAAGAGAGCCCGGCATAAATAAACTGATAATAAGACCTGCAATTGATGATATACTCATTATTATAAGTAGTTTGATTCCAGTAATGTTCCATGGTCTTGAATCTGCAGCAAAAAGGCCAATCACAATGGCAAGCATTTCAGGAAATATAATTTCTTCATGTTTTAGAATCTGTGACGCTGCAAGCATTCCTACAATAAATATGACAGATGTTAAGTATCTAATGATTTTTTTGGACAAGATAACCACCTTAATAAAATAAAATTCATAACATTTGAAGTATACATGATTTGTGGTAATAATCAATTTTTCATTTATTGATAGGTAGCTGATATTTATCTTTTATTGATTGCGTAGCAGAATATTTCTTTTACTCATTGTGAAGTAGAATTTCTGGGTTATAAGCCATTCAAACGAGCGCTAATCGTATCGCGCTTCTAGAATATTGTCTTGGTAAAGAGGTTAAAGATGTCGAAAATAGACTTTGATGATAGAAGAACTATAATTGAAATAACGGATTTTGATTCAAAAGAGCTGGATATATATTCAAGGCTTAATGAGCCGCAGCTTAAGACAATTAGTGAACCGGATTTGGGACTTTTTATAGCGGAGAGTCCAAATGTGATAGAGCGCGCACTAGCTGCAGGCTACGAGCCAGTATCTTTTTTTATGACACCCGAAATGATAAAAGGGCAGGCAGCAGGAATCATTGAAAGAAGCAGAAATGCTCCTGTATATGTGGCGCCGATGGATGTTCTTGTGAAAATCAGGGGCTTTAATCTTACAAGAGGTATGCTTTGTGCAATGAGGCGAAAAGAGCTTCCAAGTTTCGAAAGCATTTGCGAGGGTAAACGAAGGATAGTCATTTTAGATACGATAGAGAATCCAACCAATATTGGTGCAATAATAAGATCTGCAGCAGCTCTTTCCATGGACGGCGTAGTTCTGACAAGAGGATGCTGCGACCCGCTCTATAGAAGAGCAGTAAGAGTGAGCATGGGAACCGTGTTCCAGATTCCATGGACTTTTTTGTCAAAAGAAATATCGTGGCCCTTTGACGGTATGAAGCTCCTTCATGATATGGGATTTGCGACAGTGTCGATGGCGCTTAAGGATAGGTCCGTTTCAATAGATGATAAGAAATTATGCAGTGAAGACAAGCTTGCTATCATTCTTGGAAATGAAGGAGAGGGTTTACTACCAGAGACCCTCGAACAAAGTGATTATACGGCACGCATTCCAATGACTAAAGGAGTAGACTCATTAAATGTTGCAGCGGCAAGCGCTGTTGCTTTTTGGCAACTTAGATAAACTAATAAAGATCTTTTTTGATGGGGAGAGAAGATGAAAATAAGGCGAATAATTCAGGTTCTGACAGTAATATTAACATTGATTACAGCGTGCGGGGCAAATACCTCTGCCAGAAGCGATGGCTATTACGGTGCACTTAACGTTTCAGGTGGAAAGCTTTGTGATGAAAGCGGAGCTCAGGTTCAGCTTAAAGGTGTTAGTACGCATGGCATAGCGTGGTTTCCGGGGTATGTGACTAAGGATTCCATTAGCTATATGCATAGCAATTGGAAGATAAATTGCATTCGCCTTGCCATGTACACAGATGAGTCAGGTGGCTATTGTAATTCGGACACTGCTTCGCAGGAGAAGCTCAAGAAGATAATTGATACGGGCGTTAATGCGGCTGCGGCAAATGATATGTATGCGATAATTGACTGGCATATCCTTAGCGATGGAAATCCGAATACATATATAGATCAGGCCGAAGACTTTTTTGACGAAATGTCTTTAAAATATTGCAGGTATGATAATGTACTTTATGAAATTTGTAATGAACCAAATGGCGGGACAACATGGGGCGATATTAAATCATATGCCGAAGATATCATTCCAATTATTCATAAGAATGCTCCGAACGCAGTAATTATCGTAGGTACTCCGACATGGTCTCAGGAGCTTGATAAGGTAGCAGCGGATCCTATTGATGATCAGACTAATATTATGTATGCGCTTCATTTCTATGCAGCAACTCACACAGATGCTCTTAGACAACAGACGCAGAATGCTATCGACGGCGGACTTCCTGTATTTGTAACAGAATTTGGTATTTGCGATGCATCTGGAAATGGACAGATAGATAAAGAGCAGGCAAATAAATGGATGGAGCTTATTGATTCAAATGGACTTAGTTGTTGTCAGTGGAATCTTTCAAATAAGGACGAAACATCAGCACTTATTAAGCCTTCCTGCACCAAAATGTCAGACTGGACTAAGGATGATATGTCAGATAGCGGATTGTGGATGCTTGAGAATATGAAAGCATTTTGAATTTTTGTGGAAAAAGAGCAACTAGATTAGCCGGTAACTGTTAAGTGCAGACCAAGAGGAGACATGATTTTAATTATAGTGTCGAGTTTGGGAGTGGTTTTAAATGATTCTATTCTTGCAACAGACGATTGTGGAACATTGCATAGAGCCGCTAGGTCACGTTGGCTTATTCCCATTTCTGTTCGTTTTGCGACAATAGCACTTATTACTTTGGCAACCGCTTCGACTTCTTCAAGATCGGCTTTACAATTAGGATCAGTTTCTTTTACATATTTTTTATAATCATTCCAATTTGTCATGGTAGTTAGATTCCTTTCTTAATAAATAATCATCACGTTCAGCCTTAGCACGTGAGATTTCGCGTAATGGCGTTTTTTGAGTCTTTTTTCGAAAACTGTGTAAGAGAACAAAAGTGTCTTTTTCACAAGAAAAATAGAAAATACGATTATTACCAGGACGGAGTTCCCATATTCCTTCAGAAATATGCTTGGTTATATTTTCGGGCAAGTATGTTCCGTTTTCTTGAAGTAGCTGAATGTATAGCGATACTTGCTTAAATTGTATTCTTTTATCTTTATTGGTTTTTGATTGAAGTCTTAATGATTCTAAATAATCAAATATTTCTGAGTTGCCATTTGCCTTTTGATAAAATTCTATTGTATACATTTCTATTCCATTCTTGATAAATTTATGATAGCATAAATGCTATCATGGTGCAATACTTTATGAGTATAACACGAACAATAGTTCGGAACAAGTGTTTGAAACAAGATAAGGAGAACATCTATGAGCATAACGATTAATCTGTATTATACCGGGGTAAATGGAAACGCAAGAAAATTTGCCAGTGAAATGGAAAAGAGTGGAATAGCGGATTTAATTAGAAGTGAAGAAGGAAATGAGAGATACGAGTACTTTCAGCCGCTTGATAATCCGGAAGTGGTTATGCTGATTGATCAGTGGAGAGATCAGGCGGCGCTTGATGTTCATCATGCTTCAGAAATGATGTCAAAGTTAGCAGTTCTTCGCGATAAGTATGATCTTCATATGAAGGCAGAACGATTTATAAAGGACGATGACAAGCTTCCGGAAAAAGAGAATTCTTTTCTTAGAAAATGATGTGGAGAGTTTTTGACTTAAAAAGTATTTGAATTAACAAAAAAATAAATACATATGACTTTTGTAATGATATAATCCCATCTTTGACAGTAAATAATGATAAAAGGCTGCAATCCGTTGAT
>CAZJWA010000009.1:0-70166 GCA_964549585.1 uncultured Butyrivibrio sp. | reverse complement strand
CCTTGAAAAATAAAGGTTTAGGAAATAAAAAATGGTAGTGAATTTGACACTACCTAATAATAAGGCGAGGTAAACAAATGAAAAACAATCTTAAGAAACTATCATTATCAGCAATGTTTATGGCTATTGGATTTATTCTTCCGATGATAACAGGCCAGATTCCGCAGATAGGAAGCATGCTTCTTCCTATGCATATTCCGGTTCTTCTTTGCGGACTCATCTGCGGATGGCAGTACGGTCTTGTAGTTGGTCTGGTTCTTCCAATCCTTCGTTCTCTTACATTTGGAATGCCACCACTGTTTCCTACAGCAATTGCGATGATGTTTGAGCTCGGAACCTACGGTGCTGTAATTGGCTTTTTCTATAACAGATCAAAGTGGAAATGCACAGTAAGTTTGTTCCGTTCAATGATTATAGCAATGATTTCCGGAAGAGTTGTCTGGGGAGTTGCAATGTATATTCTTATGAATATCCGTGGCGGAAGTTTTACACTACAGGCATTCCTTTCAGGCGCAATAATTACCGCAATTCCCGGAATAATTATTCAGTTCATCTTCATTCCTGCAATAATGGTTGCTCTTGGAAAAGCAAAGCTTATCACCTTTTCAGCTTCTATGAAGAAGCCTGCGAAGTCGCAAGATTAAGGATGTAAATTCAGCTATAGGAAGAATCAGAGGTGAGGATGTTGGAGACTATTTACCATGGCAGTAATGTTGAAGTAGCTAATCCTCGAATAATACAGAATGGTTTTTATAAGGATTTTGGTTACGGCTTTTACTGTACAAATATTGAACAGCAAGCTAAGCGATGGGCTATAACAAGGCATGGAGAATCAATTGTTAGTAAGTATTCATATAATCTAGATGATTCGTTGATGATGTTAAGCTATAAAGAAATGACAGATGAGTGGCTTCAGTTTGTTGTGGATTGCAGACGAGGTACTGAGCATAATTATGATATAGTCGAAGGCCCGATGGCAGATGATCAGATTTGGGATTATGTAGAAGATTATATGGAAGAAAGAATTACAAAAGAAGCGTTTTGGGAACTTGTAAAATTCAAATATCCTACACATCAGATTGTATTTCGTACTGATAAGGCATTACAAACCTTACATTTTGAAGGGAGTGAGTGCTTTTGAAGAACATTTATTTTGAAGATGAAGAAATCAAAAACGATGATTTATACTTTATTTGCTATATGATTGAAAGAGTTGCTAGACATATTCATCAAAAAAATAAGTATGTCGTTAATACAATTGGAAAAGAAAATCTGCTTCATTTGATTAGCGTTGCAAATGTCTTGCATTGTGAAAATCCTCTGAAAGTAGAAGATGATTGGATTAAAGATTATAAGCTTGAGCACGGTGAGTTTGATGTTACGGATGTGGATTCAAATCTCGCAAAAATCATTCCGACTCCAATACAAATGGGAAAAGTATATAAGCGGTTGATTACTGATACATTAGTGACGAAGGAAAACTACGTAGATGGTGTTATACGAGTTTATAATGACCCTTTATGCGATGTAATTGACAATTATAATTGTAGCGCGTTTTATGAACCATCATATGTGATAGCAAGAGCCTATCAAAATGGTGGCTTCTAGAAATTTGCTTAAAGAAAATCTGCTTCAATACTGCAGATATCATCAAATGACAGTCTTGTATCAACAATTTGAATGGTCCGGCTGGTCTCCTCTATTTTGGAGATCATGCCAGTTATTTTTATATACTGATCATTTTCATAATAGACGACAGTAATGATATCCCGTACATGAAGCTGTCTGAATTTGATATCGAGATCATCCTTTACTTCTTCAGAGAGGTCTTTCCTTGGAACAATAATCTTTTCCTTTGCGATAAGCGCTTCACGGTACCCTTTAAGTGCATCATATGGGGCAAAGAGCTTTGCTCTGTCAGCACGTTTGTTATAAGCCACTTTTATGCCCTCCAATCTGATGATTTCGCTGCATGGTAGTGCCTTCCTGCAAGAGATTCATTCCTTTAATGATAGAGCCCTTTCCATACTTTCGCTTAATGTCGAGAACAGCGCACTGAACCTTGCGCTCCTTTTCAAGCTCTGCTGGGTCAGAGAAGATATCGTACTGCTCATATGCCACGTCTTCGACATTGTTAAAAGAGATAGCGACGCGCCTTATAGGTATCTCCCTAAAAGTATGGCTTTCATATATTTCAAGAAGCTTTGATGTAAGAATCTTTAGAGAATCCGTTGCAGATGTGAGAGTGCAGGAACCTCCTGTTCCTCTGACTGTATCCTTGGAATAACCAATATAGAGCGAGATATTATCAGTCACAAGACCTTTATCGATAAGATCAAGAACGAGTAGCTCTGTCATTTCTTTGACTATGACAATGATTTCATCATAGCTATAATCGCGTAGCATAACCTGCCCGCTTGAGAGAGAATTTGAAGACGCCTTGTAGCCCTTGATTTCGGCGATAGTAGTGGGCTCTCGTCCCCAGGCATGGTCAATTAGATATTCAGCATCCATTCCAAAATATTTGTAGAGCATAGATTCATCAGTGTGTGCTATTTCACCCATTGTTGTGATTCCAAAGGTTCCAAGGCGTCTCGCTGTTCCGGGGCCAATGCGCCAAAAATCAGTTAGTGGTTTATGATTCCAAAGCGTAGCACAATATTTTTTTTCATCAAGATATCCTATGAAATCAGGAGAGTGCTTGGCGGTAATATCAAGTGCAATCTTGGTAAGATATAAATTAGTACCAATACCGCAGGTAGCACGGATATGCATTTCATTATAAATGTCACTCATTATCATGATACCGATTTCCCTGGCATCCATACGGTACAGATCAAGATATTTGGTGACGTCAAGAAATGCCTCATCAATTGAATAAACCTGAATATCATCCTTGGAAATATACCTTAAATAAATGGCGTAAATATTTGCCGAATAATCTATATAAAGCTGCATGCGAGGCGAAGCCATTATGTACTTAACATGCTCCGGAATCTGGAAAACACGGCAGCGGTTCTTGATGCCAAGAGCCTTCATGGCAGGTGTGATTGCAAGGCAGATTGTGCCTCTGCCTCTGTCTGGGTCAGCTACGACAAGATTGGTAGTCATAGCGTCAAGACCGCGCTCTGCGCATTCTACTGATGCAAAAAAAGATTTCAAATCAATGCAGAGATATATGTGCTCCATGAAGGCTCCTTTCAAATATTTGTGTTGCATAAGTTCAAAAATTATGTATAATAAGAAAATATGTTCGAGAACGGATGTTCTATTATAGTAGCACTGATGAATTTAAATTTCAATATCAAAATAACTTTTTTGATAGGGCAAAAGACATAAAAAGTTTTTAGATAAAGATGAGTATTTATTGATAATTACTATAATAATGGAAGCATTTTGATTGATTGTGGTATTTTTTTATAATATAGTATTAAGTAACAGAAATACTATTGTGAATTATTAACCAGCATACTAACGGAGGTATGGCAGAATGAAGAACATTGTTATTGCGGGCGGTGGTGTACTTGGAAGTCAGATAGCATATCAGAGTGCTTATTGCGGATTTAATGTTACGATTTGGCTGCGAAGTGAGAGCAGCATTACAAGAACTCAGCCAAAGCTGGATCACCTAAGACAGGTGTATGCTGATACTATTTCGCAGATGGCAACTCCAGAGGGACAGACACCTGGCACTTGGGCACGTGGAATTGCTGATTATGATTCTTTTGACAAGGAAGCTTGTCTTAAGAAGTCTGAAGATGCATATAAGAATATCAAGCTCGAACTTGACCTTGGTAAGGCTGTTGCAGATGCAGATCTTGTTATTGAGTCAATGGCCGAGAATGAACAGCAGAAGATAGATTTCTATAATAAGATGGCTTCGCTTCTTCCTGCAAAGACTATAGTAGTAACGAATTCGTCAACTATGCTTCCGTCAAAGTTTGCAAAGTATACCGGAAGAGCTGATAAATACCTTTCACTTCATTTTGCAAATTCAATCTGGAAGAATAATACAGCTGAGGTAATGGTACAGAGTAAGACTGATATGCATTATTTTGATGAGGTAATGGAATTTGCTGCCGATATCAGAATGGTTCCGCTTCCTGTTAAGAAAGAGAAATCAGGCTATTTACTTAATTCCATGCTTATTCCACTTCTTTTCTCAGGAATGGATCTGTATGTAAATGGAATTTCAGACCCTGAAAGTATTGATAAGGCATGGACGCTGGGCACAGGAGCTCCGAAGGGACCATTTAGAATTCTCGATACGGTAGGTCTTACGACTGCTTACAATATTGTGCAGATGTATGTTAAGCTTCCTTCGTTCCTCGCACCATATAACTTCAAGGGTATGTCCAAGATGCTAAAGGGTTATATTGATGAGGGTAAACTTGGAATGTCGACCGGTGAGGGGTTCTATAAGTACAAGAAATGAGTTATTTTTTTGTGAAAAATTGCCAAAGAATTTAAGTGGATTTTCGCTGCTTCTCTATATATAATATCTTTATCGAAAACGTTTAAGATAACGTATTATCAAGTATTACGATGAGGTTGTATATGACGCACACAGTAAAGTATCCTGTGAAGGAATCTGCCAGACAAAAGAGCTTAAGAAATGCTATTGAAACTTTGATCAGTGAATATACATATACAGAACTTGATCCGATAGCTTTCTTTAAGGTGAGTGAAACTGCTCTTGAGCCTATTGCCAAACTGCTTGGCATTGGGCTTATGACTACTGAGCTTAATGCACCTCCTAATCCGGTTCTTCTTGGAGGAGAGCATAAGGCAGAGACTTTATATTCATCAAGTGGTGTCGTTAATTACGAGGACTCTTTTAAAAAGAAATTCAGGACAGATGAGGGCGGAGAGGTTACGATCAAAATATATCCTTATGAGGGAGAGTATTTTTGTGAGGATATTGAAGATGTGCTTAGCCTGATTGCGCAGATTGTATTTTCTTATGCAGGGAGGGCGCGTCTTGCCGGAATGGTTCGGTCGATTATGGTTCATGATACGATGACCGGTCTTCCAAATATAAAGCTTTATATGCAGCATATTGCCAAGGTTATGGCTACGGGACGCATTGGTTGTTATGACGCTTATTATCTTAATACAAGGAATTTTAAGTATATAAATAAGATAGTAAAGTACAATAAAGGCGATGAGATAATGATTCAGTATGCCAGAAAGCTCATGTCTTTTGCAGGTGATGGGGAGATTATAGGAAGGCTTGGCGGTGACAATTTCATGGCATTTATCGAGAGAGAAAGGCGTCAGGAATTTATCCACTTCTTTTCAAATATTGAGCTTCAGGTTGAGACAGAGGCCGGGGTAAGACTTGTTTCACTTAGTGCTACGGCTGGAATTTATGAGCTTCCGGATAAGCTTGATTCACCATCAGAAGTTATGCTTCCTATTTCTGTTGCATATCAGGCTGCCAAACAGATTTATCATAAGCCATATGTTTTTTATAATGAAAAGATATCTCAAAAGATTCTTACGGGGCAAAAAATTATTGTAGACTTTGGTAAGAGCCTTGAAAATAAGGAATTTGTACCATTTTTCCAACCAAAGGTAATTGTAAGAACTGGTGAGATATGCGGCGCAGAGGCGCTTGCCAGGTGGAATCATAATGGAGGAATCGTACCTCCTGCTCAGTTTATTCCTATTCTTGAACAGGACGGAACAATTTGTAAACTTGATTTTGAGATACTGAGGCAGACATGCATTTGCATTTCTAATTGGCTTGCTAAGGGAATTGAACCTGTAAGGATATCAGTTAATTTTTCCAGATGGAATTTACAGAATCAGAATCTGGTAAAAGATATCATGGCAGTGCTTGCACAGTATCAAATTGATCCAAAGTATATTGAGATTGAGCTTACTGAAACGGTTGATTCTGAAGAATATCCTATTATGACATATGTCTTTTCAGAGCTAAAGAAATGCGGAATCGCAACATCAATAGATGATTTTGGCACTGGATATTCATCACTAAATCTAATTAAGAACCTTTCAGTTGATGTTTTAAAGCTTGATCGTTCATTTATCAGTGAGATTGGTAATGAGAAAGAAGGACACAAGGACCGTGTTCTTATTGCCAATATCATAAATATGGCAGGCGAATTGGATATGAAGGTTATAGCTGAGGGAGTTGAAACTGAAGTTCAGAGGGATTTCCTTCTAAATGCCAACTGCGATATGATACAGGGCTTTTTGTATGCAAAACCAATGCCAATGGATGAATTTGAACAAAGACTTAGTGTTAAAAGGCTCCTTGAATAATGTTTTATTTTGAACTTTCAAACAATAGAACGTGATTTTATGTTTGGCTTTTTGTGATTAAGGTGTACTGAGATTAATTTCAGTACACCTTTTTACGTACAAAATTATCTATTTTTTAAAAAATATCAGAAAAATCAAAAATAAACCAAATTATGATAGTTTCTATGATGACTCATTTGTTACACTACAGAAAACGTTTAAGAAATAAATGAAACCAATCTGATTACACAAAGGAGCAGTCATGAGAAGAAAGAATCTTGTAAAGAACATAGCAACCATAATTTCAGTAGCAACCGTTTCAATGTCAACTCTTGCCGTAAACATTCCAAGTGTATATGCAGACGAAGTTCCAACAACAGAAACAACACCAGAGCCACAGGCGGAAACAACTGAAGCTCCTGTAACAACTGAGACTCATTCATCAGGATCATCGGAGTCTATTAGTAAAGGACAGGTTACTGATGAAACTCATGGAGATGGAACACAGACAACAACTATAACACAGACAAAAGGTGATGACGGAAGTACTACGACCCAGGTTACTGTTGATACAGAATATGATGATCAGACCAAAACAAATACATCAACAACTACTCAGACAAATGCAGATGGCTCTGGAACACAAACATATTCAGACACAACAAGTAATGTAGATGGTTCTGGAACACAGACTGTTTCGGATACAACGATTAATGCAGATGGGTCATCTAGTGGAAATACTGCTACAACAGTAACAGATGCATCTATTGTTTCTGATCCTGTAAATGTTGCAATTTCTGATGTCCCAGCAGATTTGACAGATGATACTAAGTATGAAAGCTCAGCTTCGGCACCTGAACCTGTTACTAATGACGATGGGTCTACGACAACGACTACTACCACGACATATACAAGCATAAATCCAACATCAACAGAAGTTACTACTGGTACAAATGCGAATGGTGATACAGTTGTTACTACTGTTACATCATGGGTAATATATACAGAAGTAAAAAATGAAACAACAGGCGAAACAACGACTACTTCCCAGACTGTATATAAGCTTTGCGATAGGGACGGAAAGGAAATAACAACAGGCAATGAGAACCTTAACAGCATCCTTGCACTAATTGGAAATTATGGCGTTGTTGCGAATGAAGTTACGGTGAATAATGATATACAAAGTAGTATTGCTACAGGTAATTTGACGCTCAATCATTCAATAAGCAGCAATTTGGATAATGGAGCAGATTATAAAATATATACAGAAGCAATCACTAATCCATCAGGAAGTGCAGTTAATGTGGACTCTTCTGCAACACTTGTTGTTCCGGAGGGTTATGAGTTATTTCGATATGACCAAAATTTAACAGATGCCAAAAGTTCTGCATTTAAATCCTATCGAGAGAGCCTTACAAATAAACCTAATGATGGTAGATATATTGTAAAATTTACTGATAATGGAGATGGTACATATACTGTTTCAGATGTCATGGGAAATAATACAAAATTAGATAATGTAAGCAAAACAACAACCGATAGACAGCAATTTACAGATCAAACAGTTGAGCAGGTAATAGATAAGGTAAGCGAATTATCAGATGAATTAAGTAGTGATGCCATAAGTAATTCAAATTGTGATGTTATCTGGGATGATAATTCAGGGAATCAAGTAATTGATTCAATAAAGGCAAATTCTCAGCTTCTTGCTGATATAGCTGATGGAAATAGTAGCGTTGATGTACTTTATGCTAATGTTGATATAACATTAAGTTCTACAGATATTACAACAAATCCAAAGAGTATAGAGAATACTGATCTTAATAATTGCCTTAAAATTTATCTTACAGATGAAAATCAGATTTGTATTGTTAATTTGAATATAAGTGTTTCAGATGATGCAACCGAAAATGATACTTCAATTAAACTTTGTAACTATAAATTATTTGTTAATGATACAGAAGTAACTGATAAGGTGTTTTTTACAAACCATGTTTTTTGGAATCTGTCTGGTTACTCAGGAAATGTTCTTCTCGGAAATTTTTATGGGACATTGATTGCACCTGAAGCATCAGTTGAGGCAAGAGGCGGAGTAGGTAATGGTTCACCGACTGAGGGAAGATCTGTTTCTAATACTTTTGTTAACAATGACTGTGAATTCCATTCCTATACAGGAAGCAATATGGTGACTAGAAAAGAAGATATCACTACCCCTACTACTTCATCATCTGTAAGTTATACTATGCAGACAAAGTCACAGAAAAAGACAAAGACTTCATCAAGTTGGAGCGAAGATATTGAAGATCCAGAGACCCCAGAAACTCCAGAGACTCCAGAAACACCCGAGACTCCTGAAACCCCAGATACCCCATCTACACCTGATACTCCAACGACCACAGAGACAACTATTACTGAGACACCTGTTGCTTTAGCAGCAGAGCCAGCAGTACTTGGAGTAACCAGAACAGTAGCCCAGGAGCCTGAAGTACTTGGAGCTACGAGAACTCTCGAAGAGGATCCTGCAGTACTTGGCGCATTTAGAGACGGTCAGACAGGCGATTCAACAAATAGCATGGCAAGAATGGGAATCATTATTTCATGTGCTGGTCTTGCAGCAGCTACAGTTATCGCAGGAAGACGTAAGAGAAAGATCAATAACTAATTTTATTAGGAAAAAGAGCTAATATAATAATTTTCGAAGGCGTGTGCGGAAAAGTATTCCAAACACGCCTTCTTTATGTTAAACTGTGCAAAAGTTCGCCGTGGGGCAACCTTTTGTACTAAGAATAAAAAACGCAGCTGTGCAAAAGTTCGCCGCCGGGCGAACTTTTGCAGTATAATAAAACGAAATTGCATTTCTAATCTAAATTAAAATAACGCAAATTGAATGGAGAGACTTATGAAAATGGATAAACTTCGCGCAGAAAAACCTGTTGGATACGCTCTTGTATGGATAATCTTTTACGTTTTTGCAGGAACTATAGGACTAAATCTTTCGGAAGTATTTGGTATTTCTGATTCGGCTGCAGTTCTTACTATTGGAATAGTGATGCTGTGTCTTTTCATGGCGATCAGGAAGAATGACATGGCAAAGGAAGTTGGACTTACTAAGCCGTCAGATGAAGGCGCAAAGAAAGCTCTTTACTATATTCCGCTTGTTATCCTCATAGCTTTAAATGCAATTGGCGGTTTTGATAGCAGCCTTTCGGCTATAACTATGGTTGTTTTGACAGGAGAGATGCTATTTGCGGCTATAGTTGAAGAGATAGTATTTAGAGGACTTCTTTTCACAGCTCTTTCTAAGGACTACAATACCAAGCTCGCGATAATCATCAGCGGCGTTACGTTTGGGGCAGGTCATATCGTAAATCTGTTAAATGGTTATTCCGGAATAGATCAGCTTCTGCAAATTGTGGCAGCAATTGCTATAGGTATTGTACTGGCACTCATTTTCAATCTGACAGGCAGCATTAACATTTGCATAGCATTTCATTTTATATTTAATCTTTCTTCAAGCTTTTCAGCACCGATAAGTAATACAGCAAATATTCAGATTGTTGCCATATTTGTTGTTATTTGCGCTGCTTATGCGATATATCTTTATAAGGTGAGTGATATTCAGAGCGAATAGACATCTATAATACTTATGAGTATTATACTTCTTATCTTATGCGGATCAAGTGTAAGCTTATTGCAAATGGAAAAAATAAATTATCTGAGATTTCAGATAAGATAAAAGAAGAGAAGGGGAAATGTAGTAAATACATATCTGTACTTCAGACGATTCGCTTATTGGAAAAAAAGGTTCCATGTGGTGAGAGAATCGATGATCTGTTTGATAAAAAATATCGAAATCATTTTGACTTCTGTAGGCCGCAGAAATATAATTTAGTTGTTTTGAATATTTTAAAGTTTGGAGTTGATAAATAAATGAGCAGTACTGATTCTGCAAGTAGTGAGAGTAATGTGATTTTGGAACGCCGTGTTCACTGGCTGATGGCTATGGTTGGAGGCGTTCTTGGAGGATATGCGGTATATCTTCGAGGAGGGAATTTTGGGTCGGCGCAGACTGGAAATATGATGGAAATGGCAGCGCACCTGGTTGATGGTGAGTTTATGGATGTGCTAATAAGGCTTGGAGCTTTTGTGCTATATGCTGCTACACTTATTATTGCTACGCTTGTTCCTAAATATACTAATACGGATTTTCGAAAAGGTTGTATTGTTCTCGAAGCATTTGGACTTGTCTTATGTTGTTTTATTCCCGTTAATATGAATAATGTTATCGCACTTTACCCGGTATTTATTATTTCTGCCATGCAGTGGTCGGTATACTGCGGCGTTGGTAAGTACAGATGTGCAACGATTTTTTCAACTAATAATATCAGACAGGCTTCAACTGCACTTGCTGAATACATATATACGAAGAAACCTGAACACAAAGATAAAGCTAAGTTCTATGGATATACGATAATCAATTTTTCTATTGGAATTCTTCTTGGAGTCCTGGGCGTAAAGTATTTTATGACCTTCGGCATCCTTATCGGACTTATACCTTTAGCGGCTGCATTTCTTTTGTCCCAAAAGCTGATACGTGAAGTAGAGGATATTGATAAGATAACAAATTAAGTTAAACCCTATTGACAACTAAATGTTAGTAGGGTATATTTTTATCAGAACATATGAATAATTGTTCAGATGAACAAATAAAGCAAGTTGCTTTACTACTTCGAAATACAAATAACCCAAGAGCCGAGGAGACAAAACTATGACAAAGACATATAAGATTGAAGTTGACTGTGCAAATTGTGCAAACAAGATGGAAGAGGCAGCAAGGAATACAAACGGTGTTAAGGATGCGACTGTAAATTTTATGACACTTAAGATGGCAGTTGATTTTGAAGAGAATACAGAAATTAAGACAGTTATGAAGGATGTCCTAAAAAACTGCAAAAAGGTTGAGGATGACTGCGAGATTTATTTCTGATAATTGACGGATTTTGAGAGGCTTTCATTTATACATAAGTAACTAATACTTACAGAAGCTTTTTTACCACTAACACATAGAAAATGATGAGGTCAACTATGACAAAGAAGCAAAAGAAGGTTTTAGCAAGAATTTTTATGACACTGATTCTTATGGTGTTTATAGAAATTATACCTGTTTCAGGAATGATAAAAGGCATATTGTACCTGATTCCTTATCTTACAATTGGATACGATATTCTCAAAAAGGCTGTTAAAGGAATTTTAAACAGACAGGTATTTGATGAGAATTTTCTTATGGCGGTTGCTACTGTAGGAGCGGTGCTTCTTGGAGATTATATGGAAGCAGTTGCTGTAATGCTCTTTTATCAGATAGGAGAGTTGTTCCAAAGCTATGCTGTTGGTAAGAGCAGGCGCAATATTTCAGAGCTGATGGACATCAGACCTGATTACGCAAATATTGAGGAAAATGGTGAGCTAAAGCAGGTTGATCCTGATGAAATAGCTGTTGGAAGCATTATTGTAGTTAAGCCCGGAGAGAAGATTCCGATTGACGGAGTTATTACTGAGGGAAATACAACACTTAATACAAGTGCGCTAACTGGTGAGAGCGTTCCAAGAACAGCAGAGTCCGGTAACGAGGTAATAAGCGGATGTATCAACAATACTGGTGTTATCAAGATTAGAACGACGAAGGCTTTTGTAGAATCAACCGTTTCAAAGATTCTTGATCTTGTTGAAAATGCAAGCTCGAAGAAATCTAAATCCGAGAATTTTATTTCAAAATTTGCAAGGATTTATACACCTGCAGTCTGTTACAGCGCTTTAGCTCTTGCAATAATACCGCCGATTGTCAGCATTATTATAGGGATATCACCAATCTGGGGACAGTGGATATACAGAGCATTGACCTTCCTTGTAATTAGCTGTCCATGTGCGCTTGTTATCAGTATTCCACTTAGCTTTTTTGCCGGAATAGGCGGAGCTAGTAAGAATGGTATTTTGATAAAAGGCTCGAATTATCTTGAAACTCTTGCGCAGACGAAGACTGTTGTATTTGATAAGACGGGAACGATGACAGAGGGAGTTTTTGAGGTCATAGGGGTTCATCATAATAAGAAGGAAAAAGAGCTGATTCTTGAGACGGCAGCCCTTGCAGAGAGCTACTCATCACATCCGATAAGCAGGAGCATTATCAAGGCTTACGGCAAAGAGCTAGATAAATCAAGAGTTTCGGATATTAAGGAAATAAGTGGAAACGGTGTAACAGCAGTTGTTGATGGAAGCAAAGTTGCTGTTGGAAATTCCAAGCTTATGAAATCTCTTGGAATTGAATATGCAGACTGCCATAGCACCGGCACTATTGTACATGTTGCGATTGATGGAGAATATGAGGGTCATATCCTCATTTCGGACAGAATCAAGAAGACTGCTGCAAAGGCAATTGAAGAGCTCCACCAAAACGGTGTTACGAAGACAGTCATGCTTACTGGTGATATGAAGAGCGTTGCAGATTCTGTGGCAAAAGAGCTGAATATTTCGGAAGTTTACAGCGAGCTTCTTCCGGCTGACAAGGTTACAAAGGTTGAAGAACTCCTTGGACAAAAGGGCGAAAAGGAAAAACTTGCATTTGTAGGTGATGGAATTAACGATGCACCGGTTCTTTCAAGAGCAGATATCGGAATAGCGATGGGAGCACTTGGATCTGACGCAGCGATTGAAGCTGCTGACATTGTTCTTATGGATGATGATCCGGTTAAAATATCTCTTGCTATCAGAATTTCCAGAAAGTGTATTAGGATAGTATATGAGAACATCTATTTTGCAATCGGAGTAAAGCTGATATGCCTAGTCCTTGGAGCACTTGGAATTGCAAATATGTGGGCAGCAATTTTCGCCGACGTAGGAGTTATGGTTATTGCAGTTCTTAACGCAATCCGTGCTCTTTCTATTAAGAACGACTGATTAAATTAAAAATAAATGATTTGTGCTAAGAAAGCTGATATCATGTTTAGTAGACATGGTATCAGCCTTATGCATATAAAAGAGTTAATATGTAGAAAGCTACATTTCCTATAAAGTAAAGGAGCCAGATGATATGAGAAAAGAATGCCATGATGAAACCTGTGAAGATACAGAAATCCACGAGGAACTGCTCAAAATCGTGAATGAAAAAATGCCTGATGAAAATGAACTCTGCGATCTTGCAGAGCTTTTCAAGGTCTTTGGTGATTCGACGAGAATAAGAATTCTGTTCGTGCTTTTTGAGGCAGAGGTATGCGTATGCGATCTTGCAGCAGCACTTAATATGACGCAGTCGGCAATTTCACACCAGCTTCAGATTCTAAGACAGAACAAGCTCGTAAAGAGTAGAAGAGACGGCAAGTCGATTTTTTATTCACTTGCAGACGATCATGTAAGAACAATAATTGCGCAGGGAATGAACCACATTAATGAATAAAATCGTTTGACCGGCGTCAATAATAGTTCGCCCAGCGGCGAACTATAAAGCCTGTTTTACAGGCTTTCTTAACGAAATTCACACAGCTGCGTAACTGAAAGAAGAGAGGATTAGTATGGCAAAGTTTAGAGCTTTTAAGGGTATTAGACCAAGAAGAGATATTGTAGAAAGGGTAGCAGCCCTTCCTTATGATGTTTATAACAGGCAGGAGGCAAAAGCGGTTGTAGAGAAAGAGCCGCTCTCATTTCTTGCAATTGACAGACCGGAGACTCAGTTTGAGCCAGACTGTGATATGTATGCAGACAGAGTTTATCAGAAGGCTCACGACATGCTTCGAAACGATATTGCCGAGGGAATATTTGAGCAGGATACGCAGCCGTGCTTTTACATCTATGAGCAGAATATGAATGGACGAGTTCAGACAGGCCTTGTAGGCTGCGCTTCAATTGATGACTATCAGAACAATATCATCAAGAAACACGAGAATACGAGAGCAGATAAGGAACAGGACAGAATTAAACATGTTGATGCATGTGATGCTCAAACTGGCCCTATTTTTCTTTGTTATAGAGGAAGAAGCGGCGTAAATGAAAAGATTGAGGAAATTAAGAGCCTTTCTCCGCTTTACGATTTTACTGCTTCTGATGGAGTTCATAACAGAATCTGGGCTGTTTGTGATGAAGACGATATAGCTTTTTTGTCAAAAGAAATAGATGAGGCAGGTTCGGTATATATTGCGGATGGACATCACCGCTGCGCATCTGCTGTCAAGGTAGGCTTAAAGAGAAGAGCACAGGATCCAAATCCTACGGGAGAAAAGGAGTATGACTATTTTCTCTCAGTTCTTTTCCCGGATGATCAGCTGATGATAATGGATTACAACAGGGTTGTTAAGGATTTAAATGGTCTTACTACTGATGAATTTATGAATAAACTAGTTCAGAAATTTGAAATAAAAGAGTTTGGAGAAAGTAAGGCAAAACCTTCAAAGAAATATGAGTTTGGAATGTATCTTGATGATAAGTGGTACATGCTTATCGCCAAAGAGGATATAAGAAACAGCGATGCTGTTGAAGGACTTGATGTTTCGATACTTCAAAATGAAGTTCTCTCACCTATACTTGGAATAGGAGATCCCAAGACAGATAAGAGAATTGATTTTGTTGGAGGAATCAGGGGGCTTTCAGAGCTTGAGAAGAGATGCCATAACGATATGAAGCTTGCTTTTTCTATGTATCCGACATCCATCTCAGAGCTCTTTAGCGTAGCCGATGCAGGCAGACTTATGCCTCCTAAATCAACCTGGTTTGAACCAAAGCTGTTAAGCGGATTGTTCATTCATGATATTTCCTGATAAGAGATTTTTCTTCTCAGACAGGATATAGTGCAGAGTAATCAGTATTGTCAGACCTTCAACTACAGGTCCTACAAGCCAGAGACCTGTTATTCCCCAAAGCACGGGGAAAGTGAAGATAGCAATTAAGAGGAGAACCAAACCTCTTGAACTTGAGATAATCGCAGATGCCTTTGCATTTCCTATTGCAGTGAAATACATGGAGCTTATGCCGTTTATACTTACAAAAGGAAATGAAAACATATAGATTAGAATTCCATTTCTTGCCATGCTGATGATAACCGGATCTTTTACGAATGCAGTGCAGTAGGCGTTTGAAAGAAATACCATAAGCAGCATTGTAATAAGCGAAATTGCAGTTGTCATTTTGATTGTAGAGCGCCTTATTGCGATTCCAGTGTTAATTTCACCTGCGCCATAGACGAAGCTTACAAGTGGAACGATTCCCTGACCAAAGCCTATTATTATCATGCTAAATACGTATGTTACAAAGCCAACGATAGTGAATGCACAAAGCCCATCTGAACCAAAGTGCTTTAAGATAACATAGTTGTACGCCAGCATGGAAATGACCATTGTGAGCTCACCGATAAATTCAGAGCTTCCGTTAAATATCATTTCCTTGTGAACATCCTTATCGAATTTAAAGCTGCCAAAACGGTAGACCTTAGCTCTTTTTACTATGAAAAAGATATTTATAAAGAAGGTAATCAGAGCAGCGAGGAAGGATGAGAAAGCTATTCCGGCTATTCCCTGATGCAGTAATGCTGCAAAGATGTAGTCGAGGATGGCATTTAATATTAGCGTTAAAATGCAGGTATTCATATAAAAGTCAGGGCGTCCTTCGCCGCGGATGAACATTCCGAGAGTCGAATTGATTATCATAAGCGGAAGTTCAAGCAGAAGGATACGGTAGTAGCTGATAAAGTATGAGCTGATTTCTCCTGATATGCCAAGAAGTCTTAAAACAGGTACAATAATGATAAAGATTATGATACTAAGAACAATAGAAACTCCGGTTGAAACAACGAATGTCTGATTAAACACGGCTTTGCATTTATCCATGTTTCCTGCGCCGAATTCTCTACCTGCGATGGCGATACCGCCAACAGCGAACATAAGCCCGAGAGCCAGATAGAGGTACACTATTGGAAGACCCATTTCAATTGCGCTCATGCCGCTACTTCCAACGTAGTTACCGGTAAAAAAGCCGTCGACAATATTTATGCATGCGGTCAGAACCATCGCTATGATTGATGGAACAGAAAACTGAAGTATCATTTTAATTCTATTATTTCGTATATTTTCTAGATTCATACGTCTCCTTTGATATAAAAAAAGCTACAATAGTGCATGTTTATGCGGCGGCCGCCACTTACATTGTCCTATTGTAGCTTTGTTTAATTTTCTTTACTTCTGAATTTCGACTTTCTTATTTAATTGGAATGCAAATATCAAATTCCATATAATAGCTTTCGCAGTCGACGCAGTAGTATCTGTCAAAAGAATATCTAAAATCAATCAGATTTCCACTAAGAGGAAACCAGATGCTCATAAGCTTGTGGTGGAAATCGTTAATTTCACTGATATAGCCTTTGAAATGACAGACTGCAAATTTACCTCCAATGATAGTTCCGAAATTCGGGAGAGAAGCTTGCCCTGGCAGATACTTTGCAGCTTCAGCTTCAAAATCTTTTGGAAGACTTTCTATGCTCATACAAATATCATAAAGGCATTTATTTTCATCTGCTATTGTTGGATCATCATAGGTTCTTTCATAAAACACGGTTTTTGAAGTAGTAAAAGGTTCGTATTTGGATGTGAAAGCTTTCCAGCTTTTCTTCATGGAATCATAGCTGCCAATATATCTTTCATAAATAACAGGATAATCCGGAAGCGTGCAAACAGTTATAAGCTTGCACATTTCATCATATATTTCTCTCACAGCAGAGTTACTTTCATTAAAAAGTTCTTTGTTTTTGCCAAAGTGATCACTTCGAAATTCCGCAGGAGATTTCTGAAAATAATCCTTAAAGGCTGAGCTGTAATTTGAGGAGCTATAGCCATATGAGGAAGCAATATCAGTGATACTTTCAGTGCTTTGTGATTTGATCATGAAAGCACTGAATTCGAGTTTCTTTTTCTTGATATAGGCATAAACACTCTCGCCGGTCTCATCCTTAAAGAGTTTATTAAAGTATGAACCTGAAATATGGCAGTGAGATGCCACTTCATCAGCAGTTATGCTTCCATCTAGGTTTGTAAGAATAAAGCTTATCGCATCATTAATTATCTTCGAAGTTTCTACCATGTGAGTTCTCCTGCGGATAATGCTCGTCGTAGTTATCATCTATAGCTTCATCGGTACTTTTACCTCTATGAGTCTTTCGCTTTCCAGAAGGCTTATTGATATTTCTTTTCATAAGTAGAAAAACCGGAATTATTTCTATTATAAGAAATAGATGTGCTATCCACAAGCTTACGACAACTCCGTTATCCTTAAGAAGGTAGCCGGAATTAAAGCCGTAGAGAGCCATAAGTGCGGTAGTAATAAGAACAAGGATAAGGCATGGCAGCGTATAGAGAAGATCTCTCATTGCTCCTACAAAATCCTTGAAGGAAGCGTCAAAATACACGAATCGTCCTATTAGCATTATAAGGAAGTAAACGATAATTGCGTCATAATTGTTATCTTCGTAAATGAATTTGATGTAGCCAAAAATTATCAGCATATAGATCATAGATGCCATTCGAAGAGAACCTTTTTCTTCTTTTGAAATCTCTTTTAGCGGAATAAAAAAGCAGTCGAGAATATTTACAAGGAGAATCGAGAGAAAGAGAAATAGCAGCAGCATGAAATCACTATATGTATCCCAAAGTGTCAGAAAGCTCTCCGTAAAGTCGCTTCTTCTATATCCGATAAGGAAGTACAGTCCTGTAAAAAGAAGTATTGAAGTCGATGCAAACATCAGCTCATAATACATTTAGCATTGATATAGCATTTCCTTTTGAACTGCGTGCGCTGTTTTGTTACCCCGGTTATTTGTAGGACAGGATACCTTGGATATTCCAAACAGAATCAAATGCATGAGGATGAGTACCAATGTTGATACGATAAAAAAGATAAGAACTTGCGGAAAAGAAATGTAGTGTGAAATAAAATCTGAAAATGCCATTATTGTTTGCCTCGTTATAATATTTTGTTTTATCGGAAAGTACGACTGCGTTGTGAATATTAAAAAGTCGGCTTTTCCGAACAATCATTATTATATCTAATTAACCTAAATGATACTAAAATCAGTATCCTATTAAATATAGAGAAGAATCGAACGCTATAAAGTATATGGCGTATTAAAATAAATGTCTAGAGGTTTTTTTGTAGTGCAAAACGCACAAAAAACGTTTTCCGAATTTATTGCAAAGTGACAAATCGTTGAAAACGGTATCGGAAACGTTTCCAATTTTTAAAAGTTAGTGATACACTTAGTACATAAAGAAAAGAGATAAAGAAATTGTCTTGTTGATATTTCTTTATACAAATAGCAAAAAGGAGAGGATTAAGATGAAAAAGAAAATTATTTCAATGGTACTTGCTACAGCAATGACAGCTACAATGTTAGCTGGATGCGGAAGCAGCAGCACAGCAGAGACAACAGACACAGCTACAGAGACTACAGATGAGTCAGCAGATGCAGCTACAGAGGCACCGGCAGCAGATATTGATTACGGCTCAGGAACAATTACTATCTGGGTAGCAGAGGAAGTAGTTGATTTTACAAAGGAGCAGGCAGAGAAGTTTATAGCTGACAATGCTGACTACTCAGGATATACAATTGATGTTCAGGCAACAGGCGAAGGTGATGCAGCAGGAAACATGATCACAGACGTTGAAGGCGGAGCAGATATCTATGGTTTCGCACAGGATCAGCTTGCTCGTCTTGTTTCAGCAGGAGCACTTACACCTCTTACAGGTGATTATGCAACATTCGTTACAGATAACAACGATTCAGGCGCGGCAGCTGCAGCAGCAGTAGCTGATACAACATATGCATTCCCACTTACATCTGATAATGGATATTTCCTTTATTATGATAGCAGCGTTGTAACAGATCCTACATCTCTTGATGCAATCGTTTCAGATTGTGAAAGTGCTGGCAAGAGCTTCTACATGGAGATCAACTCAGGTTGGTATCAGACAGCATTCTTCTTCGGAACAGGCTGCAAATTCACATATGATACAGATAATGATGGTAACTTCACAGCTTGCAATATGGATTATGCATCAGACAATGGTGTAAAGGCTCTTAAGGCTATGGTTAATCTCAATAAGTCAAAGGCATTCGTTAACGGTTCTTCACTTTCAAGTGCTACAAACCCTGGTGCTATCATTGATGGAACATGGGATTCTTCAGCAGCAAAGGATCTTTTCGGAGATAATTATGCTTGTGCTAAGCTTCCTAAGTTTACAGTAGATGGCGAAGATTTCCAGATGAGCGGTTTTGGTGGATACAAGATGATGGGTGTTAAGCCTCAGACAGAGCAGGGCAAGATGATTGTTTGCCTTAACCTTGCTGAGTATCTTTCAAGCGAAGATGTTCAGATGGCTCGTTATGAATCAAACGGCTGGGGTCCTTCAAACGTAAACGCTCAGAATTCAGATGAAGTTAAATCTGATGTAGCTCTTTCAGCACTTGCTGAGCAGCTTGTTAATACAATTCCTCAGGGACAGTATCCTGGAGATTACTGGACACTTGCAACATCTCTTGGTGATTCAGTTATCGCTGGTGATTACAACAATGCAACAGATGACGATCTTATGTCAGCATTAACAGACTTCCAGACAACTTGCGAAGGATATGCAAAATAATAGATCCTGAATTATAATGTTAGTATGTTGAATGACCTGGCGGGGGGGTTATCCCTGTCAGGTCATATTTAAAGCATTCGGAGGCACTATGAAAAATACTGAAAAAGAAGTGAATATGTATACACTGAACGCTTTTCAAAAATTCGGGGTAAAGTTCATACGGTTCTTTAAAAACATTCCTTCGGGAATCGCTGGATTTTTTAAGAATGTAGGATCAGGCATAGTAAATTTCTTTAAATGGATAGGAAATGATTTAAAGGATATCGGGGTTTCCTTTGTTGAAGGAAGCATTGCCGATAAAATTTCTTTTGTAATAATGGGCGTTGGAGCCTTTGCCAGAAAGCAGTTTGCAAGAGGTCTTGCATTCCTTGCGCTCGAAGCAGGATTTATTTGGTATATGGTCACAATAGCATCGCAGTATCTTCCAAAGTTTGGATCTCTTGGATCTGAAAAGGGCGGCTTTGATGCTAATTATGTATATCGTTATGGAGATAACAGCTTTTTTATACTCTTGTATGGTATCTTAAGTATTTTTGTAATTGTGTTCTTCATTGTAGTTTGGAGAATGAATATCAGACAGGACCGAAATGCACATCTTTTGATAAAAGAGGGCAGACCGATTCCTTCAAATTCTGATGATGTGAAATCTTTATTTAACCACAATTTTGATAAGACACTGCTGGCTCTTCCAGTAGTTGGAATCTTTGTATTTATTGTCCTTCCGATTGCGTTCATGATTTGTATTGCATTTACAAACTACGATTATGATCATCAGTCTCCGACAAATCTTTTTACATGGGTCGGACTTACGAACTTCAAAATGCTTTTGTCGACAGGCGCAAGCAGTCTTGGCAAGACATTTAGAATCGTGCTTTCATGGACACTTATTTGGGCATTTTTTGCTACCTTCCTTAACTATTTCCTAGGAATGGGAGTTGCAATTCTTATAAATAAAAAAGGCATCAGATTCAAAAAGCTTTGGAGAACGATTCTTGTCATGACAATTGCTGTTCCTCAGTTTGTTTCGCTTCTTTATGTAGGAAAGCTTTTTGCAGCTGACGGACTTATTAATCTGGAGCTGATTAAGCACGGAATTATTGAAAGAGCAATTCCTTTCTGGACGAATGGCATGTATGCAAGAGTACTGATTCTTATAATAAATATTTGGATTGGTGTTCCTTATATTATGCTTATTACTACAGGACTTTTGATGAATATTCCTGAAGAGCTTTATGAAAGCGCCAAGATTGATGGAGCTAACAGCTTCCAGACATTTAAGAAGATTACTCTTCCATATATGCTCTTTGTAACTGGCCCTTACCTTCTTACACAGTTTACAGGAAACTTAAATAACTTTAATGTTATTTATCTTCTTAATCAGGGTAAGCCGCAGAGTATGCAGCTATCTGATAAGGCAGGATATACAGATCTTCTTGTAACATGGCTATATAAGATGACGGTTAATGATTCGAACTATCGTATGGCGGCAGTACTTGGTATCATGGTATTCCTTGTAACGGCGATTGTTTCACTTGTCGTTTACAATATGCTGCCTTCAGTAAAGGATGAGGAGGGATTCCAGTAATGGCAAAAGAAAATAAGCTGCATAAGCAGCACAAAAAACTGGGACTTACTATTTCCTATATAGTTCTTATTTTAATAAGTATAGTATGGCTTATCCCATTTGTTATGATTATTCTTCAGAGCTTTAGAGGATATAAGACGGAGTTTGGCGGAATGGTTAATTATCTTCTTCCTAAAACCTTTACTCTTGAGTCATACAAGTATCTGCTTTCTGGTGAGAGTAGTTTCATAAGATGGTATGCAAACACTCTTGTAATAGCAATTTTCGTTGCAATTGGTCAGACAATAATTGTTGTTTGTACGAGCTATGCGCTTTCGAGAATGCGTTTTAAAGGAAGAAAGCTTTTGATGAGAATATGGCTTATACTTGGCATGTTTCCGGGATTCCTTACAATGATTTGTTTGTACTTCCTGTTAAAGGCAATCGGTCTTACTCAGGCAGGCGCGGTACCAGGACTTATTCTTATCGGAATTGCCAGCTCTGCAATGGGTTATTATGTTTGCAAGGGTTATCTTGATACGATTCCAAAGTCTCTTGATGAGGCAGCAAGAATTGATGGAGCTACCAGAGCGCAGGTATTCATTCAGATGATTATCCCGCTTTCAAAGCCTATTATTATATATACAGCGCTTGTTGCATTCATGGCACCATGGTGTGATTATGTTATGGCTTCATATGTAGCGTTTGGTTACAGCGATAGCTACAACGTAGCAGTTGCTTTGCAGCGCTGGGTATGGACAAACGATTATCAGGGCTATTTCTCAAGATTCTGCGCAGGCGGTGTTCTTGTAGCAGTACCTGTAACAATCTTGTTCATGTTCCTTCAGAAGTACTATGTTGAAGGAGTAACTGGTGGTGCGGTTAAAGGTTAAAACGTTAAAATCAAGTCTTTATGACTTGATTTTAAGTTTACGAGGTTTGCCAAAGGCAAACCTCGGCGAAATACCAAATTCGTAATTAGATAGGGCATGTGGGAAAGAAGTCAAAATTTCCACATGCCCTTTTTCAAAGAAATTGATAAAACGATTATTACTGTATGCGGGAAACAAAATCTAATATTTGACTTACATATGCACGCCAACCAGCGTATAAGCATGCGTAAAGACGTAAAAAGTATATGCAGGAGACCAAAAAACTTCTCCTGCATACTTTGGAAGAATAAAAGGCGTTTTAATTCAATAGTTAACTACACTCTGGAGGCAAGCTGATCAATGAAAAACAAGATAATTTCAATTATTTCGATATTTGCAATAAGCGTCATGATGCTTGCAGGCTGCGGCACTGGTGCCGCAGAAAAGAACAATACTACAGCAGAGAACAGTGCCGCGTTAGAGAACAGTTCCGCAGCAGGCAACAGCGTGGATTCAGAAAATGCTGTTACAGCAGAAAATAGCGTAGAGCTTGAAAACAGTTCTACAACAGAAAGTATCAATCTTGAGCCGAACATTATAGATGATAATTACCGAAACTATTATGAGATATTTGTGGCTTCCTTTTATGATTCTGATGGAGATGGAATGGGGGATTTAAAAGGCGTAACCGAAAAACTTGACTACATAGAAAACATGGGCTTTACAGGTATTTGGCTTATGCCTATTATGCCATCACCATCGTACCATAAATATGATGTAACAGATTATTATGCAGTTGACTCAGAATATGGAACAATAGATGACTTTGACGAACTGATTACGGAAGCTCATAAAAGGGGAATTAATGTGATAATAGATATGGTCATGAATCATTCTTCCTCGCAAAATAAATGGTTTACAGATGCCTGTGATTATCTAGAGACTCTCTCTGATAATCAGAAAATTGACACAGCGGTATGCCCTTATGCAGAGTACTACAATTTTAGTAGAGAAAAGCTTGGGGACACATATTATCAGGCTGGAAACAGCGACTTCTATTATGAAGGTCAGTTTACACAGGAAATGCCTGATCTGAATTTTGAGAGTAGTCTTGTTACAGATGAATTCCAAAATATTGCAAAGTTTTGGATTAGCCACGGGGTTGATGGTTTTCGAATGGACGCTGTTACTCACTACAAAGAAAACGATATTTCTTTTAATAATGATGTTCTTAGCTTTTTTTACGAATACTGCAAATCACTTGACCCAGATTTCTATTTGGTATCGGAGGCATGGACAAGTGAGAGTGATATTACAAAGTATTATGGCAGTGGGACACCAAGCTTCTTTAATTTTGATGCGGGAAATTCTGAGGGAAAACTAATAAAAGCAGCCAGAGGAAAATACAGTGCTACTAAGTTTGTAAACGCAATGCTTCAGTATCAGGAAGATTTTGGAGGGGCAAATCCTGACTATATCGATGCTCCATTTATTACAAATCATGATCAGGGAAGAGTCGCTAATACACTTATGCAGGATGAGAATGACATAAAAATGGCTGGTGGACTTTTGATGACAATGAGTGGAAGCCCGTTCGTGTATTATGGTGAAGAAATTGGTATGTCCGGAAAAGGAACAAAGGATGAGAATAAACGTCTTTCATATATTTGGTCGGATAGTGACAATGCAGGAAAGACTAATGATCCAAGCGGCGCAGATAGCGGCATTACATCCTCTTTTGCCGGAGAAAAAGAGCAGGAGAGTGATGAAACTTCAATACTCAATTACTATAAGAATGCTTTGCAGATCAGAAATGCATTTCCGGAAATCGCAAGGGGAACTATCAGCATCATTGATGATCTTTGCCTTGATGATATAGCCGTAATAACTAAGACATATAATGATTGCACTATCGGAATTATTTATAATACTTCCGATGAAACTTTGATGGTAGATACTGCCAATTCAAGTGTAGAAGACATGACGATAGCAGCATATATGAGTGTTTCAGAGAAAACGCCAAAACAAAATAAAACGGAAATTGAAATGCCTGGGCAGAGTATATGCATAGTTGAGTGAAAACTATATTGTTTAGAGACAAAAAAGATTAAAATTTTTACCATTGCATCCATGTGGCAATTAATATATAATCAGTAAGGTTAATCGTTAATTATTTAACATAATAGTTGCATTCTTATTTTTTTTTATAATAAAAATGCTTCCACATGGAGGAGAAAATGAGAAAAATACTTACACTTTCAGTAGCTGCCATTATGGCAGTTTCAGTTATGGGATGCGGTGCATCTGCAAATAGCACAGCTTCAGCTTCAGATGCAGAAGCTGTTACAGAGAGCTCAGCTATGGCTTCATCAGAAGACGTTTCATCTGATTCTTCTACAGAGGCTTCATCAGAAGAGCAGATTGCATACGATGGAACTGAGATTCGCGTTGGTTCACTTAAGGGCCCTACAACAATGGGACTTGTTAATCTTATGAAGGACTCAGAAAATAGCGAAGCAGAGGGAAATTATACATTCACTATGGAAACACAGCCTGATACTTTGATGGCAGAGATGGTTTCAGGAGATCTTGATATTGCACTTGTTCCTGCAAATATGGCTGCAGTTCTTTACAATAAGACAGAGGGCGGCGTTTCAGTTATTGACGTTAATACTTTGGGAGTTCTTTACTGCATCACAGCTGATACAGATATTAAATCAGTAGCTGATCTTTCCGGAAAGACTGTTATTACAACAGGACAGGGAGCTACTCCAGAATATGCACTTAACTATCTTCTTGAGAAGAATAATGTTACAGATTGCAATGTAGAGTTTAAGTCAGAAGCTACAGAGATTGCATCTGCTCTTTCTGAAGACCCTACGCAGATTGCTATTCTTCCTCAGCCATTTGCTACTGCTACAATGCTTCAAAACGACAAGCTTTCTATTGCTTTTTCACTTACAGATGAATGGGATAAGGTTAGCGATGATTCAGTATTTATGACAGGCGTTACCGTTGTATCAAATAGTTTTCTTGCTGATCACGAGGATGCCGTAGATATGTTTCTTAAGGAGCACAGTGAGAGCGCAGATAAGGCTGTATCTGATGTAGATACTACTGCAGCACTTACCGCTGAGTATGGTATAATTGAAAAAGAAGCAGTTGCTGCGAAGGCACTTCCTTATTGCAATATCGTTTGCATCAAGGGCGATGAGATGAAGACTGATGTATCAGGCTATCTTCAGACACTATTTGATCAGAATCCAAAGTCTGTAGGTGGTACACTTCCGGGTGATGACTTCTACTATATTCAGAAATAATTGGAAAAGAGTTTATGACCAAAAAAATTAAGAATTTAAGTTTGGCTATAGTTTTCTGGCTTATTGTATGGGAACTTTTGGCAGTCATAGTTAATAATCAAATTCTCGTTGTCGGTCCAGTCGAAACAGTTCAAACACTGTTTCGACTTGTTCCGACAACGGATTTTGCGCTTAGCATAGGAGCATCATTTTCCAGAATCATGCTTGGTTTTTTGAGCGGGTCGCTGCTTGGAATAGTATTTGCAATTCTCGCGGTGAGATTTGAGAAATTTAAGATAATTATTTCTCCGTTTATTACGATGCTTAAGAGTATTCCGGTTGCAAGCTTTGTTATTCTTGTAATAATATGGGTGGGAAATGGTAGTATTTCATTTATAATAAGTCTTCTTGTTGTGATGCCGATTATGTATTTGTCGGCGGAGGCAGGGCTTTCAAGTATAGATATCAAGATGCTTGAAATGGCAGACGTTTTTCATATGCCATTATTATCCAGGATTAGGTATATTTATTATCCGGGGCTATATCCTTTTCTATGTGGCGGATTTAAAACTGCTATCGGAATGAGCTGGAAGAGCGGTGTTGCCGCAGAAGTAATTGGACAACCACTTCACAGTCTTGGCAATAATCTCTATTCATCAAAGATATACTTAGCAACGGATGAGGTTCTTGCATGGACGCTTGTTATTGTCCTGTTATCATGGCTTTGTGAAAAGATATTTCTCTTTTTACTAGGTCTTTCTGGGCGAAGATTTACTAAGAAAGAAGTGTCTCCTTCTAAAGAAGATAAGGAGGCATTAGTATGACAATATTTGCTGAGAATCTTTATAAGAGCTATGGAGAGTTAAAGGTATTAGATGACTTTTCAATGAAAATTGAAGATGGCAGTCTTGTAGCTATTACCGGTCCTTCAGGGATTGGTAAGACAACTCTTCTTAGAATTTTGGTTGGAATTGAGAAGCCGGATAAAGGAAAGATTTCTTTACTTGGTGATTATAAGTATGCATATCTTCAGGCAGGAATGGTTTTTCAGGAGGACAGGCTCTGCGAGGAATTTAGCGCGGTAGAGAATGTTTCAATGGTTCACCCAAAGGTTACAAGCGGACTTGCAAGGAGAGAACTTGAGATGCTTCTTCCTGCAGATTGTCTTGATAAGCCTGTTAGTGAACTATCAGGCGGAATGAAGAGAAGAGTTTCGATAGTACGAGCTATGTGCGTACCGGCAGATTTTTTTGTAATGGACGAGCCGTTCACCGGTCTTGATAATGATTGCCGGATGCTGGCGATAGAATATATACTTAGTCATAAGGGTGATAATCCTCTTATCATTACGACTCATGATATGAGCGGACTTGATAAGTTCAGACATATTGAAATGAAATAGATTAACAAAAGCGCGGTGTTATATACTAAATTTTGAAATAAACGAAATGAAGGGATAATGATTAATCAAGCACTGCAAAAGTACAGATTGCATTTTTCAAATACGAAAGGAGTTTCGCATGGTTACTAATGATGAAGGAATTGTAAGCTTTAAACACAAAATAATGGAGGAAGTCTGTCGACTTGCCTGGGATGATAACCTTAATGAACAGAGTAAAGAAGATCTTGTTTATAAGATTATTCCGGGACCAAAGGCTTCAATGAGATGCTGTATTTATAAGGAAAGAGAAATTGTAAGACAGAGAATTCGTCTTGCATGTGCAGAAAATACCGGAGATAATCCGGATTCAAAGAATATTGTACAGGTTATTGGAGCCGCATGTGATGAGTGTTCTATTGCATCTTTTTCTGTAACTGATAACTGCCGTTTCTGTATGGGAAAAGCATGTCTTAATTCCTGTAAATTTGATGCAATAACTCCAGGCGATGTCAGAATGCATATTGATTCTACAAAGTGTAAGGAATGCGGAATGTGTTCAAAAGCCTGTCCTTATGGAGCAATTGTTCATCTTGAGAGACCTTGTAAGAAGGCCTGTCCTGTTGGCGCAATTACATACGATGAGAATGGTATCTGCAGAATAGATGAATCAAAGTGTATCCAGTGTGGTCATTGTATTCATGCATGTCCTTTTGGAGCTATCGGTTCTAAAACATATCTTGTTAAAATCATTGAAGCAATTAAGGCAGGTAAGAAAGTGGTTGCTATGTGCGCACCTGCTATCGAAGGTCAGTTTGGCGAAAAGGTAACACTTGCTTCAATTAAGAAAACACTTCAGGCAATCGGATTTGCTGATATGGTTGAGGTTGGACTTGGCGGAGATATGACAGCAGCCTATGAATCACTTGAGTGGTCAGAGGCTCTTAAGGAAGGCAAGAAGATGACAACTTCATGCTGTCCTGCATTTATCAATATGCAGAAGAAGCATTTCCCTGAAATATATGAGAATAACATGTCTTCAACGGTATCACCTATGTGCGCTATTTCCAGATACTTAAAGTCTGAAGATCCTGAAACAGTTACAGTATTTGTTGGACCTTGTATTGCCAAGAAATCTGAAGCTGAGGATAAATCTGTTCCGGATAATGCAGACTATGTAATTACTTTTGGTGAGATGAGAGCTCTTATGAGATCAAAAGATATTACAGAATTCGTTCCTGTTGAGGATGAGTATCAGGAGTCTTCAGTATGGGGCAAGAGATTTGCAGGAAGCGGCGGAGTTGCAAAGGCTGTTCTTGAATGTATGGAAGAGCGAGGCGAGGATACCGAAGAAGTTAAGCTTGTTCGTGCAGCGGGTGGTGGAGATTGTAAGAAGAATCTCTTACTTCTTAAGGTTGGAAAGCTTCAGGAAGACTTTATTGAAGGAATGGTTTGCGCAGGTGGCTGCGTAGGCGGACCATCTAAGCACAAGACTGAGATTGAAATTACCAAGTCTAGAGCAGCTCTTCTTGCTAAGGCTGATGGAAGAAAGGTTCTTGATAACCTTAAGAATTATCCTATGGATAAATTCTCGATGCATAGAGATGGACACATGGAATAATGATTATTTTTTGCCAAATGGGATTTTGGGAAAGGATTTGCTATGGATATAAAAGATATACTTGCAATCTGTGATCATACACTCCTTCTTCAGACGAGTACATGGGAAGAAATAAAGGCAATTTGCGATGATGCCATGAAGTATCATACTGCATCTGTCTGCATTCCACCTTGCTTTGTCAAGAAGGCTCATGATTACATGGCTGGGACAATTAAAGTCTGTACAGTAATAGGCTTTCCAAACGGAAATCATACTACTGCTTCAAAGGTATTTGAAACTAAGGATGCTGTTGATAATGGTGCTGATGAAATAGATATGGTAATCAACGTAGGAATGCTTAAGGCCGGCGAGTACGATTATGTTCTTAATGAGATAAAAGAGATAAGAAATGCCTGCGAAGGACATATTCTTAAGGTAATAATTGAAACATGTCTTTTAACAGATGATGAGAAGATAAAGATGTGCGAAATAGTTACTAAGTCGGGCGCTGATTTTATTAAGACTTCAACAGGCTTTTCAACTTCGGGAGCAACCTTTGATGATGTTAAACTCTTTGCTGAGCATGTGGGCCCTGGCGTTAAGATAAAAGCAGCAGGCGGAATATCAAGTATAGCCGATGCAGAGAAATTTATGGAGCTTGGGGCATCTCGTCTTGGAACAAGCAGAATAGTCAAGATTGTAAAGGCAGAAGGACTGCTGTAAAATAATCACATAGGTATTATATATTGAGCCGGCTGTTTTCAGCCGGCTCTTCTGATAAAGGAGAAGATATGTCAGAAAGATTTAAAAGAATATTTACTATTGTTATAGATTCAATGGGAATTGGTGCTATGGCTGATTCGGGAAAATTCGGAGACATTGGAGTTGATACGCTTGGACATATTTCGGAGAGTGTTTCATCATTTAATATTCCCAATTTCCAAAAGCTTGGAATTGCTAATCTTAAGCCTTTAAAGCAGGTTCCACCAATAGATAATTCTCTTGGATATTACTTTGCTATGAATGAGAAGAGTAACGGCAAGGATACTATGACAGGACACTGGGAAATGATGGGTCTTGAAACCAAGAAGCCTTTTATTACCTTTACAGACCACGGATTTCCTAAAGAACTTCTAGATGAACTTTCACAAAGATGTGGCAGGAGAATCATTGGAAATAAAGCAGCAAGCGGAACAGAGATTCTTGATGAACTTGGAGAAGAAGAGATAAATACCGGAGCAATGATTGTTTATACTTCAGCGGACTCTGTTCTTCAAATTTGCGGAAATGAAGAAACTATGGGACTTGATAATCTCTATCATTACTGTGAAATTGCCAGAGAGCTTACACTTAAAGACGAATGGAGATTAGGACGTGTTATTGCAAGACCTTATGTTGGTAAGAAAAAGGGCGAATTTGTAAGAACAAGTAATCGTCATGATTATGCGCTTAAGCCAACCGGACTTACGGCGCTAAATTCTCTTAAGGATGCAGGTCTTGATGTTATATCGGTAGGAAAGATAAATGATATTTTTGTGGGTGAAGGAATTACCGAAAGTAATCGTTCGAAGAGCAGTGTTCAAGGAATGGAGCAGACAATTGAGATTGCAAAGAGAGATTTTAATGGCCTTTGCTTTGTTAACCTAGTTGATTTTGATGCACTTTGGGGACACAGAAGAAATCCGGAAGGATATGCTGCAGAAATTGAGAAATTTGATGTTAAGCTTGGTGAACTGTTACCACTTCTTAGAAATGATGATCTTCTTATTATTACAGCAGATCATGGAAATGATCCGACATATACGGGAACTGACCATACCAGAGAGAAGGTGCCTTTTATAGCATATTCACCTTCTCTTTCCGGAAATGGTCTGCTTCCTGAAACTGATACATTTGCAGTTATCGGAGCAACTATTGCAGATAACTTTAATGTTAAGATGCCGGATGGAACTATCGGCTACTCAGTTATGAATGAACTTAAATGATTTACAATTACAATGACCATTTCCACGATATGTGAGATACAGGGCATGTATTCCGTCACTTATTTCAAATCTGGAGGAGAATTTCTTCCACAGATTAGAAGCATCGACGCTTACCTGCCCTAATATTTCGCCATTTGGGGAAGTGCGAACTTCAAAGACGCCATAAGCGTAGCCTTTTGTCTGTAATTCAATTCCTTTAACATTCTTACAATCAAAATATTTAAATCCCATTGTTGCAGTATCGGTAAGTTCTGTAATATAGCCTGTTTCGTGATCTCCATCTTTGCCATCCTGAGTTACGTAAGGCGCAATTATCCTGGAATTAAAGGATGCCATCATAACATGCTCATCGGTATAGAGATTGCATGCAAGATAGGTTGGATATTCGCCAATATCAGTAAGTGGACCATTATTTGGTCCGCAGGATGTCATCTCTGACTGGATAATGCTTCCGTCTTCTCTAAATTTAATTTCTTCAATGCAGCCCTGTCTTGAGAACCAGGAATCATTTGTCTGACGGTGGTAGAATACGTACCATTTATCACCAATCTGAATGATACTTCCATGATTATTTCCGCCATAGGCAAAAGAAACATTAGATTCCTTGTATGAATCAATACCAATATCGCAGTTACTTATTATGACGCCTCCATAAGTAAACGGGCCTCTTGGATCATCGGAGGTAGCATAGCAAAGCTCATGCATAACGGCTGATGAATATACAAAATAGTATTTATTATTTCTTTTTCTAATAGAAGATGCTTCAAAGAATTCGTGGCCTTCAAAGCCTGTTCCCTTACTTTTAGTATCTCCGGGAGCGACAAATGTAATATCTTCATTTATAGTAAGCATATCTTTTTCAAGGACAGTAAGCATTGAGCCTGTTCTTGTAGTGTCATTATTTCCGGCAAAGCCTGTATAAAGAAATGTTTCATCACCTTCAGTAAGTACGCCCGGGTCAAACTGCGGTTCATCACCTTTTCGCTCTCCAAGACGAACGCCGTTTTTGTCATGAACATAGCCATAAAATTCGTAAGCACCTGCAGGAGTATCGCATACGGCAACTGAAACAATGCAGGCATGATCAAGAACGTAATATAGATAATACCTGCCATCTGGTCCAACAGTAACATCAGGAGCGTAGAGGCACATTTCACTATCAGGATTAAGTGGATCCTGAGTCTTATGATAAATTATTCCTTCATATCTCCAGTGAGAAAGATTATTTACCGGAGCAGACCAGCATACGTAATCTCCCATGCAGAAGGTTTTTGAATTAAAAATATCGTGCGAGCCGTAAATATAGACTCTATCACCAAATACATATGGCTCAGAATCAGGAACATATTCCCATGAAGGAAGATATGGATTTAGTCCCTGCGTATCAAGATTTTCTGATGCAGTAACGAAGTTTTCTCCGGCATCTGAAAACTCAGCTTTCGCTAAAGCACCCATAGGAGTAAACTCCATTTCGCTTTTTGAACTTGCAGTATATGGCTCCCATGTAGGAAGAAGAGGCTCCTGTGTAAGGGATGAACTGTTCGGATTTCCTGTCTTAATAAACTCTGCTAGATAGTCGCACATCTGACTGGCAAGCTCATAATGAGCTCCTGAAAACTTTCTTGAGCACTTTGCAAGTGTTTCAAAGAAGAACCATAGATCAGAAGAGTGGAAGCTTCCCGGATCATCTTTGCCTGGAATATCAGGAGCAAAACGGTAGAAGTACATATTGTTTGAATTACCATTTTTCTGGCTCGAGGTAAATGCATCCTTAACTGACTTCTCTACAATATTTATTCCATCAAGTCTAAACTCATCCTTAGTGCATCCTGCAAGAAGGGGAATATCAAGATATTTATTATCCATGAATTTCTTTAGTGGATCCTCTGTAAGAAATTTTCCATCACAAAATGGAATCATCCTTGGATGATTTTCTGCAAAAAGAGAATACTTATTTCTCAGCTCTTTTTCATCAAGAGCTCTTACTTCGTCAAGAGAGCTTACCCCAAGGAAAGAGAAGAAGTCCTGCCCCAGGTTCTCAGCAGTATTAAGAGAAGGAGGACAGAATAAATCTGCGCTTTCTTGTGGATGGCGAATTATTCCGCTCATGATGACGGCTTTGTTAATGCAGTTTCTGTTTGACTTACTTGTTATCTGAGACATGACACTTGAACCGCCCGCAGATTGTCCGCCGACAGTTATGTTATCAGGATCTCCGCCAAAAGAGGCGATATTTCTCTTTACCCATTTAAGTCCCATTTGCTGATCGAGAAGACCGAAGTTTCCTGGAGCATCAGGGCTTTCACTAGTTATTTCAGGGTGAGACATAAAGCCAAATACGCCAAGGCGATATGCAACACTAACAACTATTACACCTCTTCTTGCAAGGCGCTCACCATCAAATTCCATTTCGGCAGTATATCCCCACTGAAATGCGCCGCCATAAAACCATACAAATACAGGAAGCTCTTCATCAGCTTTTTTGGCAGGAGTCCATATATTTAAGTAGAGGCAATCCTCACTCATAGGTATTTCCGAATCAACATGCCACTCCCGGCAGTACAGATCGTCTCCAAGACCAGGAGTATCCTGCATGGGAATAGGACCAAATTCAAAGGCGTTTTTGACACCAGCCCAGTCCTTTGCGGGCTGAGGCGCGCGAAATCTATTGAAACCGATAGGTGGAGCTGCAAAGGGAATTCCCTTATAGACAGTAATTCTTGGGTCAGCTCCCGGAAGACCCTTTACGTGTCCGTTTTCTGTTTGCGTATGTCTTAGCATAAATATTCTCCATTTCAATTTTTTTGAAAGTGTTACTTTGTTTGGATACTAATACTCGAACTCGATTTATGTAGAATTAGCCCATTTAGCGTATATTTCTGTACAAGTTAAAAAATATATACAAATTTCAATACACACATTATAATTTTAAACAATTCTGCTTTTATTTCTACCAAAATAATTATATATAATTACCCGATAATTTAAACACCTTTTTTGATTTCGGCAATAAATGACCATAAGAGAGCAATCTTTGATTAGGTAAAGAGAGATTTTTACATATATTATCTGCATATGGGAAATAAAAAAATGAAACCTTTTTTTGAGAAAAGAATAAATGACTTCAGTGTGAGAAAGAAATTTCTGGCACTTTATTTGCTATGCGTGTTGATACCCCTGCTTCTTACTGATTCGATAATCTTTTTTACCATGTATAAATACGCGAATACCTCAAGAATGCATGTAATGGAGAATGCTGCAAATGCTGCCGAGTACAGCTTTTATAGTAATGTGGAGGATGCAGCGCAGCTTGGAAAGAGCATATATCTTAGCAAATATATCGATAATTTTCTTAACTTCGAGTTTGAAGATCCGCTTGATTTTGTATCAAAAAGGCAGGACTTCATGAAAGATACACTTGTTGAAGGAAGCACAGCAATAAATGGGCTGTCTGTAACTATGTATACAGATAATGATTCCATTGTGAACGGCGGATGGTTCAAGACAACTGACTCTGCGAGAGAAGAGGACTGGTACAGCACACTTAGAAATACTTCCGATAATTCTCTGCTTTATTTTGATTATGATAAATCAAAACTTGGAGTTCAGCCTGAGAGAAAAATCTATTTTTTGGAGAAGCTGGATCTTTTTATGACATCTGATGCAGAGAAGCTTTTGAAAATAACTCTAAATTACAGCAGTGTATTAAAAGATATTAAAAACACAAATTATTCAGGAGATATTTATATATGCTGTGATGGAATGATTATCCTTTCTAATGGAAAGCATGCAAGTGTGGGGACTGATTATGCTGCTTCTCCTGACATTTCAAAAGTCGGATATATCTTAAATACCGAGCTATATGGGCAGCAGATACAAGTAATGGTAATGAAAGAAGGACTTGGATTTGGAAAAGTACTTGGAGATAATCTGCCGATAATCTTTATCCTTTTTATAGTTAATATCATTCTTCCCTACATTATGATAACAAGCTTTAATTCGTCAATCACGAAGAGAATTACGAAACTTAGTCACACATTTAATGACATAGATGAGGCTAGGCTGATTATTGCGGATAATGACGAGAGCAAAGACGAAATTGGGCACATGATGCGTAGCTATAACAGGATGGCGGCTCGAATGAATGACCTTATTGAAAATGAGTATAAGAATAAGCTTAGGGAACAGGAAATGACTGTAGCTAAGCAAAACGCCGAGCTAATGGCGCTCCATTCACAGATAAATCCGCATTTTCTTTTTAATGCTCTTGAAAGCGTACGTATGCATAGTCTTATAAGAAAAGAGGATGAGACTGCACGTATGGTTGAAAAGCTTGCTATTATGCAGAGGCAGTATGCGGATTGGACGAAAGACCTAATTACTATCGAAGATGAAATAAAACTAACTACGGCATATCTGGAATTACAGAAATACAGATTTGGGGAGAGGCTTTCATATTTCGTTGATATTGAAAAAGGATGTGAAAATCTTTTTATCCCAAAGATGTCCATTGTAACATTTGTTGAGAATGCATGTGTTCATGGAATTGAAAGCAAAACCACACCGGGATGGGTATTTGTACGAATTTCGAGAGAGAAAGAGCTTGTAGTTCTTGAAATAGAAGATACAGGTTCTGGAATGGATGAGTTTCAGAAAAAGAAGCTTGAAGAAAAGATGAATAATGCAAGTATGGAACTTTTACAAAAGAGTGAAAGAATCGGAATAATCAATGCTTGTCTTAGAATAAGAATTTTTACGGATAACAGGGTGAGATTTGTAGTTGATTCAGAAGAGGGAACGGGAATGACAGTACAGATACGGATTCCATTTGAGTTCTGCGAACATATTGAGAGAAAGTCAGATGATTTATTATGCACAGGTAACAAAGGAGGCGGCAAATGTTAAAGGTATTACTAGTTGATGATGAACCGTTTATTTTGCAAGGACTTAAAATTCTCATTGATTGGGAAAAAGAGGGCTTTGAGATTGCTGCTGTATTTCCTGATGGAAGAAAAGCTCTTGATTATCTAAGAGAGAATGAAGTCGATCTAATTATTGCTGATATAAAGATGCCTGAAATGACAGGTCTTGAGCTTCTTGAAAGAATTCGAAATTACAAAATATCAAATGCATATTTTGTAATCCTTAGTGGGTATTCCGATTTTTCTTTTGCTCAGGCAGCAATTAGATATAGATGTACGGATTATTTGCTTAAGCCTGTTGATAGGGACGAGCTTAGTGAAGTTCTTCAGAAGGTTTATTTGCAGAGCGATAATGCAAAGAAAGCCCAGGCAAAGTCTAAAGACATGGAGAGAGCTTTCCTTGCAAGAAACTTAATTTCACTAATTGGAGGTAAATCTGACAGCAGAGAAACAGATTATGTGAAGGAACACCTAAAGCTTTCAGAAGGCATAAGGTATGTGGATATTGATATAAAATATCAGGTTTTTGATGAGATTGAGCAAAAGGATAGCGTAAAGGATGAGGATATTGAGAGAAGGGCTATTCAGAAAAAACTCTTTCATTCATGCTGTGATTTTCTAGGAGAAGATGCAGGTCACTGCATTTTCGATGTATCTGGTCATGAAAAGCTTTATGATATTGGATTTATTTACTGTGATTATATGGCTAAGAACGCGGGTCAGACTCTGAAAGAATACTTAAAATCTTTTTCTGAATATATCAATAAAGAAATGGGCATATTTGTTGAAATGATAGTTGGAAGAGAAGTAAAAGATATTTCTTCCATAGCAATTTCATATGGAACTTCCTGCATGCTTAGGTCTTTTCATGGATTCAAAAACGGAAGTGATATTTATTTTTATGAAGACGAGGATCAAATTTCTCCATATACAGGCGGAGTCGTTTTATGTAAGGACGCACTGGATGCAATACTTCTTTCGGTTGAGCAAAATGATATTTTCTCTGTCAAAAAGAGTGTCAGAGCTCTTTTTGATGAAATGAATGAAAAGAACATTACTGGGAAAACTCTTAATTTGAATACAAACTATCTGCTTTTTAGCCTTATTCACTTGGCTTCTAAGCTTGACGATGAAGTAAATCAGGAGGAAATCATCAGAGTAATTAGCGAGAGTACTTTTGAAGAGGGGATAAAGAGAGGCAGTAGGGTTCATTTTGAAAAGTTTATATGTGAATACACACAATACATTTCACAGCTGCGCCGGAAAATATCTAAAGGCGTTCTTGGCGATATTGAAAATGAAATTCGTGAAAATTATGCTGATAATATTACTCTTAGAAGTCTTGGAGAGAAATATTTCATTAACAGTGCATACCTGGGGCAGCTTTTTAGGAAAAAATATGGAGCCTCGTTTAAGGATTATTTAAATAACTATAGGATAGAACAGGCTGCGCTTATGCTTGTTAATACTGACAGTAAGATTTATGAAATTGCTGAGGGCGTTGGCTACCATGATGCGGATTATTTTGTAAATAGATTTATTTCCATAAAGGGATGTACCCCTGCAAAGTATAGAAGACGGATAAGTTAATTCAGATAGTAATAATTTATCGGGTTTTATTAATAATTCGTCCGATTGTTCTTAATTCCTTCCGGATTAGAATATTACTTATAACCTACATACGTTCATATGGGATTTGAATGTATGAACAAACTTATGGGAAAAAGGGAGGAAAAGGCATGAAGAAGAAAAAGGTGGTAAGTCTAATACTTACTACAACACTGCTTATGTCAATGGCAGCAGGCTGTGGAAGCAGCGCAGCATCATCAGGAAGTGCATCTACAGACAGTGCTAGTGATTCAGCAGAAGTGAAGGAGTTTACGGGATTTTTTGCTGTACCTGGCTCTGAAATCAATGATGATAATGAGATTCAGGAGCTTATAGCTGAAAAGACGGGCTGCAAGGTAAAAGAGACATGGCTCACAGGTCAGACGCAGGAAGAAGCTATCGGAACAATGATAGCAGGAGATGAATATCCTGATTTTATCGAGGGAGGTTCTTCAAACATTCAGCTATATGAAGCAGGAGCACTTGTAGCTCTTGATGATTATATCGATAAGTATCCAAACATCAAAGAGTTCTTTACTGATCAGGAATGGGATCAGCTTAGACAGGACGATGGACATATTTATTGGATTCCTCAGTTTGGAAATATATACGGCGAAGAGAAGGAATGTACTCATAATGATGAGGCATTCTGGATTCAGACAAGAGTACTTAAGTGGGCAGGCTATCCAGAAGTAAAGACAATGGATCAGTATTTTGATCTTATTGAGTCATATAATGAAGCTAATCCAACAATGGAAGATGGAACAGAGAATATTCCTTACACTATTCTTTGCGATGACTGGCGTTATTTCTGTCTTGAGAATGCTCCTGAATTCCTTGATGGATATCCAAATGATGGATCAGTTATTGTTGATCCGGATACTATGACAGTTATTGATTACAATACAACAGATACTGCCAAGGCATATTTTAAGAAGCTTAATGAAGAATATAACAAGAAGATTGTTGATTCTGAATCATTTACACAGACATATGATGAATATATTTCAAAGATTTCATCAGGACGTGTTCTTGGAATGATTGATCAGTGGTGGGATTTTGCATATACAGCAGGTGATGCAATAAAGTCTGCTGGTCTTAGTGCTCAGGGATGCGATTATGTTCCCCTTCCAATTACTATTAGTGAAGACGTACATAACCAGTGGCACAATGCAGGCGGAGTACTTAATGTATCAAGTGGTCTTGGAATCACAAAGGACTGCGATGATCCGGATGCTGCCATGAAATTTATTAATGACCTTCTTGATCAGGATATTCATGATCTTAGATTCTGGGGAATTGAAGGAACAGACTATAACGTTGGAGATGATGGAGTATTTGGAAGAACTGCTGAGATGAGAACTAACTGCCAGGATACTGCATATAAGGCATCACATCTTTGCACATATTCTTATTTCCCACAATGGGGCGGAACAAGCATAGATGGAATAAATGCTATGAAGTCTGATGCTCAGCCTACAGAGTTTTATGATGGATTATCTGATGATGTTAAGGAATGCTTTGACGCTTATGGCGCAAAGACATATGTAGATATGCTTGGCACAAATGAAAAGCCAGGTGACTGGTATCCAATGTACACATATTCAAGCACTCTTACAACAAGTACAGAGGCAGGAAAAGCATGGACACTTATGGGAGAAATGAAGCATGAGTATCTTCCTAAAGTAGTTATGGCATCGGATTTTGATAGTGCCTGGAGTGATTACATGACTCAGTATGAGACATGCAAACCTGAAGAGTTTATTTCTGCAATGCAGACAGAGCTTGAAAGAAGAATGACAGAAGCTGCAAAATATAAATAAAAAGATTTAATAAATATCAATAAGAGACAGGCAGGTGTATCGGATGTATATGTACATCTGCCTGTTTTTTACCCAAAAATATGGAGCTAAATATGACATTAATTAAGAAGAATAAAGCGGCAGATGAAAATAGAAGAGTAAAGATTTCCTTGGCTGAAATGAAAAGACAGAGAGTTCTTCTTATCTGGTCAGCAGTAATTGTTGTTTACGGAATAATATTTTATTACCTCCCACTTGCAGGATGGGCAATAGCATTTCAAGATTATAAGCCAAAGAATGGAATGTTTCATTCGGCATTTATTGGACTAGATAAGTTCAAAATGCTTTTTTCTGATGTTTCTTTTATCAGAGTTATTAGAAATACACTGGCAATGGGTGTAATAAATCTAGTTGCAACTTTTTTTATGGCTATATTATTTGCAATTCTCTTAAATGAGATTACATCAAAGGGTGGTAAGAAAACAGTTCAGACGATTTCTTATCTTCCGCATTTCCTTTCGTGGATCATTGTAACCGGAATTCTACATGATGCACTATCTGGTTCTGGAATAGTGAATGAGCTATTACTTAAGTTTGGAATTATTGATCAGGCAATAAATTTCTTTGCTCACCCGGGTTATTTCTGGCCAATCGTTGCTTTTGCAAATGTATGGAAGGAAACCGGATGGAATGCGATTATTTATCTTGCGGCAATTACATCAATAGATACTTCACTGTATGAGGCAGCATCAATAGACGGCGCCGGAAGATGGGGCAAGATTAAATATGTTACACTTCCCGGAATTAAATCGACAATAATTATCCTGCTCCTAATGAATGTTGGAAATGTACTTAATGCAGGTTTTGAAATTCAGTATCTTCTTGGAAACGGACTTGTTCAGAGCGTTTCACAGACGATCGACATATATGTTCTTAAATGGGGAATCAGTCAGAGCGACTACGCAATCGGAACGGCAGCAGGCATTTTCAAGAGCCTTGTAAGTATCATACTGATAGTAGCAGCCAATCAGATTGCAAAGCATAACGGAGAAGAAAGACTGTTTTGATAAAAAAGGAGCATATGATGGCTAACAACACTAAAATGAAAAAATCAACCGGAGATATTATCTTCACGGTTTGCAATACAATATTTATGGCAGCATTTATAATTATTACGCTTTATCCTGTTCTGAACACATTGGCGCTTTCCTTTAATGAAGGAACAGATGCGCTTCGAGGCGGAATATATCTTATTCCTAGAAAGTTTACTATTAAGAACTATACGACGGTTTTGCAAAAAGATAATTTGATTACCGGTATGTTTATTTCGGTAATGCGTACAATCGTTGGGACTCTTTTATCGCTTGCTCTAAATGCAATTCTTGCATTTATTGTAAGTAGAAAGAGATTCATATTTAAAAGAGGCCTATCTTTATTCTGGGTTATTACTATGTATGTAAACGGCGGACTTATTCCTACGTTTCTACTTTATAAGTCACTTGGACTTACAAACAGCTTTTGGGTTTATGTTATTCCCGGAGCGATAAGTGCTTTTAATATGCTTGTAATACGAACATATATGAACGGACTGCCGGATAGCTTTGAGGAATCTGCGCAGCTTGACGGAGCTGGATATACAGTAATATTTTTAAAAATAATCTCACCTCTTTGCAAACCTGTTTATGCAACTGTTGCGTTGTTTGTAGCGGTTGGACAATGGAATTCATGGTTTGATGCGATGCTCTATAATAGAATGAGTGATAAGTTAACAACACTTCAGTATGAGCTTATGAAGCTGTTGTCATCAGTAACAAATCAGGGAACCTCAGCTGAAGCTATGAAGAATGCTTCAGGTACAATTACGCCCACGTCGGTTCGTGCGGCTGCAACAATACTTACAATGCTTCCAATTATATGTATCTACCCATTTCTTCAGAACTATTTCGTTGCAGGACTAACTCTTGGCGGAGTAAAAGAATAAGAGGCAAAAATGGATTTTGGTGATAAGGAATATACAAATTATTTTGTCAAATTTGGCTATAGTGAAGAAGGCTCGCAAAGCTTTGTAAAGAATACTTTCAACAACATTTTTTACGGAGAAGATAGATTCTATCATGAGATAGATGGCGATATGGCTTATTTTGAAGACACCGGAAATAATGATGCAAGAACCGAAGGTATGTCCTATGCAATGATGATGTGTGTTCAGATGGACAAAAGGGCTGAGTTTGACAAACTTTGGAAATTTGCCATGACATATATGTACATGGATAGCGGAATAAATGCCGGCTATTTTGCATGGAGCGTTTCTGTAAATGGTGAGAAGAATGCGTATGGACCTGCACCTGACGGAGAGGAATATTTTGCCATGGCGCTTTTCTTTGCTTCGCATAGATGGGGAGACGGCGAAGGAATCTATGACTATTCTCATATGGCGAAGGAAATACTTCATACCTGTATCCATAAAGGTGAGGATGGAGAAGGAAGAGCAATGTGGGATCCTTCGAATCATTTGATTAGGTTTATTCCTGAAGTTGATTTTACTGATCCGTCATATCATTTACCACATTTTTATTATCTCTTTTCACTATGGGCATATGAAGAAGATAGAGAATTCTGGAATCAGGCTACACTTGCAAGTATTGAATATCTTGAAAAAGCGTGCAATCCTTCTACAGGACTTAGCGCAGAATACAGCTCTTTTGACGGAAGACCTTATTTACTGAACAAGGAACAGTTTGGAAGACATGACTGGTATTACAGTGATGCATATAGAACCATTGCAAATATAGCGCTGAATTATGAATGGTTTTCAAAAGGCACAGTATTTGGCGGTTGGTCATCTTTTATTGCAGATAAGCTTCAGAAATTTTTCTGTGATACGTGTGGAGAACTTGATGATAATATCTACTTAACCGATGGAACAATACTACCTGAGAAAGCACTTCATCCTATTGCAATTACTGCTGTTAATGCAGAGGCGTCTATAGCTTCGGCATCTGTTGATGGCAGGTATTCAAAAGAGTGCATTTCAAAGCTTTGGAATACACCAATGCGAACAGGGAACAGAAGATACTATGACAACTGCCTCTATATGTTTGCTGTTCTTGCGCTGTCAGGAAATTATAGGATTTACTAATGATGCCTATTCAAAAGAGTACTAATGATGCCTATTCAAAAGAGCCGCTTGCAATCAAACTTACATAGTGTATAATAAGCAAGTAATTTAAATTTCACAGAGTTAATAATCAAAATGGGGTGCCGGCGAGAGCTAGCTGAGATAATACCCACAACCTGATTTGGATAATGCCAACGTAGGGAAATAGATAGTTCATTAGTAGAGCTTTCTGGTGCCTGCACGCAGGCATAGGAAAGCTCTTTTTGTGTAGAAATTTGTAAGTATGAAAACTACCAGGTTTGAAGATAATCAGAAAAGGAATCGAAATGCTATTAAACAGAAATGCACTTTCACTATATGCGGTAACGGATAGTCATCATCTTGAAAAGACTATGGCGGATGGAAGTGTTAAGAAATTTACATTGTTAGAAGAAATTGAGCAGGCACTAGAAGGCGGGATAACAATGCTGCAGCTAAGAGAAAAGAGCATATCTTTAGACAAGCTTGAAGAAGAGGCAATTGAAGCTCAAAAGCTGTGCAGGAAATATAATGTTCCATTTATCTTAGACGATAATGTGCCTCTTGCCGTAAAAATTGGAGCAGACGGTGTTCATGTGGGGCAAAGCGACATGGAAGCGTCAAAGGTACGTGAAATAATTGGCCACGATATGATTCTTGGTGTTACGGCAAGAAATGCCGTTGAGGCTAAAGCAGCAGAGATAGCAGGAGCAGATTATCTTGGAAGCGGAGCGCTTTTTATTACAGGAACAAAGTCTGATGCAAAACCAATGTCGAAAGATACGCTTAGAAGCATTTGTGAAAGTGTACATATTCCGGTAGTAGCAATTGGCGGAATAACTTCGCAAAATGTCTCTAAGCTTGCCGGAGAGAAAATAGCCGGAGTAGCAGTATCTGAAGGAATATTTGCGGCAAACGATATTACAAAAGAGACAGATAAGCTTAAGAAGTTAATTTCAGAACTATAATGAGAAATAGTTAAAAAAGTCAAATAGAATGAACAATAAGAACGATCAATAAGAACGATCAATAAAATCAACAAAAAATATTTGATAAAAAAACAAAAAAATACACAATCGTGCCGGTGAGAGCATCGGCACATAGCGGCAGACCGGGGGCACCACCTTGTGTCGCTATACAAAAATAATGCAAATCCAAATCACTTTAATTCAAGTGAAGAGGTAAGTGTAGAAGAATGGAGACTATCATGAATACAGCATTAACAATCGCCGGAAGTGATTCCAGCGGAGGCGCCGGCATCCAGGCAGATATCAAGACAATGACAGCTAATGGCGTTTATGCCATGAGCGCTGTTACTGCGCTTACTGCTCAGAATACAACCGGCGTTGTAGACATTATGGAAGTATCACCATTATTTCTTGAAGAACAGCTTGACTGTATATTTACGGATATTTATCCTGACGCAGTTAAGACAGGAATGGTTTCTTCATCAGAGCTAATCCGCGTTATAGCAGAAAAGCTTAGGCAGTACGACGTTAATAAACTCGTTGTAGATCCTGTAATGGTGGCGACAAGCGGGGCAAGACTGATAAGTGAGGATGCAATTGGAACCTTGACAAGTGAATTATTACCTCTTGCAACTGTGATAACACCAAATATCCCTGAAACTGAAAGCTTATCCGGAATCAGTATCTCGTCTGATAAGGACATGGAGATGGCAGCAAAGTATATTTATGAGAAATATGGCTGCGGAGTTCTTTGTAAAGGCGGTCATAAGCTTAACGATGCAAATGATTATCTCTACGCAAATGGAAAGGGCTGCTGGTTTGAAGACAAAAGAATAGACAACTCCAATACACATGGGACAGGCTGCACGCTTTCAAGTGCGATAGCGTCTAATCTTGCAAAGGGCTATGACGTCACAGTATCTGTAAAATATGCCAAGAACTATATTTCGGGAGCACTTGCTGCAAACCTTAACCTTGGCAAGGGAAGCGGACCTATGAATCATGCTTTTGCAATAAACGGAAGCTATACAGACTAAAAAGTCGGAAAATCAGGGGGAGTTTGAAAGCGGATTTCAAACAAATTTAATTATGAATAATTCATCAAAGGGAACATCTCTTTTTGCAAATGGATTGATATGGTTTGGAGCAGGAGTATCACTAGCTGAAATACTTACCGGAACCTATTATTCGTCAATGGGTTTTGGAAAAGCAATGCTGGCGATAATTATTGGTCATATCATTGGAGCAGTTATGATGTTTGCTGCAGGACTTATTGGAGCCAAAGAGAAAAAAAGTGCAATGGAAACCGTTAAAATGAGCTTTGGAGAAAAGGGAGGACTCTTTTTCTCGGCAATGAACGTTTTGCAGCTTGTTGGATGGACAGCAATAATGGCGTATGACGGGGCTCTTTCGGCTAATCAGATTCTTCCAATAGGAGTGCCGGTATGGGCACTGATAATCGGAGCACTTATTATTGTATGGATACTGATTGGAATTAAGAACCTTGGCAAAGTCAATACAATAGCAATGCTGGCGCTCTTTGCACTATCTCTGATACTTTTCAAACTTATATATGGAAGCGGCAGTATGCAGAATGTAGTTGTAGATGATAGCATGAGCTTTGGCGCAGCCGTTGAACTTGCTGTAGCGATGCCGCTTTCCTGGCTTCCACTTATTAGCGACTATACAAGAGAAGCAGAAAAGCCGTATGCTGCAACCGCAGTAAGCGTTATTGTGTATAGCCTTGTCAGCATATTCATGTATTCGATTGGACTTGGAGCAGCAATCTTTACCGGAGAATCTGATATTGCAGGAATCATGGTAAGTGCCGGACTTGGAATTGCCGGACTGTTAATAATTGTATTTTCGACTGTGACGACAACATTTCTTGATGCATATTCAGGTGGAGTATCAGCGTTTTCTATAACTAAGAAGGTTTCCGAGAAAAAAGCTGCGATAATCGTTACAGTAATTGGAACGATCTGCGCGTGTCTTTTTCCGATGGATGATATTACAGATTTCCTGTATTTAATCGGCTCAGTTTTTGCACCAATGATTGCGATACAGATAGCAGATTATTTTATTTTGAAAAAAGATAATAAAGAGAGAAATTTTGGAGTAGAAAATCTGGTAATATGGTTTATTGGTTTTATCATATACAGAGCATTTATGAGAATAGATATTCCAATTGGAAATACGCTTCCTGCGATGCTTATTACTGTACTAATTTGTGTTATTGTCAGTTTTGTAAGAGGTAATAAATTCACGAAAAACTAAACTCAATATGAGGAAGGCGTGAATTATTATGAAAAAGACAAATTTAAGAAAAATGACATTAACAGCAGTATTTGCAGCAATTGCAGTAGTTGGTTCGCTCTTTTCGTTTCCGGTATTTGGTTCTAAATGCGCACCGGTTCAGCATATCGTGAACGTATTTTGCGCGGTACTTCTTGGACCATGGTGGGGACTTGCAGCAGCATTTATCTCAAGCCTTATCCGTAACCTTTTAGGACTTGGAACACCTATGGCTTTTCCAGGAAGCATGTGCGGAGCACTGCTATCAGGCCTTTTGTACAAGTACTTTAAGAAACTCCCATTTGCATATGCAGGAGAGATACTTGGAACCGGAATAATAGGCGGAATGCTTGCTTACCCTGTTGCAGCCATAATAATGGGTAACACATCGGCAGCTCTTTTTACATTTGTAATACCATTTCTTGTAAGCACATGTGGCGGAACTCTTATAGCAATAATTATCGTAGAGGCACTTAGGAAAACCGGCGCTCTTACTAAGATGAAATCAGAACTTTCTGATTCTTTGGAAAAAGAAATGACAAAAGATTTTACATCAAATAAAGAGAACAAAGCTGTATAATCAAACTAGATAAAATTACTTGAAGGTACATTTATGAAAATTGAAGACAAGATTACAAAGATGGAAGTAAAAAAACTCATCAGTTCATTGAGAGAGCAGCAACCGGTAATACACTGCATTACAAATAATGTGACGGTAAATGACTGCGCAAATATTCTTCTTGCGATTGGTGCTTCGCCAATAATGGCGCAGCATATCAAAGAGGCAGCAGAGGTGACAGGAATTGCGGGTGCGCTTGTATGCAATCTTGGAGCGACAAGAGCTTTTGGCGCTATGGAAAGCTCAGCGGATGAGGCACTAAAACGCGATATACCGGTTGTTCTTGACCCTGTTGGAGTTTCAGCTTCGTCATATAGAAGAGATTTTGCAACTGAATTTCTTGAAAGTGGGAAAGTAAGCGTACTTCGGTGTAATCTGTCTGAAATTAAGAGTCTTATGAGAGGGACGAATAGTGGCGGGATAGATGTATCTAAAGAGGATATGATTACGCCGGATAATTTGAAAAGTATTGCTGAAAATGCTGCCTTTTGTGCCAAGAAATATAACATAATAGTTGTGCTTACAGGTGAAACAGACATTATTACTGATGGCGAAAATCTTTTCTATGTATCTGGTGGAAGTCGCATGATTAAGAGAATAACAGGCGGAGGTTGTATGTCGTCTGCTGTACTTGGCGCTTTTCTTTCGGCATCAGCATCAAATTCTAAAAAGCATATAGCACTTGGAAATCATAAGTCGCAAAAGGCCTGCAGCGATATTTCATGCCTTACAAGAAGCGCTGCTGCCTCTTGCAGCTTCATGAGAATGATGTCGGAAGCTGCTGCAAGAAAGACAAGACTTCGCCTTGGAGGGACAATGACTTTTAGAAATGAGCTTATTGATGCATGCTCTTTATTTTAAAAATATTAAATAAGCTGAATTAAAAACGAGGCCGCCTTATTGCAGCCTCGTTTTTTTAATTAACAAATTAGAATTATATATTCTATTATTTACTCGTTCTAAGAGTAAAAGGATTTCCGTCACTAACGAACCTGATTCGTGAAATATCGTGTTTCCATGCTATGGCAAGCCGTTTGTCTGTGATGGGAATCTTTTCTATTATGCAGTCTTTAAATCCGCTTACTTCAAATCTATAAATTGATCCAATTTTTAAAATATTGTCCTTTAGAACTGCGCTTTCATATGACATAAAATTGAGCACAACATCTTTACTTTGTGCTCCTTCTTCAAATTCAAAGGTATCAGTAAGCATAAATGTCTGGGATTCTTTATTTGGAGCATCCAAGCATCCAAGAGCTTTCGTCAAAGAAACTTTTCTTACATATGATTTCAAACCGCAATCATTCGGATAACAATTCTTTAGCTCCATTTCTATTAAGGCTTTATTTGACATATCTGTCTTTACATTTGACGCCTTGTAGTTTTCGCCGTTTAATTCATCAAAGCCTGCAATCGTTGGGAGATTGTGATACGAGGACTGCATGGTCCAAATCTCGTATCTTTTATCTGAAAAAGTTTTGGCGGTGTATGTTGAAACACCAACGTCAATCAGTATAGGCTTCGCGTCATGGTAGAGGATAATGCTTCCAGTATCATTATGATTGTGGCTATCATTGTTATCGCCGCTCTTTACGGCAAGAGTAGTTTCTCCGCTTCGCGCTATAAATACGCCGACGCTTTCGTACCAGATATTTCCCGGAACAAGCACTTTTGGGTGACTATTTGCATAATCTAATATTTCTTGTTCATAGTAGAGCGTCAGTATTCTTCTGATAGCGCTCGTGTCCGATTCTTCAACAGGAAGAAGTCTTTTTGAATCAGAAGAAAAGTCCTTTGCGGCAAAAGAAATAAGAATACCGCTCTTTATTTCTTTTCCAAAAAGGTATTCCTCTGCGCCCGCTTTTCCTGCAATAGGAGAGCAGTCGGCAAAGTTGAAATAATAATCTCCCTGAGCGTGAATATTACATATATATTCAGCTATATTTTTGATTTTTTCGTTATCCCATATTTTGGTAAAAGAATTATCAGAGATATTATTGAGTATCTTAGTCGTAAGAAACAGGCATAGCCCAGCGTGGTGATAATACTGCGCACCTTCCTCACAGCAGCCATCCTCGCCATAATCCTTTAGAAAAAAGTCCATGCTTTCGCAAACTTTTCTGATAACCTTTTCGTATGAATCCTTAGGAAGCGGAAGACATGATGCGCAAATAAGAGTATTTTGAGTGCACCAGCTTGTCCAGTTGCACATAGGCTCATCACCATTTCCCATCCACCAAAAATGCTCATTAAGGTAAGGCATAATAATTCTTTTATTAAGCTCATATTCAATTCTGCTGCAAATAAACGGAGAAATCTTATCGAGAGCTGATTTGAGAAAATGATATATTATGGCAAGCTGTGCTCCACTTTCACATGCAAATAGGTCCATAACAGGGCGCGAATTGTCAGGAAGAATTTCCTGAGGCGTATCACGGATATATGAATTATGGGCAGGAAGCTGCCATCCTGATTCTTCGCAAATTGAGAAAATACCATTTATTATATCGTCAAGGAATCTCCCTTTGTTTTCTAAGAGCTCTGCAATGAAGAAGACGTTTAGCATATTTCTTTTTTCAAAATAAATGTGTTCACAGTCCTCTCTGTTTCCCAGTCTCTTAAACTTCATATAATCTGTAGCCATGATGGGAGAGAAGTGGTATCCAGTCAGAGAATTTGCCTTGTTTATATAAAAATCCCGACTTTCTTCTGTAACCATCTTGGATAAGTCATTAAATAGGCTGAACTTTCTAAAGCTGCAGCTCAGTTCCATATATTGTTTAAAAAAAAGTTGTTCCATACAAAAACACTCCATTTTAAGCGAAATCCAGGTGAAATAAGAGATAATCTTGCCATCGTTAATTTTTATTCTTTTTATTATTATAGTTCATTGTGTTATTATTATATTAGCTTATTTTGGCATAAAAATGGAAAATGTTGTATTAGGATTAATAAAGATAAAAGAGGATACTGATTAGATGATAAGAAAACTTAGGAATGGCATTTTGGAATCAATTGCAAAGACAAAGGAGAACAAGAAGGTATTTTTGATCTTTATGATACTAAATGCCTTGGTTGTTTTTAGTATGGTAAGGCAGTTTATTAGAGGAGACTACGAAAACTTTGCGCTATGTATTCTTACAATGATACTCCTTCTTTTGCCGGGACTTATTCAGGTAAAATGGGCTATTTCTATTCCAATCCCGCTGCAGGTTTCAGTCCTGATTTTTATATTTGCAGCTGAGATTTTAGGAGAGATAGACAGCTTTTATACAAAGATTCCTTTTTGGGATACAATGCTTCATACTATAAATGGTTTTCTTGCGGCATCAGTAGGCTTTTCACTGGCGACCATCTTAAATGATGATGATAAGATTACTGTAAAGCTCTCACCATTTTTTGTTGCGATTGTTGCATTTTCTTTTTCCATGACTATTGGAGTAATTTGGGAGTTTATTGAATTCTTTTTTGATATGACACTTGGACTTGATATGCAAAAGGATACAATTGTTCATACTATTTCAAGCATTGCCCTTAATCCTGACGGACTTCAAAAGCCTGTCAGAATTGCCGGGATTACGAGTACTGTAGTAAATGGTCAGGATCTGGGAATAAATGGGTATCTTGATATTGGTCTCATTGATACAATGAAGGATTTGATCGTGAATTTTATCGGAGCGATCACGTTCTCTTTTGTGGGTTATCTATCCATTAAGATAAAGGGTAAGTACCGTGTATTTACTGATTCCATGACAGTAAACAAGGCAAGTGACGAAGAAAAAAAGAAATTTGAAAGGCTTGAAGAAAAGACAGATTCAAATGGTGAGCGGTAATAAAGCTTATTCACAAAAAATGTAAAGATTAAAGGAGGTTTTTATGAAAAATTATTACTTAAAAGAAATGATAAAAAAAACAGGAGCGGTTGTATTGACAGCTTCTTTGTGTATGTCTATGTCTGCTTGTGGAAATACTGATAATTCACAGGAAGGTGAAAGTGGCAGCGTTAGTGAAAGCAGTAGCGACGCAGCAGGAAGCATAGAAACTAATAAGAAGGAAGAAGCACTTGCGCTTTCAAAGAGTGAGTATGGTGTGAACCTTCCAAATAATATAGTTAAAGAGTATGGAGATAGGATATATATTAATGATGCATCATCGTATTCAAATGACGTATCATACTTAAATTCATATAGCATAGACAATATATATGATGAAACATCGGTATTTGGGGCAGCAAAGGGAGAAAGAATAGTATCATTTTGTCCTTCAAAGCTTGGAATATTTGCAATTTTGGCGACAGAAGGCGATACAGAAATAACAGAAGAGATAATTAGAATTGATATTGAAACCGGTGATAGCGAAAGCCTTGGAGAGATTGATCCTGGCTTTGAGCAGATTACTGTTTCTGAGAATGGATATATTTATCTGGATGGATACTCAGAGTCAAAGGTTTATTCATATGATGGAGGTAAATTATCTGAATGTACTTTGGATGATGCGGATAAGAATTATACTGCGCTTATTCCGGATAATACGCATATAGTATCTACTACATCTTATTCTAGTTCTTCTAGCAGCCAGTATTATAATGCCGGCTGGACTATGGATGAATATGGGAAGGTATTTTATCAGGATGATGATGGGAATTTTTCGTCTGTAGATAAGGACGGAAAGGTAACGCTGATTAAGAACGATTTCTCACAGTCTGTTTGCGCACTTACAGATAGCGGTGCTGTTTGCAGTGAATATGTTGAAAGCGGAAATAATTATTGCATTGAATATTATTATCTTGGTTTCGAATCAGGTAAGGAAACTAAAATAATTGATAAGGATGCTTCCGGGTCTTTTCTTACAATCGATCAAAACGGAGCATATGTTGGAGTAACAAAAGACGAAAAAACCAGTGAAAACTATGCGGTAAACTATATCTCTTTTGACGGAAAGCATTCAAATGAAGTGTTTAATTTCGATGCTGAAATGGGATGCGATGGAACGACTTCACCGATTGGCTTTTTCTGCGCAAATAGTTATGGACTTTTCTACACAAGAAGCGAGAGCTATATTGTAAGAAACTGTGTAAGACCGTCTTCTGATACAGAGGGTGAATTTGTATTTGGAGGAAGCGTATATGATCCTGGTTATAGTGAAGCCGGAGTTACAATAAACTATGATCAGTGCTCATATTCGTATAAATCTGACGAGGGAGATTATGGTGAAGTTAATAACACCTTTATTTTCCAGGGACAGATTCCGCAGCTTGGTACTGAGACAGAAGCTGGAACCAAGATTAACGATTATATGAAAGCAAACTGGAAATCAATTAAGACCGGTTCACTTTCTGACTATCTTGGCGATGCTGCAAATGGCGTATCTTATGAGGATGTTCCTGAAACACTTGATTATTCAACATATACATTTGATCCTGATTCAGGAGATGTGACCAATAATGTTTCATCTGCTCTAACAGGGCTTTCATATTCTGATTCAAATTATATTTGTTTTGAAATGAATACTTATCAGATGAACGGCGGAGCAGCACACGGTACATATGCCAATGAATATTTCCTCTTTGATCTTGCAACAGGTGAGAGACTTACTCTTTCTGATGTTGTTGGAAACAGTGATGATGAAATAAAGGCTATTGTTGAAAAGTATTTTGATGATCTTTGCGACAAGAATCCTGATACATTTTTCCCGGAAGCAAAGGATACTGTGGCTGCAATGGAGCCTTCTGATTATACCTTCTATATTACTAATGAGGGGATTACTATTGAATTTGGAATTTACGAAGTATCTGCTTATGCAAATGGTCCTACTGATCTGCTAATTCCATATTCTGAGTTTGATGTAAAGATTCCGGTGATGATGGCAAAGTGACATTTTGGGAAATATTCTGCGACCATATAGTTTCATATTGCTTTTTGATATGGAATATGGTTTTCCATATTGTGATGAAACCTTACGATGATTAAAATTGATTTATCAGAGTAAAGTATATCTGGTTTTTCAGCAAATGAATCGGGGTATCTTATGAGTAGTGGGAAGATAATCAAAAAGTTAATACTGGGACTGGTCGTAGCTGTGCTTAGTATTCTTTTGTGGGAATATGCGCATGAAGCAATTGCTGTTTCAGATAATTCTAATGTTGATATTAGCGATTCTTGGACGATAAAAATAAATGGTGAAACTATTGCATCTGATATAAATTTGCCTGACACATATTTTCCTACTGTGGGTGAGGGAGATGTTGTTGAATTCTACAGAAAGATTGGTAATGGAGACTTTGTCGATAATCAGGCGATTCAGGTTACGTCAAAGTACTCTGTTGTATATGTTTATCAGAACGGAAGACTTATCTATTCGAACTGCGCGGGTGATTATGCAAATGGAGTGATGCTTGGAGGCGGACAAAACTTTATTACGCTAAAAGCTCCTAAGGTTGGCGATGTAATCAGAGTGAAATTTGTTGTTGCTGAAGAGGGTGCATTTTCACATTTAGGAAGCGTATATACTCAGTCGGCAACAGAGCTTATGCGAAATTTCGTTCGTGAGAGATCATTTGAATGCATGCTTTGCTCAGCTCTTTTCTTTCTATCAATTGTTCTTATCTTTATTACCTTTTTTCAAAAGAACTTTCATAAAGAAACAAGAATGCTGCTCTGCATAGCAGGAATTTGTGCATCATCTGCTATATGGATTGGTTGCTACTATGGTCTTGCACTATTTTGGATAACAAGCTTTGCAATAAAAGGCGCTATTGAATATGTAGCAATATTTATGGCACCGATTTTTATCTTTATATTCCTTGGGGATATCACCAGTTGTAAGAGTAGTAAATTCCTTTATATGGCTTCAGCATGGCATACAGTGTTACTTCTTATGAGTCTTATCTGCAGCTTTATCGGATTCCTTGATTTGCACTGTTTCCTGAATTATTTTCATGCGCTTGTAGGAATCAACATGGTCGTTGCGATAATAATAATGATTCGTCAATCTTTTATGATTAGAGATGAAGAGACAATTTCGCTTATTGTTGGAATGGTTATTACGTTTTCAGTTACCGGATTTGATATTATCAGATACCTGATTTCTAAGAATTTGTTTGATAGCTTTTTCCTTAATTATAGTGTTATTCCACTTGCTGCGGTTGTTCTTGTTATTGTTCTTCTTAACAGCTATTATAAGAAGCTTATTGCAACGTGTCACAAGAATGTAGAGGATGAAGTTCTATATAAAATGGCATACACTGATCAGCTGACAGGACTTAATAATAGAGTGAGCTGTCAGGAAAAGCTTATGTCATTTGATGATATTGACGACGATATTTCGGTAGCATTTCTTGACCTAAATGATTTTAAAAAGATTAACGATAATTACGGTCACTCAGTTGGTGATGAGGCACTGAAAACCTTTGCAGGTATTTTGGAGAAGTCTATAGGAGATAAGGGCTTTATCGGAAGAATCGGTGGTGACGAGTTTATAGTAGTTTTCAGAAATACATCTCAGGAGAATATTACTAAAGCTCTTGATAAACTTTGCGAGAATCTGGGAAAATACAATGGGTCGTCGAATAAACCATATGAGCTTACAGTTGCTTATGGCATATCACATAAGGAGAGCGGCACCAAGATGAGCGCTGATCAGCTTAGCAGGGATGCAGATCGGAAAATGTATGAATGCAAAGTTAATATGAAAAGAAAAACTAATTTAATTTGAAAAGAGAATCAGAATAAAAATGACCGGAGATTATGAAAAAAGACTTGGCACTGAAAAAATGGTGCCGCTTGTACTAAAAATGTCTATTCCTGCTGTAGTGGCACAGCTGGTAAATCTTTTATATAGTATCGTTGACAGAATATACATTGGGCATATTCCCGGTAGTGGAACTAATGCGCTTGCAGGAATTGGAGTTACGAGTTCAGTTATAATTTTGATATCTGCATTTGCCCAGTTTGCAGGCGGAGGAGGAGCACCTCTTTGCGCAATTGCTCTTGGACAAAATAACCGTGAAAAGGCACAGAAGATACTTGGTAATTCATTTTTTCTCTTAATCTTTTTTACAGTAATAACAATGATTCCAATTTATGCATTCATGAAGCCTATACTTGGACTTATAGGTGCATCAGAAACCACAATGCCATATGCTGTTTCTTATCTTTCAGTGTATCTTATAGGAACAGTGTTTGTAATGATTGCAAATGGATTAAATGTCTTTATCACTTCCCAGGGGCGTTCGGATATTGCAATGATATCTGTTCTTATTGGCGCAGTACTTAATATTGCTCTAGATCCTTTGTTTATTTTTGGCTTTGGAATGGGAGTAGTTGGCGCGGCACTTGCAACAGTAATTTCTCAGGCGGCCGGTGCAGTATGGATTTTGAAGTTTCTGCTTTCAGACAAGGCATCTTTAAAGCTTTCTCTTAAATCTCTCCGTCCGAAAAAAGAGATAATAATGCCAATTCTTGGGCTGGGTATTTCACCCTTTATTATGGGAAGCACAGAGAGCCTTATAGGTTTCGTACTAAACGGAAATCTGGCTCCTTATGGAGATATTTATGTCAGTACAATGACCGTCCTTCAAAGTGCAATGATGGTTGTAAGTGTACCGCTTAATGGCTTTGGTCAGGGAGTTTCACCGATTATTAGCTACAACTATGGAAAGAATAATGCGGCAAGAGTAAAAGAGGCTTATAAGGTACTATTTATAGGAATGTTTTCATTTAACTTTGTTTTATCAATGCTGATGATTCTTTTCCCGCGAGTTGTCGCACTAGTATTTACCAAGGACCCTGTTCTTATCGAAACGGTTTCAAAGACGCTTCCTGTATTTATGGCGGGAATTACAATATTTGGACTTCAGAGAGCGTGTCAGAACACATTTGTGGCACTTGGAGAAGCAAAGATTTCACTCTTTATTGCGCTTCTTCGTAAAGTGTTTCTCTTGATTCCACTTGCTTTTATTCTTCCAATCTTTATGGGAGTGATGGGAGTATATACAGCAGAAGCAGTAGCAGATGCTGTTGCAGCGATATGCTGTATGACAATCTTTATAATAAAGTTTCCAAAGATCATTAAGAAAATGGATGCGTGAATCTTTGGAGCCATTTCAAACATTTGAATACAGACATTCAAAAAAGCTTCTGACCTGTTTAAAAGTCAGAAGCTCTTTTTGAAAATACCGCGCTGGGCTTGCATCTTTATTCTAGAAACCATTTACGCAGCTGTGTGAATTATGTTAAGAAAGCCTACTTTAGTCAATTACAAGACTATCCCAAGAATCGCTTGGAACAAGGCATATGTAAGTCTTTCCTGTGTTAATTTTGATTTCGTTTCCTTCGGAATCATAGTACTTTGTAATATCTGTTTCGCCGGCCTTTGTCCATCCAATATCCTTGCCAAGACCCTTTGTGATGTAGTAGCCTGGCTGTGCAGAATCGATACAGTTGTAGATAAGGTAACCGTTTGAATCAAGCTGTGAGAATGTGCAGTCCTGAATGATTACATTATCGAATGTAAGAGGATCTCCTGTTGATCCGTCGGCATGGATACTGCCATATTCGTAATAATCATAGGTCTGTGTATCTTCGTTATAAACAAGCTTTGAGCTGTTATGCTTAAATGGAAGATCAATTTCCTTGGCGGTTATTGTTGAATCATAAGTCTTACTAAGATCAACTGTTGAACCATAATCAGTAAAGTTAAAGTGTGACTCTGAGCATCCTTCAGGGGCATATTCATTATAAGTAGTTGAATAGCTTGAATTTGAGAAGGCGTCATCAAGGTCGCCTGTCATAATGTACTCCGTAAACTCTCTCGATTTTCCATTGTTAACACGTGAGAAAATGCCTGAGAAGTGGCAAGACCAATCCTTTGAGAAATACTGATCATTGTAGAAAGGACCGCCATCATGACAAAGTACTGCGTCATATTCGGATGCAAGAAGAATATTTGTAGGTCTTGTACTTCTGATACTTCCGACCTGTTCAATTTTCTCCCAATCCTTAAATACGCACATAAGACGGGTAATACGATCATTTGCCGTACTGTTCATCATTTCATATACGATATCAGCATCATTAAGGCCAAAGTGAGGAAGAGCAGTCTTTTCATTATCAACCATGGCAGCGATAGGACGCTGGTCTTTAATGTCATTTGAAATAGGCTCGCCTGTAAGTTCGCTTAAGTACATTCCTTCAGGAATTTCTGCAGATTCTTCTGTTGAAGCTTCGGCAGCAGAATCAGATGATGCTGCATTTGATGCATCTTCAGTTGATATCGGTTCAACGATATTTGAGTATTCCTCTTCTGAGGACTTGCCGCAGCCTACTGCTGATAATAAAAGAACAGCAATAAGAGCAGTGCTAAGTAATCTTTTCTTTTTCATCTATATCTCCATTCTTATCAAAATTAAGTGTCTGTAAAAAAACACCAACTCCTATTATAGCTTTATTGTGGTAGAAAAATCTACCTTTTTTTCCTTAATATGGGCATTAAGAAAATACTAAGATTTCTTTAATAAATAGTTGTGATGAAAGTGAAGAAACTCTTCTAAAATTTGATATAATGATTTATAATATATTTTTTGTCTCTATATAGATAAAAGAGATTGTGTAAGCAGGTGCATTCTGGCATTGACAGATTGTATTTGTAAGAAGAATGGAGGTTTGTTATGAAAAAAAGTATTGCAATGATTTCAATATGTGCTCTTATTGCGTCAGTTCTTGCAGGATGCGGTGAAACTACAAAAATATCTTCGGGAGCTGCTTCCGAGGAAGCTTCCGGCAGTGATAGTAGCCAAAGCGGTTTATCAACTAGTATAGATTCTACAGATGATTTAAATGCCGAAGAAGGAATTAATCATCTAAGTGTAATTAACATGCCTAAGTATGATAGCATTTCGACAAAGGATGATACATGTTCTGTTTACGAAAGATATGATGAGCTATCACTTGGAGAAGAGGATAAGGAAAAGTATCCGGAGCTTTCTTCTTCAATAGAAGAACTAAACAGTAAAATGAAGGACACTTCAAGTGCAAGCGGTGATTATGTTGCACAGGAGCTGCAGGACTGTATTGATAATGGCTATCAATTAATGTCAGATGGTAACGGATATTATGCTTATTATGATACAAATGTGATGCGAGCAGATGAAAATGCTGTAAGTCTCTATAGCGTTATTGAAACTTATGCAAATTGGAATCATCCGTCCTACGAGGTTGTAACTAATACGTATGATACTGCTACTGGCAAAGAGCTTCTTTTGTCTGATGTTGTAAATGATACAAGTGTGCTTCCAGAGCTGCTTCAAAAGCTTCTTTTGGAAAAATACGATAAGGATTCATTTATTGTAGATAATCTTGAGGAGACAATAAAGGATATGATGGCAGAAGGTACTACGCCTTCAGATGATACGGATTATGTTACAGGAGAAAGCCTTGAAGGAACAAAGACAAGAGGATTATCATTTGTACTTGGAAATAATAGTCTTACAATAGCTTTTTCGCCAATTACGATAGCTAGTTCAGCATCCGGAATACAGTATGTGACTCTTTATTTTGACGAATATCCAAGCCTTGTTAAAGAAAAATATATGAAAGCTGCCGATGATTATGTTACGCCACTGGTCTATGATGGTGAAGTGTATGAAACGACAGGAGAAAATGGCACGAAGGTTTCACCGTTTAGCATTTCATCTACCATAAAGGATGAAGATGAAGGCGGCCCATATGAGACTGAATTTACGCTGACAATTGGAGATAATAGTAGAACTGATACTTTCTATAGTTATAATATGGAATATTATTATGCATTTGATAATGGTAGAAACTTCTTATATCTGGTAACACATGAAGAAAGTGATTATTCTGCTATGTATGTATATAATCTTGATGCCGGTGATATTTCAAATGCTTCTAATGAGCCGGGGCAGATTAGTTTATGCCCTTCAGACTATTGTCTTATTGATCCTGAGAATATGAAGCTTGCTACAAGATACGACATTCTTGGAACTTACTTTGGAGATATGAATTACCATATAGATACGAATGGATATCCTGTTACGGATGATAAAGCTGCAATAATTAACTGGTATGATGGCATGTACGTTGAGCTTCTTAAGGATAAGTCATTTAAGGTGTGCGACACAGCAGGTGATGGTACAAACGAAGACTGGTACGACGAGGAAATTCCAAAGGGCACGAAACTGAATCTATACAGAACCGATGGCAGCACCTTTGTTGATTTAAAGATGGATGATGGCAGAATCGTTCGCGTAGATACAGTTAAGAAGGACTACGTTGTTACAATTGACGGCGAAGCAGAAGAGGATGTTTTTGATAACATCAGGTACGCCGGCTAATTCATATATAAGTAAAACAATTTAATATTTATTTTTTGAGGGAGATCATGATAGAAATATCTGTTAGCAGTAAAATTAAAATCATTATTCCGTGCGTAATAGCAGGGGTGCCTCTTGCTGTTTATCTTGGCTTTGCAATTTTCTTTACAGGACATTTTGAATTTAATACGTTTATAAACGGTGAGGATGTATCTTTGTTTTCGCTTGATGAAGCTAATGGTATTTTTACTTCAGAGGTTGGTAAATATGAGCTGACGGTTTCCGGAAGGGATGATCTTTCCTATACAATAGCAGGAGCAGATATAGATATTGAGCCGCAGTTTAAGGACAAGATAGAAGGTCTTTTATCGTCCGAAAATGTTTTTGCGTGGCCATTATCTCTTTTTACAAATACGAATTATGAGGCGGACCTCGTAACTGATTATTCAAAGGATGAACTTTCTAATTGTATAGATGAAATGATAAGCCAGAATAATAATAATTTGACAGAGCCTGTTGATGCGACGTATGAGATGGGAGAAGCCAAATTTGAAATTGTGCCGGAAGTTCCTGGAAACAAGATAATCAGATCGAAGGCAGAGGATATAATAACTAACGCGATTCTTGAGCTTCGAGACGAGATAAATCTTGATAAGGAAGAAAATCATGAGAGTGCCTATGAGGAGCCTTTGGTTTATTCTGACGATGAGGACTTGAATACTCTTGTTACAAATTTAAATAAGTATGCTTCCAGTTCATTTGAATATGTTTTTGGTGATAACACTGAGCTCGTTAATGGCCCTGTAATTCAGGATTTTCTCGATATAGATGGAACAAATGTTACACTTAATGAGGACGAGGTAAAGGAATACATAAATTCTCTTGCCAGAAAATATGATACATTTGGAAAGAGCAGAACTCTTCATACTGCGCTTGGAGAAGATATTAGCGTTTCGGGCGGAGATTATGGATGGTGGATGGACCGAAACACAACGACTGCTAATCTTGTAGATGCACTAAAGCTTGGAAGCAGCGGCGGAACAACTGAGCTTGAACCTGTATATTTTGGAACAGCTGCTTCATATGGTGATAACGACTATGGAACAAGCTATGTTGAAATAGATCTTGATAATCAGCATGTGTACGTTTATCAGGACGGAAAGCTTGTAGTAGAGTCTGACTGCGTTTCAGGAAAGGCTGTACTTGGAAACGGAACTCCTGATGGAACCTATTCAATAACCTATAAAGAAAAAGATGCAACGCTTAATGGTGAAAATTACAGCTCGCCGGTTAAGTACTGGATGCCTTTTAATGGAAACATCGGTATGCATGATGCTTCATGGAGATCATCCTTTGGCGGAAAGATATATGTTACGTCAGGTTCGCATGGGTGTATTAATCTTCCATCTGCAAAGGCTGCTGAAATCTTCGATGCTGTAACTAAGCATGAGGCAGTTATTGTTTACGGTGGAATGACCAAGGATGAGGCAGTTGCATACGTAAAGAAGAGTAAGAAGGAAGACAATGAAGAAAACTCTAGTGAGTCTTCAGCTTCTGTAGCGGGAGCGTCTGCTTCCTCAAGTACGTCTGCAGGTACAGATGCGTCTACAACTGTAGCTTCTGATATAGCAGGAACAGCTTCTTCTGTGCAGTAGCAAATGGAATTATTCGAAAAGTACTGAAGCAGAACATATTACGATATAAATATATAAAGAAACGGACATCTACTTTTGCGGATGTCCGTTTCTTTGCCGAGTACTCTATATAAATAATTGACCGCTGATTTACTTTTTTGAAGAATCAATAACTAAGCGTTGCCAATTGATTTTTGGAGGAGGAGCCACCCGGCGGGAACCAGGTGGCTCGGTATGAAAAAAGTTTTGTTGGGGAGTCAGAAGTTATTTCCTTCTGATGTAAATATCATATCGAATAATTTTGACTAAACTGTGTATGTTTTCTTAAGCAAATCTAAAGTTAATCTTATCAAAAAATGATATTTCTAAAATTTTATAAAGGTACTTGACTTATTTACTTTGAAGGAAAAAGAACTTAAGAAAAAATAAAGATAATAAATATACAAAGGCGATTGATATTATGATAAAATCTTTGTTATGTAAAGTTGTATGCTTTTTTATGCATAAATAGATTGAAAATTCTTTACCAATTAAGACTAATTGATAATTATTATGATGGAGGAATGATATGGGATTACTTAAGGTTGCTGTAAGTTCAGCTGCAGGTGTTCTTGCAGATCAGTGGAAGGAATATTTCTGCGTAGATTCATTTGACGCAGATACACTTGCTGCAAAGGCAGTTCGTGTTACGGGTTCAAGAAATGCAAATAAGAAGGCAAGTGACAATCTGATCACAAATGGTTCAGTTATTGCTGTTAATGAAGGCCAGTGCATGATTATTGTCGATCAGGGTGCTATTGTTGAAGTATGTAATGAGCCTGGTGCTTTTCAGTATAATTCATCAACAGAGCCTTCAATTTTCTCAGGTGATTTGAAGAAGGGAATTCTCGATAGCTTCGATCAGTTCGGAAGAAGAATCTCTTTTGGCGGAGGAACAGGTACTGACCAGAGAGTTTATTTCTTCAATATGAAGGAAATTATTGGTAACAAATACGGAACTCCTAATCCGGTTCCATTTAGAGTAGTAGATACAAACATCGGACTTGATGTAGATATTACTATTCGCTGCCATGGCGAATATGCATATAAAATTACAGATCCTATTCTTTTTTATAAGAATATTTGCGGAAATGTTGCAGATGAATATAGCAGAGACCAAATTGATTCTCAGCTTAAGAGCGAGCTTCTTACAGCACTTCAGCCTGCACTTGCAAAGATTTCAGAGATGGGAATCAGATACAGTGCTCTTCCTGCTCATGCAGATGATATTGCAAATGCATTAAATGATGTTTTATCTGAAAAGTGGGGCAAGACCTATGGAATAGAGATCAGCTCTTTTGGTGTAAGCTCTGTAAATGCATCTGAAGAAGATGAGAAGATGATTAAGGAAATGCAGAGAAATGCAGTCCTTACCAATCCTAATATGGCTGCTGCAACTCTTACTGCTGCTCAGGCTAAGGCAATGGAGACTGCTGCAGGAAATACAGCTACAGGACCTATGATGGCTTTTGCAGGAATGAATATGGCAGCAAATGCCGGCGGAGTAAATGCTGGAGATTTGTACAAGATGGGACAGGCAGCAGCACCGGCACAGTCAGCTCAAAACGCAGCGCCTGCAGGTTCATGGACATGTACCTGCGGCACAGTTAATACAGGAAATTTCTGTAGTAACTGCGGAGCAGGAAAGCCGGCACCAGCACAGTGGACATGCTCATGTGGCACGGTTAACACAGGAAAGTTCTGCAGTAACTGTGGAAAGCCAAGAGCATAAGATTTTTTGAAATGATTATAGATAATAAAACCTATGGCTTTTGCTATTTTATAAATTAAGCGAAGCCATAGGCTTTTTACTGAGTTTATCAGGAATACCATGGAGGTTATAAATGGCATCACAGGAATATAAGTGTCCCGCGTGCGGCGGTACGATGGAATTTGATCCGGAACTTCAAAAATTAAAATGTCCTTTTTGCGATACTGTCATATCTATAGAGGAGTACGAGGATTTATTAAAAAAAGATGCGGCTAATTCGGAGTCTGATGAGAATAAGTCAGATAACAAAGCCAAAATGAGCGATGAAGCAGCAGATCAGGCTGGCTTTGACAGTAACATGTCTGTATATATCTGCCAGTCCTGCGGCGGAGAAATAATTGCTGATAAGGAAACTGGAGCTACGAAATGTCCTTTTTGCGGTAATAATGTAGTTTTTAAGGAAATATTTGAGGGAGGAAGGACTCCTGATCTTGTAATTCCTTTCAAGCTTAATAAGGATGAAGCCAAAAAGATGTATAAGAAGTTTCTTGGCAAGAAGAAGCTGATTCCCAAAACTTTTTTTGATGAAAATCATATTGATGAAATTAAGGGTGTTTATATTCCATACTGGCTCTTTGATTCTCTTTCAAAATTTAACATTAAGTATGAAGGAACAAAGATAAAAACATGGAGTGATTCAAGGTATAACTATACGGATACGAGCTATTACGATATTCAAAGAGCAGGGACACTTGGCTTTGAAAACGTTCCTGTTGATGGTTCTGAGAAGATGCCAAATGATCTGACGGAATCAATTGAGCCATTTAACATGAATGAGATCAAGGATTATAGCAGTGCATATTTAGCTGGCTTTGTTGCCAACAAATATGATGTTGATGATACTGCAGCAGAACCCAGGGCCAAAGAGAGAATGACAACAAGTACAAGTGATATTGTAAGAGGTACTGTCGGCGGATATTCTTCTGTAAGACCTGTAGCTACCAGTATTGATCTTAATGATGCAAAGGCAAAGTATGCTCTTTATCCTGTATGGATACTTAATACGACATGGAAAAATAAGCATTATCTTTTTGCAATGAATGGACAGACAGGAAAATTTGTTGGTAATCTTCCAATGGATAATAAGCGCGCTCTGATGTATTTTAGTATGTTTAGTGCGATTTTTTCTGTAGTTGCTATTATTGTTGAGCTTATTGTCAGATTCTAAGAATCAGGGAGGAAAACAGGTAAGAAAGTTCACTTTATTGAACAATGCTGCCTGATTAGGTGATTGCTATGCATAATTGTGTAGGAAAGAATAGAAAAGTGTTTAGTGCTGCTATAAGATATGCATTTGCAGTACTGTTTATCACTTTAACTATGTTTAATACTCCTATGGGAGTATCAGCTTCTGAAGCTACTCTAGAGGCTACAATAGATACATCTGCAGATGATTTAGCAAAAGGATATGTCGTTGATAATGCTGATTTACTTTCTGAAAGTGAGGAAGAAAGTCTTCTTACTCAGATGAACCAAGTTGCAGCCAAGTGGGACTGCGAAATACTTGTTATTACAACTGATAGCTACCCGCAGTATACGATAACTGAGTTTGCTGATGATACGTCTGATAGTAATGATTTTGGTTTTGGCAAAAGAGATGGTGGAATAGTTTTTGCACTTGCGATGGACGACAGATCATGGGCTATTTCAACCTATGGAAGTGCAATAAATAAATTTACTGATGAGGGACAGTCTTATATGACAGACTCAATGATTCCTTATCTTTCTGATGGAGATTATTATACTGCATTTAGTTTGTTTTCAACTTATTGCGAAATGTTCTTGGAACAGGCAAGTACAGGAACGCCATACGACGTTGGAAATATGCCGCAAAATTCTGTAACGCCGCTTGCTATAATCATTTGTATTATTATCGGATTGATTTGTGGACTAATTGCACTTCTTATAATGAGAACAGAATTAAAGACAGTGAAGCCCCAAAGAGATGCCGATGCGTATGGCGATAGAGGAAATATGACACTTACTATTGATAAGGATTTATTTATTCGCCACGTTGTTACTAAGACACCAATTCCAAAGGATAATGGTGGTGGAAGCTCAACGCATATGTCTTCAGGCGGAGTAAGCCACGGTGGAAGCAGCGGACATTTCTAGAAAATAAAAGAAAAAAGAAGTAAAACCGGATAGAAGGTTTTGCTTCTTTTTTTGTAGAAAAGTGCGCCTACAGAGAAGAACTTTTTGGTCAGCTTTCCTTTATGCATTTTGTAAGGGCATTAAGGACTCTTTTCTTGTCAGCGCTCCAAAGAGGCGCAATAAGAAGACTTTTTGGTCCATCACCGGTAATTCTGTGGACAATTGTTTCTTTTGGTAAAAGCTTTAAGCACTTTACAATAAGGCTGCAGTATTCATCTAGAGTAAGGATATGGAAGGGCGCTTCTTCATACTGCGAAGCAAGCCTTGTACCCTTAAGTACATGAAGGAGCTGCAGCTTTATTCCGTCAAGGGTAGGCTGTAGCTTTGATAAATATTTCACGGTACCAAGCATATCTTTTTCTGTTTCGCCTGGGAGCCCAAGAATTACATGAACGATTACTGTTAATCCGGCTTCTTTAAGCCTTTTGTAAGCATCCTCAAAAACCGGAAGCTTATAGCCACGTCCAAATTTTCTTGCGCTTTCTTCATTTGTTGTCTGAAGTCCAAGCTCAATCCATATGGGTTTAATTTTGTTTAGATCAGATAACATGCAGACCATTTCGTTAGAGAGACAGTCAGGTCTTGTTCCAATTGAAACTGCAACAATTTCATCATGATTTATTGCCTGCAGAAATATCTTTTTTAACTCGTTAGTATCCCCATAGGTATTTGTATAGGACTGAAAATATGCAATGTATTTTCGCTCGGAAGCAGAGGCTTTTTTTGAAAACTTAGAATCAACCTTTTCTTTTGCAAGTAAAATCTGTTCATCTATATGAAGAAGAGGCGCGGCAAAATCACCGCTTCCGCCTTCAGAGCAGAAGCTGCACCCACCAAAGCTGATTTTTCCGTCACGGTTTGGACAGGTGCAGCCACTTTGAAGTGATAATTTGTATACCTTTGTTCCGAATTCTTTTTTTAGTTCATCTGATAATTTTTTATATTCCATGAGAAGTATATTAGCATATTTTTTATTTAATATATATTTAGTATTGATATAGAAAATGAATATTTATTCAAAAAAACATTGACAAGATAAAGCTGTGTTTTTATAATTTTAATAATATCAAAACCGTTGAAGCGGAGATGAAACGAAAAGAGCACTTACAGAGAGTTCGGGGTGATGGAATCCGGATAGAATGCTATTCGCAAATGGACCGCAGAGGGCATGCTGAAAAGCCTTTGGCTTAGTATTTCATGACGTAAAGACATACGTTAGTTGTCGGGGATATGTTTGTATCCTGCAGAGAGTATCATTTATACCTATTTATATTAGATTTGTATAGATGATGAGACAAGGTGGCACCGCGAGAAGAATACTCGTCCTTGGCAGAGCATAGAAATATGCTTTGCCAGGGACTTTTTTGTGTAAGTAATGAGCCAAGCATACAGATTTGTGCTTGCACGAAAATCTGTATATTTGGCGAATATCCATCATCGAATGACGATAGTCATGAGATGACGGATATCATTATCTTAATCGAGTAGGGAACCTACTCGATTGTAAGTAATGAGCTGGGCATACAGATTTGTGCTTGCACAAAAACCTTGAATTAACCTGCAGGTAGTTGAAAGAAGGAGAAGAGAGGAATGAATCAGACATCTATTGAAGAAGTAAAAAAGGTTGCGGCCACGGGGGACTACAAGCTCATCCCTGTAAAGAGAGAAATTTTTGCTGATGTAAGAACTCCTGTTGAAACACTCAGGTCGCTTCAAAGCGTTAGTGAACACTGCTTTTTGCTAGAGAGTGCAGGAAGCGATATGCAGTGGGGAAGATATTCTTTCCTTGGGTATGACCCAAAGATGGAACTATCATGCACAGATCATGTCCTTACAGTTATTGCAGGTGGGAAACTTGAAGTTGAAACAAAGCATCCGGGAGACTACATCAGGAAAATACTTGATGAAAATAAGGCACCATTAGTCGAAGGCTTTCCAACATTTACAGGAGGGCTGGTAGGCTATTTTTCATATGAATATATGCAATATGGCGAGCCGTCACTTAAATTTAGCTCAGAGAATAATAATGGTTTCAGCGATATGGATCTGATGCTCTTTGATAAGCTTATCTGCTTCGATAACTATAAACAGAAGATTATTCTTATCGCCAATGTTAAAACTTCCTGCATTGAAAGCTCTTTTGCCAAAGCACAAATTGCACTTGATGAGATGCAAAGGCTTGTAGAAAGCGCAGCATCGTTAGAGAGAAAAAAGGGAAAACTTCTTAGCGAAATAAGGCCTAAGTTTTCAGAAAAAGAATACTGCGAAATGGTCACAAAGGTTAAAAAGCATATATATGAAGGCGATATCTTCCAGCTTGTCCTCTCAAATCCAATGGAAGCCGATTTCGAAGGAAGCCTTCTTGATACATATAGAGTGCTTAGAACAACGAATCCATCACCGTATATGTTTTACTTTTCAGGAGATACAGAGATAGCAGGAGCTTCGCCTGAAACGCTTGTAAAGGTGACGGGACGCGAGATAAAGACATTTCCTCTTGCCGGTACGAGTAAACGGGGTGCGAATTTCTATGAGGATCAGATGCTTGAAAAAAAGCTCCTTAGCGATGAGAAGGAAAAGGCAGAGCATAATATGCTTGTGGATCTTGGAAGAAATGACCTTGGGAAGCTTTGCGATTATGGGACTGTTGAAGTTGAAAAATATATGGCAGTTGAGAGATTTTCACATGTAATGCATATCGGCTCTGAGATAAAAGGGAGGCTTAGCATACAGTACTCCGCAATAGATGCTGTTGACAGCGTTCTTCCTGCAGGAACTCTTTCCGGTGCACCAAAGATTCGTGCTTGCCAGATAATTGATGAGCTGGAAAACGATAAACGCGGAATATATGGAGGAGCAATAGGCTATGTGGATTTTGCCGGAAATCTTGATACCTGCATTGCTATAAGACTTGCTTATAGAAAGGGACAAAAAGTTTTTGTAAGGTCAGGAGCAGGAATAGTTGCTGACAGCGTATCTCAAAAGGAATTTCAGGAATGCGTAAATAAAGCCGGGGCAGTTGTCGAGGCATTAAAGGAGGCATCAAGGTTATGATACTAATTATTGATAATTATGATAGCTTCACATACAACTTGTATCAGATGATTGGAGAAATTTATCCTGAAATTAAGACTGTGCGAAATGATGAAATAACAATTGATGAGATAAAAAAGCTCTCTCCTAAAGCCATAGTCCTATCACCAGGGCCAGGGAAGCCTTCTGAGGCCGGGATATGTGAAGATATAGTCAGAGAGCTGGGAGGAGTATTTCCGATAATGGGCGTTTGCCTTGGGCACCAGGCAATTTGCGAAAGCTTTGGCGGAACCGTAACATATGCTTCAAAGCTCATGCATGGTAAACAGTCAGATGCAGAGATTGACCAAAAGAGCGAGATTTTTAAAGGGATTCCAGGAAAGATAAAGGTTGCAAGATATCATTCTCTTTCTCTTGATAAAAAGACTCTTCCAAAGTGCCTTAAAATCACTGCAACAGCAGATGACGGTGAAATTATGGCAGTTGAGCACAAGGAATATAAAATATATGGACTTCAGTTTCATCCTGAATCTATTATGACTCCTATGGAAAAAGAGATATTAAAGAATTTTGTAAGTATTATTTCTTGATTATTGACATTAGGGCGTAATGAAATATTCGAACATTTATTCGATTTTTCATTGCGCTTTTTATTACTTTCTTATATAATTTTCCTATGAATATTTATGATGAATGGAAGGAATATAGTGAAAATAAAACGCTGATTTTTCATGTCGATGTTAATTCGGCTTTTTTGTCGTGGAGTGCTGTAAAGCGTCTTAAGGAAGATCCGGGCGCAGTTGATCTTAGAACTATTGCTTCTGCAGTTGGAGGAGATAAGAAGACTAGACATGGAATTATTACTGCAAAGTCTATTCCTGCCAAGAAATATGGTATAGTTACGGGAGAACCGGTTGTAAAGGCACTTCAGAAATGCCCTTCTCTTGTTCTGGTAAGCGGAGACTATCAGTCTTATCATGAATATTCACATGCTTTTATTGAAATTTTAAAGAGCTATACGCCGCTTGTTGAGCAGGTTTCTGTCGATGAAGCGTTTCTAGATATGACTGGTTTTGAGAATATTTATGGAAAGTATGCTACTTCTGAGTGTCCATATCCAATTTGCCTTGCCAAAAGAATCAAGGATGAAATAAGGGATAGTCTTGGTTTTACAGTAAATGTTGGAATCTCATCAAATAAACTTCTTGCCAAGATGGCGAGCGATTTCACAAAGCCTGACAGGATTCATACACTCTTTTTATCGGAAATAAGACAGAAAATGTGGCCCCTTGATATAGGGGATTTATATGGCTGTGGTAAGTCCTCGGCCGCGAGACTTCGCTCCTTTGGAATAAAGACTATTGGTGATGCTGCCAGGTCGCAGGTTGAGCTATTATGCTCATATATGGGTGATAATGCCGGAACATACATATTTGAGAGCTGTAATGGACATGGCAGTAGTAATGTTCATATTTCAAGAGATGAGGCAAAGAGCTATTCGAATGAAACGACTGTTTCTGAGGATATTACTGCGGATAATTTTGATGCAAAGATTCCATCTGCTATACGGTGGCTTTCTGAAAGTGTTGCATCAAGGTTAAGGGCAGATGGCGTTTTTGCAAATACTATTGGCGTATCTGCTAAAACGGAAACATTTAGACGCTTTTCAAGACAGATGACGATAGATGATTCGACATCCCAAACGGAAACAATTTATTTTTTTGCTATGCAGCTTATTAAGGAGCTATTGTTTGGATATAAGGGAAGTGGCTCTAAATCATTCGAAGGACTTTTTTCAAAGGGTTTTTCGATAAGGCTTATTGGAGTTTCTGCAACTGGACTCGATCATGGTGAATACAAGCAGATGAACCTTTTTGACATGGGGAGTCTTGGCTCGACAAATCCCGGAACGGAGAATGCGCCTTCTATACTTAATAAAACACTTTTTGGTTCTAATTCAGAGAAGGAAAGAAAGCTTAATGCAATGACTGATCAGATAAGGAGTACTTATGGTAAGAAAGCCCTTCTTACGGGAGAGGCACTTCTTAATAAACAAAATAACGACCATAAGAAGGATAAAGAAGCAAAAGATAAAGAAGCAAAAGAAGTAGAGACCTAAGATACTAACAATTCAAAATATAGAAACAAAGAACGAATTGCTACGAGGATAGAATGTCTGATAGAAAATTGAAATATGAAGTGCCGGATGACTGCGAATATGCGGTTGTACGGGATATTATGAAATATAAGCTATGTCTTTCAAAAAGAGAAATAAGCCATGCAAAGGCTTTTGATGATGGAATAATTGTAAATGGAGACAAGGTTACAGTAAGGAAAGATGTTCGCAGGGGTGATGTTCTTGAGATAACACTTCACGAAAATATTGAAAGTGCATCCGAAATTGTGCCGGTAAATGAGCCTCTTGATATCATTTATGAGGATGATGATTTTATATGCATAAACAAGCCTGCAGGACTTGTAATTCATCCTTCTCATGGACATTTTCTTGATTCTGTTTGCAACAGACTTGCCTGGCATTATAATGAAAAGGGTGAGAAACATGTAATGAGAGCAGTTGGAAGGCTTGACCGTGAGACTTCAGGGCTGATTTTGTTTGGCAAAAACAGGGCAGCTGCCGGAATCTTAACTAAAGAGGGAATGGACGGAACAAGGTCAAAGGAATATCTTGCGCTTTGCAAAGGATCTTTTGATAATAAAAAAGGCGAAATATGCAGTAATATCGAGGATATTCCGGGCGTGAGAATGAAAAGAAGAACTACTGATGAATCCTCTGGAGAGCCTTCAAGAACATTTTATGAAGTATTAGAAGAATTTGATGGATATTGTCTTGTGAGACTAAGGCTTGGAAGTGGCAGAACTCATCAGATAAGAGTTCATATGTCTTCAATTGGACATCCGCTTTTGGGAGATTCATTATATGGAGATGAAGCTTGCGAAAAGTTCGGAATATGCAGAACAGCGCTTCATTCATCAAAGATAACGATGATAAAGCCTTTTTCAGGGGAGAAGTGTGATTTTACAGCTCCCCTGCCAGATGATATGAGAGAGCTTGTTCAACTTCTTTAACTAATTGCACACATGGATTTGATTCGAAACGTAAAGATTACAGGCCTTTACAAGAATGGAGATTATTACTATGAAAGAGACCAGCTATGAAAAGTCAAGTATAAAATAGCTAGAAATTTCTTTTTGTCTAT
>CAZJWA010000008.1:65593-73538 GCA_964549585.1 uncultured Butyrivibrio sp. | reverse complement strand
ATTATTTAAATTTTATCATTGATAGATGAAAAAACAATGATCAAAAGTGTATAATAGTCTAAATGACTTTATGGATGAACTTCCAAAATAAATACGAATAAGAGGAGCAGTGCACATTATGGAAAAAGAAACAAAATGTATTGAAGCCGGTTATACACCCAAAAACGGTGAATCAAGAATGATACCTATCGTTCAGAGTACTACTTTTAAATATGATACAAGCGAAGATATGGGTAAGCTCTTTGACCTTGAGGCATCAGGATATTTTTATACAAGACTTCAGAACCCTACAAACGATTATGTTGCTGCAAAGATTTGTGCTCTTGAAGGCGGTTCTATGGCAATGCTTACAAGCTCGGGACAGGCAGCATCTTTTTTCTCAGTATTTAACATAGCAGGTTCAGGTGATCATATTGTTGCTTCTTCAAGCATATATGGTGGAACTTTTAATCTTTTTAATGTTACAATGCGTAAGATGAATATTGATTTTACATTTGTTGATCCAGATTGCAGTGATGAAGAGCTTGAGGCTGCCTTTAAGCCTAACACAAAGGCTGTTTTTGGAGAGACAATAGCCAATCCTGCTCTTACCGTATTTGATATCGAGCGTTTTGCAAATGCTGCTCATTCACACGGAGTTCCACTTATTGTTGATAATACTTTTGCAACTCCAATCAACTGCAGACCTTTTGAGTGGGGCGCTGATATTGTTACTCATTCAACTACCAAATATATGGATGGACATGATGCTACTGTTGGCGGCTGTATCGTTGATTCCGGAAAGTTTGACTGGATTGCGCACAAGGATAAGTTCCCAGGTCTTACTACTCCCGATGATTCATACCATGGAATTACCTATGCTGAGAAGTTTGGCAAGGAAGGGGCTTATATTACAAAATGTACCGCTCAGGTAATGAGAGATCTTGGCGCAATTCAGGCTCCAATGAATGCATATATGCTTAACCTTGGACTTGAATCTCTTGCAGTCAGAGTTCAGAGACACTGCGAAAATGCTCAGGCTGTTGCAGAGTACCTTGAAGGAAATGAAAAGGTATCATGGGTTAATTATCCGGGACTTAAGAGCAATAAGTATTTTGACAGAGCAAAGAAGTATATGCCTGATGGAACGTGCGGCGTAATCTCTTTTGGTATCAAGGGAGGAAGAGCTGCAGCTGAGGAGTTCATGAAGCATCTTAATCTTGCAATAATTGCAACACATGTTGCCGATGCTCATTCATGCGTTCTTCACCCTGCTTCATCTACTCACAGACAGCTGACGGATGAAGAGCTTATCGCAGGTGGAGTACTTCCTGATATGATTAGATTCTCATGCGGAATTGAGAATGTTAAGGATATCATTGCAGATATTGACCAGGCTATTTCTTTTGTTAAATAAATTGAAACAAAATAAGCTTTCAACCGGTAACATTCACGAAGAAATGAGGCTATGTATGGAGAATAAATCCTTTATTTCATTATGAAATGTTGTAAAGCAATATGACATGGGTGAGGTGACAATCAAGGCTGTTGACAACATTAACTTTGATGTGGAGCAGGGAAAATTTACGATTATTGTTGGACCAAGCGGAGCCGGTAAGACAACGGTTCTTAACATAATCGGAGGTATGGATACCTGTTCCTCAGGTGAGGTTGTTGTTGATGGTGTCGAGATTAGTGATTTTGGGTCAAAAGAGCTGACGACTTACAGAAGATATGATATTGGGTTTGTTTTTCAGTTCTACAATCTGGTTCAGAATCTTACCGCAAAGGAAAATGTCGAGCTTGCTGCGCAGATATGCCGTGATCCTATGGACGCTGCCAAGGCGCTAAGGGGTGTTGGGCTAGGGGAGAGACTTGATAATTTCCCGGCGCAGCTTTCCGGAGGTGAGCAGCAAAGAGTAGCAATTGCGAGGGCAATTGCCAAGAACCCCAAGCTTCTTCTATGTGATGAACCGACAGGAGCGCTTGATTATGTTACAGGTAAGCAGATACTAAAGCTTCTTCAGAACATGGTTAGAAATGAAGGAATGACTGTTGTAGTCATTACGCATAATACAGCAATATGTCCGATGGCAGACCGTGTGATTCATATCAAGAATGGAACTGCTGAGAAAATTGAAGATAATGAGAATCCGGTTTCGATTGATAAGATTAACTGGTAAAAACGCTAAAAACAAGTCCTTAGGGACTTGTTTTTAGGTTTAAAAGCTTTATTTGTGTTGGGATTATTATTTTTTCTTTAACAAAGCTTCTTTGATTACGCCTTTTGGATCCTTGATTAGAACAATTATTATCCAGATTACAAGACCAAGAGCAACTACAGAAAGCCCGAGGTAGAAATCATTAAGCATATCTGTAGGAGCCGGTGTAAAGTACGCAGCCTTTAGCTCTGCATACTCAAAAATAGCATCTACAAGCCACATAATCGATGCACCCCAGTACATCCAACAGAGAATTCCAATATTCATTTCGTTCTTTGGAGCATTTTTGTACCAGATTACAGTGCAGATTACAGCTGCAAAAACAGTAGTAAGTAATGTCATGATGCCTCCATGTAGTGATTTTTTTTATTATGTATCTATCGACAAATGAAAAATGGTTAGATTTTTCTTAGCTGCTTTGAAGCGGCATTTTTTTCCATTACAGAAGTAACGGCAACCATAATTCCCCAAATGACTGTTACAAGAACTGCCATAGAAACACCTACTGTGCTCATTTCGTGAATCATTTCTGATGCATCCTGAGGGTTACCTGCTGCTGTAAGAAATGGAAACCACGGAACTACTTCGCCGTGCCATACATGTTCGAAAACGAGAAGAATTGATCCGCCCCAAAGCATATTGGTGAGCCAATTTAGCTTCTCGGATAACCTAATCTTTGATGAAACAACTTCAGAGTTTTCACTTTCTGTTTGTTTTTCATCTGATTCTTTTGATTTTGCAATTTTCTTTACTGCTGTCATAATGATAGCTTCTGTTGTTGGTACTAAAAAACATGCCATATTAATTTCCTCCATGTGCGATTATTAAAAAAGGCATACGATTTCTCATCAGAAAAATCGTATGCCTTCAATAGCATACATTCGCAAAAAATGTGTAATAGTAGTATTCTTTGAGTACTCCAGTACTCATAACTCCGCTTCATGCAGATATCTTCATAATATTAGCAACAAGGATAACAAAGGTCAAGCAGATGGTGATTATTAATTTGAGAAAAACGATTTGTAATTCTTAAAAAATCATTTAACCATCTGTCCAATTTCTTTGATTGCTTCTTTTACAAGAGCGGTGATTGACAGGTCTGGAACACCGACAACAGTGTTATCACAGTGATTTATTGGAATAAGAATCCTTTTGGCACTGCTTTGTCCAATGGCAAGCGCCATAGAAGGAGTGATTTCTCCATAAAGAGAATCGGCAATTACTATTCCGATTGGACCGACTATAATATCAGCCTTCCTGCTGCATACGATAACAGCGTTTTCACCCGTTGCAGCAGCATCGGCACCTGCTTTTAGCATTGCTGATGTTGCCATGGAATTCGTACCTACAGCTGTGATTTCAATTTCAGGAAGACTTTTCTTTAGTGCAGAAATTACCTGCTTCCCGATACCACCGCCTTGGGCGTCTATTACACAAATATTCATCGAAACCTCTTTTTACTTAAATAATATCTTTATCTGTAAGGAGCTTATAAGCTTCCTTGTACTTGGCAATTGTCTTGTCAATGATATCCTGTGGAAGATCATAGTCACTATTTGGATTGGCTTTGAGCCAGTTACGTACGAACTGCTTATCAAATGAAGGCTGATCATGACCTGCTTCATAACCTTCAAGAGGCCAGAAACGGCTACTGTCAGGAGTAAGCATTTCATCTCCGATAACTACTTCACCATCTTCATTTATACCGAATTCAAACTTTGTATCTGCGATGATTATGCCGCGTGTAAGAGCATATTCTGCGCATTTTTTATAAAGAGAAATTGTATTATCACGAATCTTTTTAGCATATTCTTCGCCATGTCCCGGAAATGCTTTTTCGAGAACTTCAATACTTCTCTCGAAGTTGATATTCTCGTCATGGTCACCAATCTCAGCTTTTGTGCTAGGTGTGTAGATTGGCTCAGGAAGTTTATCACACTGCTTAAGACCTTCAGGAAGCTTAATACCGCAGCAGGTACCGTTTTCCTTGTAGCTTTCCCAGCCACTTCCGGTGATATATCCACGAACAATACATTCGATTGGAATCATTGTAAGCTTCTTGCAAAGCATACTGTTTCCGTCAAATTCTTCTGTTCTGAAGAACTCAGGCATATCCTTTACATCAACGCTGACCATGTGGTTAGGAATAATATCCTTGGTATAGTCAAACCAGAATTTGGACATCTGAGTAAGAACAGTTCCCTTTTTTGCAACCTTGTTCTTCAAGATGACATCGAATGCAGATATTCTGTCGGTTGCAACCATGATAAGGTTATCTCCGGCGTCGTAGATCTCACGTACTTTTCCTTCTTTTACAGGCGTAAATTCCTTCATACAATCCTCCGTATTTGCTTCGTTTTTGGTTGATTTCAAAACACTAATCCAAGTATATAACTTTTTTTACTTCTGACAATATTATTATTGATGAAATACGAAAGGAAAATCACATCTTTTTTTACAAAAAAATCAGTAAAACAGATATTGGTACTTCCTCATTTGCCAGTGCAAAGTTTCACGGACTCTATCAAGAATTCTTTCCTCATAAATATTGGCAAATGGTTCTAAAATTTCATTGACATCCTTTGGGGAGAAATGGCAGTGCAAACTCACACCAAAGAGTGATTCTGCGGCTTCAAGCTGATCATCGAAATCTGTAGAAAAGGGTTTTGCCGTTACTTTTTTTAAACAATTTTCAATTGACATATCCAGAGGATAATCCATAAATGTATCTGAGAAAAGAGCTGCCCCGTTGTCAAATATGGGGGCTGGGCGATATAGCCCCGTATTCTCATTTCGAATTAAGGCGATATTGTTTGTATGCCTGTCTTCATTTAGAAAGAGTGTATCGATTTCAAGAAGTGCGGTAAGGTATGCTCCAAATCCGGCCAGTCCGGTCATTCCTTCAATTGAAGATACAAACAGACTAATTTTGTCTTTGATACTTTGGCGTGCCATCTCTTCTGCGAGTGATTTGCCAGTACATAGAAAAAAGAGGCGTTCACATGTAATAAGCTTTTCATTTTCACTAAGAAAGCCCTGACTTTTGCAGGCGTTATAGCATCTGTCCTGATATTGCATTTGTTCAAAAGAATAATCGGCAAACGACAGTATATTTGTTTTGACCAGTAACTTTGATACGATAATTTCAGAAAGACTCTCATAGCCTAGCCGGTCAGCTTTATACCAAATATCATTTATACAGGTCTTTAATTGATCACCCTTTGATGAATGTAAGCCATTGTCATAATATATATTTTGAGTATCGATATTTATCATTTCAGCGCCTTTACATTAAAATCTATCCACTGGTGATCGTCAGTAAGTTTTCCGCTTGTTTTTTGAACAATTTTCCATGGGTCATAATACTGAAGACCTAGTTCCTTTAACACATATTTAAGTCCGGCTCTTGTTTTGGGAAAGCACCTGCTTTCAAGAAAATTTGTAAACTGATTCCAGTTTGGATGTTCAATACACCCGAATGCTCTGTCAGTAATTTCGGCTGTGTAATTTATGATATGCAAATCGCTGTTTCCAAAATCAATTACTATATCTGTACAGGGTTTATTGCGATTCATATAACGAATGCACTTGATCAATTTGTCGTCAATTGCAGGATAGTCCTCTGCCTTCGAGATAACCTTCTGAACGCATCCAACTGATAGCTCGACGCTTTCAGAAATTTGTCTTATGCTCATCCCCTCCCTTTTATAATTCAAAATAGCAGCTTTTTGAATATCAGATACAGCAGGTCTGCCCTTTGATTTACAATTATTCAAAGGGGAATTTCTCCTTAATAATTGATAGTAGGCAATAATTCGTTCCTGCTCCTGTGAGAGCTTTTTATATTTAATAAGCTCTTTTTCCTGTTCATCTATTATTTCCTGCATCTGTGCTTTTGTCATAGAAGCTTGGGCCTTTCTATACTAAGGTATGTTCATATAATATGGAATATATGAACATTGTACACTGAGATATAGAAATTATCAACCAGCTGTATACACAAATGTTCAGCCTGTATTATGATGCTTTACTTACATTTAAATACAGGCTGTCTTAGCATATCAATTTCATACTATGCGTGCCATGCATAGTGCAATGTGTTATTGATATTGTACTTTCCTTTTTTCCATACATATACTTTTGTCTTAAGAAAAAATGTTAAAAAGGAGAAGTCAAGTCACTATGAAAGTTTTACTTGAAAATGGTAGCCCACATAGAAGTGGCTGTGTTCACACGGCGTTACAGTATATGAAAGGGAATAATATGAATGATTTTATATTTACATATCCAACGAAAGTGTTTTTTGGAGTAAAGGCTGCAGAAAAAAATTTGTCAAAAGAGCTTGAGAAGGTAGGCACTAATGTGATGCTTGCCTATGGCGGAGGCTCGATTAAGAAAAATGGAATATATGATGAGATTACGGGACTATTAAATAAAGCCGGGAAAAATATCATTGATTTTGATGGAATCATGTCAAACCCAACATATGCTAAGGTTCAGAAAGGAGCGGCTCTTGCTAAAGAAAAGAAGGTTGATTTCATTCTTGCAGTTGGAGGAGGCTCCGTAAGTGATTGCTGTAAAATTATTGCAGCTCAGGCATTATATGATGAAGATATTTGGGATATGGAATTTACCAGGCATCAATTCCCTGACAGAGCACTTCCTTTTGGGGCAGTAGTTACTGTATCGGGAACAGGGTCTGAGCAAAATTCAGGGGCTGTAATAACTAATGAGGGAAAAAAGCTAAAGTCTGCGCTTTGGGGAGCAAGTGCAAGTTTTGCGATTCTTGATCCATCATATACACTTAGTGTCCCATTTAGACAGGTTATTTCCGGAGCATTCGATACTCTAAGTCATGCAATGGAAACGTATTTTGGAAAGCCAAATGATCTGTTTATTTCTGATGAAATAAGCGAAGCGGTTATGCGAAATACTATCAGAAATATCAGAGCTGTAATGAAAGAGCAGAATGATATTGCAGCAAGAAGCGAGCTAATGTGGGATTCGGCTTTGGCAGAGAATGGAATACTAAAGATTGGCAAGGTCACTGATTTTCAGGCACATATGATTGAACATCAGCTTGGCGCATACACTAATTGCAACCATGGACAGGGACTTGCTGTAATTCATCCGGTTCTATACAGACATATTTATAAAGAAAATGTAGCTAGATTTGCAAGATTTGCCACAAGTGTATGGAATATTCCCAGTGAGGAAAAAACGCAATATGAACTTGCACTTGCAGGAATACAGGCGCTCTCTGATTTTATTAAGGAAATAGGACTTCCTACAACATTAAAAGAGATGGGCATCCATGATGATTCGATGCTTAGAAAGGTTGCTGACACAAGTATTCTGACCGCCGGATGCTGTAAGAAGCTAACGCCTGATGAAATATACGAGATTTTACTTGAATGCAACTAATTGATTAAAAGAACAAGAGGTTAAAAAATGAGCAAAAATATTTTGATATTATCTGGTAGTCCAAGGAAACATGGAAATTCTGATTTATTATGCGATGAATTTCAAAAGGGAGCAGAAAAGTCAGGGAATACTGTTGAGAAGATTTTTTTGAGAGATAAAAAAATCGGATATTGCACAGCATGCTATTACTGCAGAGATCACGGAGGAGTCTGTGCGATAAAAGATGATATGGTTCAAATGCTTGAACGAATGAATTGGGCTGATGTTATTGTTATTGCCAGCCCTGTCTATTTTTATTCCATTGATGCCCAAGTAAAAAC
>CAZJWA010000008.1:0-65493 GCA_964549585.1 uncultured Butyrivibrio sp. | reverse complement strand
CCATTGATGCCCAAGTAAAAACAGTTATTGACAGGACGCTTGCCCAGTGGACGAAATTGGAAAATAAAGAATTTTACTATATTCTTACATGTGCTGACGAAGATAGAAATGCTACTAAGGTTTCAATTGAATGTCTTAGAGGATTTGCCGTGTGCCTAAAGAATTCCAAAGAAAAAGGAATAATTTATGGAACAGGAACCTATGAATCTGGGTCTGTGAAAACAAAGAAATGTATGCATGAAGCATTTGATATGGGAGAGAAAATCAATTGAAAAAAAGAATAGCATCGGTAATAATCTCTGTTTTATTTACAGTTACATTAACTGCATGTGGATTAACGGCAAATGGAAGTACAACTAAAGCTGGTGAAAATGCCATTGTTAGAAATACAGTTGATTCCTCTTCATCTCAGAATTTGGAAGATGGGACAGTTGAGACTGCGTCAGGCCTTATAAAAGGGACACAAGAAAATGGCATTTATTCCTTCTTGGGAATTCCATATGCAGAAGCTACGAAAAGATTTGTTCCGGCAGAAGATGTAACCCCATGGGATGGTGTATTTGAAGCAACATCATATGGAGCAATGTCTCCTCAGGGATCTGTTCTTGGAATGACAGGAAGCAGTGATGAAAGTGGAACGGATAATAATTGTCAGAATCTTAATATCTGGACTCCTGGAGTAAATGATGATGCCAGAAGACCTGTAATGGTATGGCTTCATGGAGGCGGATTTTCGACAGGAACAGCCAATGAAGATACAACAAACGGAAGAAATTTAAGTGAAAAAGGTGATGTGGTTGTTGTATCTGTAAATCATAGGCTAAATGTATATGGTTTTCTTGATTTGTCTGCATATGGAGATGAGTATAAACATTCAGCAAATGTTGGATTAACGGATATAGTTAAATCACTTGAATGGATACAAGAAAATATTGAACAATTTGGCGGAGATCCAAATAACGTTACATTATTTGGTCAGTCAGGTGGAGGCGCAAAGGTTCTTTCTATGATGACTTCTCCATATGCAAAGGGACTTTTCGAAAAAGGAATTGTTCAAAGCGGCGCTACGGAAACAATGGGTGTTACATTTTCAACGCAAGAAGAGAGCACATATCTGACACAGCAGATTTTAAATGCATTAGGAATAACATCAGATAATATTGAAGAACTTCAGAATGTTTCTAATTCTGATTTGCAGGATGCTGCCAGTAAAGGACTTCAGAATACAGCTGAAAAATTTAGTATACCTGGGGCTTTTGGACAGGGTTATGGTATGGAGTGGGGGCCAGTTATTGATGGCGATTATATGCCATCGGCGCCTGTTACAGATAGTGGCTTTGCAGACGCTGGAAATGAAATCTCTCTTTTGATAGGAAGCAATCTAAACGAATGGACAACTATTATGCGCGATACAGCACATAGCGACATGACAGATGATGAGCAAAATGCGTTTGTAGCTGCATATCCTGATCATAATATTCGTGAAGCTCGAAATGTTGATACTTTTATTCGGTTGCCTTTACTGAAGATTATGAGGCACAAAGTTGCCCAAAATGGAGCATCAGTATATTCATATTTATATACATATAGTGATAGCATAATGGGATCGTATCATGGAGCTGAAATTCCATTCATTTTCAGAAATCAGGAAAGAGGAGAATCGGAACAGACAATGGCAGATATTATGAGTATGTCATGGGTGAATTTTGCCAAAACCGGAGTACCGGGAACTGATGATATGCCAAAGTGGGAACCTTATGATTTAGATGACGGTGCAACTATGATATTGAATGAGAATCCTGAGCTTAAGGATAATCATGATAAAGAGCTCATGGAACTAATGAATCCGTCTTATATGAATGATATTGAAAACTTAAAAACAGTGAATGATTAGGAAAAGGAGTGTTAGTAATGAATAAAAGACTAATTGCATTAATGGCAATACTACGGATAGGAATGTTGACAGCATGTGGAACATCTACAACGGCTGACAATTCGGCGATGGTGTCATCTGATGCTATGGAAGCAGATTTTGAAACTTCAGAAGGAGAAAGTATGGAAAATTCAGTAAAAACAACAGCAGAAAGTCAAGAAAATAGTTCCCAGATAACAGCGACAGAATCAGCAGATGATGAAGGAAGCAAGGTTCTGGTGGTTTACTATTCTGCTTCAGGAAATACTGAAAATGCAGCGAACTATATTGCAAAGGCTACTGGAGCAGATACATTCGAACTTGTTCCTGTAGAACCATATACGAATGAGGATCTTGACTGGACAAAAGGCGATAGCAGGGTGAGTGTTGAGCATGATAATGAGGATCAAAGGAGTGTTGAACTAACAGCTGTAACCGTAGACAATTGGGATTCATATGATACGGTTTTTATCGGATATCCTATCTGGTGGGGAATTGCAGCATGGCCTGTTGATGAGTTTATTGTATCTAATGATTTTTCTAGAAAAACAGTGATTCCCTTTTGCACATCAGCTTCTTCAGGGATAGGGCAGAGCGGAGAACTACTTGCACAAATGGCAGGAACAGGTGATTGGCAGGAGGGCGAACGTTTTAAATCAAATTTTTCAGAAAGCGATGTTGACACTTGGGTTAAGGGGCTTAACTTTTAACTGATGATATCCTGTCATAGTATTTTGCATCTGATTCATTGTAGAGAAGATAGTATGTTACATTTACTTCCTTATCATTAAGCGGAATCAGAACTCTATTATCATTTTTGAGCTCTAGCGCTGTTATATTTGTTGAAAATGAAGGCAGTGCAGAAGAACGTCTTAGCTCATCAAGGGCCGAAAGCTCATCCTGTACCAGAAATAATGAGTCAGGCATTTTCTGTTTGCATAGCTCAAACCAAAATCCGATTTTTGAAAAAATCAGTACGCTTTGACCATTCAAATCGCTTAAGGTCAATTCTTTCTTGTGTGCCAGAGGATGTGCTGGAGGCAGAGAAATATAGAGTTGTTCATTTTGGAACTTCCTGCATTTTATTTCGGGAAGTTCCTTTTCTTTATTCAAAATAATGATCTGATATTTGCCCATTACTAATCCATCTATCAGTTCGTTTTCATCCTCCATTTTGGTCATAATAGTTCGGTCAGGAAGAATGTTTGAAATTTCAGGAGTCAGGTTCCATAAAGGAGCAGGTGCGCAAGAACCGATGCTGACTATATTTTGACTTCTTTCGAGAAATTGTAAACGGCTTTCCATTTCCTGACTTTTATTTATTATCTCATTGGCATATTCAAGTGCTACTTCTCCATTTTCATTGAACGTGATTTTATTCTTTTGACGTTCAAAAAGCTTGACTGACAAATCATCCTCTAGTCTTTGAATAGAGCGACTTAGTGCAGGCTGGGAAATGAGTAGCGCTTCTGAAGCTTTTGAGATGGTTCCATATTTTTTAATTGCAAGAAGCTGCTCAAGTTGTACTAATTCGAACATATTAGATTCTTACCTTCTTTCTAAATAATAAGAAGAAAAAAGACTAAAGCATTTCATCTTATTCAAATAGTATGCACGAAGCGCATAGCATAATGCGTTATTGATATTGTACTTTGCTATTTTGATTATTTATACTTCAATTATAGAAAAAAGGAGAAGAAATGGCAAATGATTTAGGCGGTAATCATTCTCTGCTCTTGAATAATGGAAATACAATGCCTGTAATTGGAATGGGCACATATAAGATAGATGATAATATACTATGCGAAAAATGCATATATGAAGCGATTAAATGTGGTTATCGCATGTTTGATACAGCTGCTGCTTATGAAAATGAAGAGGCAGTAGGAAGGGCAGTTAAGAGGGCGATAATAGATGGAATTGTAAAAAGAGAAGAATTGTTTATTATTACAAAGCTTTGGATACAGGATGAAGGAGAAAAATTGACAGTAATTGCTGCAGAGGAATCAATGAGGAGAATGCAGCTGGATTATTTGGATATGTACCTGATACATCAGCCTTTCGGAGATTATTACGGTGCATGGCGCGCTATGGAGAATATGTATAAAGATGGCATATTGAAAAACATAGGTGTATGTAATTTTTCAGCGTCCAAGCTTACAGATCTTGTTATCAACAATACTGTTTCGCCAGTGATCAATCAGATTGAAATTCATCCTTTTTTTCATCATGATAAAGAAATTGAAGAGATGAAAAAAATGGAAATAATAGCGCAGGGGTGGGGACCTTTTTCGGAGGGACAAAGAGATATTTTTAATATCAAATCACTTGTTGATATTGGAACAAAATATGGAAAAAGTGCTGCACAGGTAATACTCAGATGGCATATTCAAAGAAAAATTTCAGTTATTCCAAGAGCAGCGCAAAAGGCTCATATGCTGGAAAATATGGATATTTGGGATTTTAGATTATCAAGCGAAGATATCATGAAGATAGATAAACTTGATATTGGGTACAGCGAAATAATAAATCATGAAAGTGCCTGTACAGCTAAATGGCTTAATCAGTGGAAAATCCACGATTAACATAGAAAATCATATATCAATTAAAAAAGGAGAATAATATCATGGAATTTACAACTTTAAATAATGGAATCAAAATGCCACTTGAGGGATTCGGAGTATTTCAGGTTCCGGACCCTGAGCAGTGCGAGATAGCAGTACTAGATGCTATAGCATCGGGCTACAGACTTATCGATACGGCAGCAGCTTATATGAATGAAGAGGCTGTAGGAAAGGCAATAAAGAAATGTGGTGTTCCAAGAGATAATCTTTTTATTACTACAAAGCTCTGGGTACAGGATGCCAGCTATGAGAAGGCGAAGCTGGCAATACAAACTTCACTTGATAAGCTTGGACTTGATTACCTTGATCTGTATCTTATCCATCAGCCGATGGGAGATTATTACGGAGCATATCGTGCTATGGAAGAGGCATATAAGGATGGAAAGCTTAAGGCTATTGGAGTATGCAATTTCTATTCGGAAAGACTTGCAGATTTATGTCTTAATGCAGAAATCAGACCAGCAGTAGATCAGGTTGAACTTCATCCGTTTTTCCAGCAGGAGTATGCACTAAAGATAATGAAAGAGTATAACGTTCATCCAGAAGCGTGGGGACCCTTTGCTGAAGGAAATCACGGAATCTTTACTAATGAAATATTAACAAAAATTGCTGATAAATACGGAAAGAGCGCAGCACAGGTTGTTCTTCGCTGGAATGTTCAAAGAGGCGTCACTGTTATTCCAAAGTCCATTCATAAGAATCGTATGGAGCAAAACTTTGATATTTGGGATTTCGAACTTAGTAAGGAAGACATGGATGAAATAGCAAAGATGGATATTGGTCATAGTGAGATCGTAGATCATAGCAGTCCCGAATTTGTTAAAATGTTAAATACTATGCGAATTCATGACTGATATTTTAAGCGATAAATACAATGGAAATGACAGTGCAATTTGGGTAAATTTGATTAGCTCGTATGATATAATGAAACATCATATGGAAAGCTAAGAGGATACAAATGTCTAATATTACCAAATTAGCGCTTGAAGAATCACTAAAGCAGCTTATGTTAAAGAAACCGTTTAATAAAATCACCATTGCAGATATTACGGAACACTGCGGTGTAAATAGGATGACTTTTTATTATCATTTTAAGGACATTTATGATTTAGTTGAATGGGCTTGCGTCGAGGATGCCAAAAAGGCACTTGCAGAGAAGAAAACCTACGATACATGGCAAATGGGATTCTATCAGATTTTTGAAGCTCTTTTGGTTAATAAGCCTTTCATTATGAATGTTTACCACACTGTCAAATCCGATAGAATTGAAGAATATCTGTACGAAGTGACATTTAAGCTTCTTATTGATGTTGTCGAAGAGGAAGCAGCTGGCATGGAAGTATCAGATAGTGATAAGACCTTTATAGCAAACTTTCTAAAATATGGCTTTGTCGGGCTGGTGCTTGAATGGATAAAAGATGATATGAAAGAAGATCCCAAGGTGGTCATAGGAAGGCTTTCAACAATGCTTCAGGGAACAATATCAGAGGCACTTGAAAGGTATACAAAACTTGTATGATGAGTTTTTTTATCAATTCACCTCTTTTGATAAAAAAAGCATCATTCTCTGCAGACTGATTATTGAAGCACTATAGCAATGAAATATAATGATGTTATCGGATCTGAAAACAGATTTGATAGCATCATTTTTTATTCATAAGAAATAGTTCAGATGTGTTTTGATTTTTTTAACAAAGCAGAACTAATAAAGAAAGGTAGGTAGTGATTATGTTTTATTCAAGTGGAAATTATGAAGCATTTGCAACACCGGTTAAGCCAGAGGGAATTGATGATAAGTCAGCTTACATTGTTGGAACAGGACTTGGCGGATTATCTGCAGCATGCTTTTTGGTAAGAGATGCACAGATGCCTGGGGATCATATTACTTTGTTTGAACACCTCCCTGTTGCAGGAGGCTCCTGCGATGGAATTCATGATGCAAGTAAAGGATATATCATGCGTGGTGGACGTGAGATGGATAACCATTTCGAATGTATGTGGGATCTGTTTAGATCTGTTCCATCAATCGTCAATCCAGGAGAGACGATTTTCTCAGAGTATTATAAGATCAACAAGGATGATCCAAACTACTCGCTTTGCAGAGTAACAGAGAAACAAGGGCAGGATGCGCATACAGATAAAAAATATGGCATGAATAAAGAGGCAACAGCAGAACTGTTAAAGCTCTTTATGATGACAGATGAGGAGCTTGGAGACAAGACAATAGATGATGTCTTTGATGAAAAGTTCTATGAGACAAATTTCTGGATATATTGGCAGACAATGTTTGCATTTGAGAAATGGCACAGTGCTCTTGAGATGAAGCTGTATTTGCAAAGATATATTCATCATATTGATGGACTTCCGGATTTAAGCGCTCTTAGATTTACCAGATATAATCAGTATGAATCAATGATCCTTCCTCTTTGCAAGTATCTGACGGATCATGGAGTAAAAATCATATATGACACAACTGTCACAAATATTATATGTGATTGTAAGCCTGAAAGAAAGGTTGCAAAGTGCATAGAATATACCGAAAGCGGAGTTCCAAAGAAGATAGAGCTTACAGAGAACGACCTTGTCTTTGTGACAAATGGTGCGCAGGGAGATGGCTCAGCATACGGAGATCAAAGAAACGCTCCTGTAGTTAATATCAAGAATGGCACAGGACCATCAGTTGAGCTTTGGAAGAAGCTCGCAGCGCAGGATAAAGCCTTCGGTCACCCTGAGAAGTTCTTTAAGGATATTAAGGAGACAAGTTGGGAATCATGGACTGTTGATACCGCAAACAAAGAAATACTGGATGCAATTCAAAAGATATGTAAGAGAGATCCTCTTTCAGGAAACGTTGTAACAGGCGGAATTGTTACCTGTAAGGATTCAGGATGGCTTCTTAGCTGGACTATTAATAGACAGGGACAGTTTGAAGATCAGCCAAAGGATCATTGCCTTATCTGGGTATATGGACTTAACTGCTGGAAGGAAAAGGGAGATTATATTGAAAAGCCAATGTATGAATGTACAGGTTCAGAGCTTGCGGCAGAGTGGCTTTACCATATTGGAATTCAGAAAGATAAAATAGACGAGCTGGCAACAAAGGAATGTAATACCACGCCTTGCATGATGCCGTATGTTACTTCTTTCTTTGAGCCAAGGAAAAAGGGAGACCGTCCGCTAGTTGTTCCAGAGGGCTCAGTAAATCTTGCTTTTCTTGGGCAGTATGCAGAAACGCCAAGAGATACAGTCTTTACTACAGAATATTCTATCAGAACCGGAATGGAAGCAGTCTATACTCTTTGCGGTGTTGATAGAGGTGTTCCGGAAGTCTGGGGAAGTGTATTTGATGTGCGCGATCTTCTAAAGGCGACAGTAATGCTTAATGATGGCAAAAAGATAACTGATATGGAGCTTGGCTTTAAGCAGAATTTTGTACTTAAGCATGCGCTGAAGGCTGTTAAGGGCACCGAGGTAGAAAAGCTTCTAAAAGAATATAAGATGATTTAAAATTTCTTTTTATAAAAAATAGGAATATTTCAAAGGAGTCTTGAGAATTCATTTCTCAAGGCTCCTTTGTTAAACTGGGAAATAATAGTATAATATAAATACTTATTACCACTTATCAAAAAGGAAACGAGGGTTATTCATGAAAGATAATTCCGCGATGAAAAAGTTTTTGGCAGCACTGATTCTTATGGCAGCAGTTCTTTTGCTTTGCTTTGGATTCAGTCCGCTTTTTAAGAATATTTCATTCAATGTGCTTGGTATCGATAGCAATGGAGGAGAGGGAGCAGATATTCTTAAGTTTTGCCTTCAGCAAAACTTGATTCCAATAATTTTTGGAGCTTTCCTCATGGTGTTTGGAAGCATACTTTTTCTGATTTCGTCTGTAATGATTATTTATGATAAAAAATCGCGAAAGCTCATTATCAGCGGTATTTTTATTGCAATGACCGGTGTATGGACCTTCTGCTATTCGGAAGCAATAACGGCTTTTTCAGATAATTTAAGATATAATGAGGCACTTACATACATCTCTCTGTATAGTCTTCTGCTACTTGGAACGCTTCTGTATAATCAGCTTCCATTTCTTGGTAATAGAAATGTATTTTATGTTCTTAGTGGAATCAATGCGGTATTTTTCTTTATTGCAGTTGGAATGAGCGTTACCTATGGAGAGAATGCAAAGGTGCTTTTGGTTCCATACATGCTACTTTCATTTATTGAGATAATAATGATTGGGAAGAATCTTTTTGATGCTCTTATAGACAAAAGAGATATTCTAAACATTCAGGATATTGTGTTTATTCTTTCTCTTTTGATATACGCTTTCGCAAGCTTTCTTGACTCCATGGTTTATTTCCTGGGACACATAATCGGAGTACCATTCTTAAGAGAGGCTTATACGAGCTTTGTCACTGGTGCCGGAGTTTTTTTTGCCATAGGAATCCTTATCAATTACATGATAGTAATCCTCGATAGCAAGGAATTTAAGCAGGAAAAAGAAGAACTGCTTAGTATAGCTTATGTTGATAAACTTACGCAGATAAGTAACCGTACCAAGATAGAACGAGATATGAAGATTCTCGAAAATTCGGACAGACCATATATTATTATAAGCTTTGACCTTAATCACCTAAAACAGGTAAATGATACCTATGGACATAACATGGGAGATGCTCTTATAAAGGGCTTTGCATCCATTCTTGATAAGTGCTTTGGGCAGGTAGGAACCGTTGGAAGAATGGGCGGAGATGAATTCCTTGTAGTTGTTCAGGGAATATCACGAAATGACGTAGAACAAAGGCTCCTTACGATGGAATCGCTTCTTGCCAGAGAAAGTAAGAAGGACAAGAGACTTATTTTCAGCTCTTCATATGGCTATGCTTGCAGCAATGAACATCCGGGTTTTTCACCTTACCAGTTATATAAGCTTGCTGATGAAAAGATGTACAAAATGAAAGTACGTGCGCACGAGAAGTCGCCACGATGAAAATTAAGCAATACAATTCAAATCAAAAAGTAAAAATATAAAAAATACCGCCCAGAATAGCCAAATAGCATAATTCTGGGCGGTAAATTATTATTTAGTTCTGATGACCCTTCCATGTCCAGTCTGCAACTTCCGGCATATCAAGACCATACTCGTGGATATACTGCTTGTGCTCAACAAGCTTGTTACTCATCTTCTGGTAGAGATAAGCTCCTCTGTTTCCAAGCTGAGGAAGACGAAGAAGAACGTCCTGTACAAGGTGGAAACGATCAACATCATTCTGAACACGCATATCAAATGGTGTTGTGATAGTTCCCTCTTCCTTGTAGCCTCTTACATGAAGGTCTCTGTTGTGACGACGATATGTAAGCTCATGGATAAGAGTTGGGTAGCCGTGGAAATTAAAGATTATCGGCTTATTCTTGGTAAAGAGCATATCGTATTCTGCATCAGACAATCCATGTGGATGCTCTGACTGTGGCTGAAGCTTGAACATATCGACTACGTTGATAACACGAATCTTGATTTCAGGCATCTCTTCATTAAGAATTGATACTGCTGCAAGAGTCTCAAGGGTAGGAGTCTCGCCTGCGCATGCCATAACAACGTCTGGCTCAACGCCGTGGTCATTTGAAGCCCACTCCCAAACACCGATACCCTGTGTGCAGTGCTTAACAGCTTCTTCCATAGTAAGCCACTGTGGACGAGGATGCTTTGAAGCAACAATAACGTTTACATAGTTACGGCTTCTTACACAGTGATCAAATGTAGATAATAAGCAGTTTGCATCTGGTGGGAGATAAAGACGTACAACGTCTGCCTTTTTATTTGCAATATGATCCATAAATCCAGGATCCTGATGTGTAAATCCGTTATGATCCTGCTGCCATACATTTGAAGATAAGATAAGGTTAAGTGAAGCAATCTCTTCTCTCCAAGGAAGCTGATTACAAACCTTAAGCCACTTTGCGTGCTGTGCAACCATTGAATCAATAATTCTGATAAATGCTTCGTAGCTTGCAAAGAAACCGTGACGTCCTGTAAGAAGATAGCCCTCAAGCCAGCCTTCGCACATATGCTCTGAAAGCATTGAATCCATTACGCGGCCATCCTGATTAAGGAATTCGTCGCTCTGAAGCTTATTAGCATTCCAAACACGATTTGTCTTCTCAAAGATAGCATTTAGACGGTTAGACATTGTCTCGTCAGGTCCAAATACTCTGAAATTACGGCTCTCTTCATTAAGATCAAGAATATCTCTTACGAGCTTACCAAGCTCAATCATATCCTGGCCTTCTTTAGAACCATGCTCTGCAACGTCAAAGGCATATTTTCTAAAGTCAGGAAGACGAAGATCACGAAGAAGAAGTCCGCCGTTTGCATGTGGGTTAGCACCAATTCTCTGCTTGCCTGTTGGAGCAAGAGCTTTAAGCTCAGGAATAAGGCGGCCCTTTTCATCAAAGAGTTCTTCAGGCTTATAGCTTTCAAGCCAGTCAGTAAGAATCTGAAGATGCTCAGGTCTATCCATCATGATAGGAACCTGGTGAGCGTGGAATGAACCTTCAATCTGGACTCCGTCAACAACCTTTGGTCCTGTCCAGCCCTTAGGAGTGCGAAGAACAATCATCGGCCACATAGGACGGGTTGCATCGCCAGTTTCACGTGCATGCTTCTGAATGCCCTGGATCTCTTCAATAACGCTATCCATTGTCTCAGCCATTTTGCTGTGCATATCCATCGGATCATCACCTTCAACAAAATATGGCTTCCAGCCGCAGCCCTCGAAGAATTTCTGAAGCTCTTCGTGTGAGATACGTGAGAGAATAGTAGGATTTGAAATCTTATATCCATTAAGATGAAGTACAGGAAGAACTGCTCCGTCTGTAATAGGATTAAGGAACTTGTTGCACTGCCATGATGTTGCAAGAGGGCCTGTCTCAGCTTCTCCGTCACCAACAGTAACAGTAGCGATAAGCTCCGGGTTATCAAATACAGCGCCAAAAGCGTGTGAAATAGAATAGCCAAGCTCTCCGCCTTCATTAATTGAACCTGGAGTCTCGGGAGCACAGTGACTTGGAACTCCGCCTGGGAATGAGAACTGCTTGAAGAGATTCTTCATACCTGTCTCATCTTCAGAAATGTTTGGATAAACCTCGCTGTATGTACCTTCAAGGTATGTATTTGCTATAAAGAAGTTTCCGCCGTGTCCGGGACCAGATAAAAGAATCATATCGAGGTCATAACGCTTGATAACTCTGTTTAAGTGAGTATATACAAAGTTCTGTCCAGGTACTGTTCCCCAGTGACCTACGATTTTTTTCTTGATGTCGTCCATTGTAAGAGGTCTTTTAAGAAGCGGGTCATCAATAAGATAGAGCTGTCCTGCTGCAAGATAGTTTGATGCACGCCAGTAGGCATTCATTTTGCCAAGTAGCTCATCTGTGATGGGTCCTTTTTCTTCACACATGGTTTCATTTACTTTTTCCATAATATTTTTAGAAACTCCTTTCATAATTAAAAAATCATAATCTTATATTCGCAAATCCATAATACATTACAGATTTGACTGCCACAATGCTTAAAATATACAAAAAAGTAAAATAATTTACAATAATATAGAAAAGATTGCTAATTACTTAACGCATCAAGTGAAAAACCTTGGAAATAGGCGCCAGAGTTGTATTTATCCCAAGTTGTGCAGACATCTTCACTTGTAAAATTAATCAAATTCTAATAATCTTTATATCGTTAAATAATAATTATTCTCTTTGCTTGTGATAGAATAACAATAAATTCAAAGGTAAGTTTGTTCAAATCAATTCTTGCTTTCGAATTACTAATAATTTTCATATTACAAATTTAATTGATTATAGAAAGAGGAGAATATTATGGCAGTAATTATTGGAATAGTTTTATTTTGTTGTTTGTTTGGAGGCGTTGCAGGAACAGCTATTAAACTTACCTGGGGAATTATGAAGTTTGTTGTAGGAATACTTGTTTTTACAGTCCTTCCTGTTGTATTTGTAGTTGCAATTATTTGCGGACTCTTTTCATATCTTTTACCTGCAATAATTGTATTTGCTATACTTTACTATGTTTTTAAACATTGCTAAAATATAACTAATATATTTTAGGGGATGTGAAGACGGCATATGCGTGGTGGAAGCGTTAGACCAAGATATTTTGACAGACCAAGAATAAACAGAATATATGATAATCTCTTTGATAATTCAATTGCCATTGTCTGTGCTCCAGAAGGCTATGGCAAAACTGCGTCAATCATGCACTTCTTTGATAACAATCAAAGGAGTGCTTCTTCATGTGTTTTTTCCTTCAGAGAGGGCGAAAATGACAGGGAGTGGTTTCGAAGAAGAATTCTTTCGATGCTATCTATGAGATATCCTGAGTTTGCAAATCAGATATGTGAAATAGGAACAAATTGGAATGATACCAACAAGCTTATAGAGCTAATTAAGCAAATAAAGTTTTCAAATGACTTTTTTCTCATTCTTGATAATTATCAAATCTACGATAATCCTGAAAGCGGGAATGTAATTAAGGCACTGGCATATTCAAATATCGGTAAATTCCATTTGGTTATTCTATCAAGAAACTACCCATTAGTAGACGCTGAAGAGCTTGCGCTTAAAGGCTCCTGTCTTATTATTGACAGAGAAGATTTGAAGTTTAGCGCCGAAGAGATACGTGAATTTGCAGGAATCATCAGTAATACGTCTAAAGAGATAACTTTGCCGGATACATATGTAAACTGGTGCCTATTGAATTCAGATGGCTGGGTATCAGCAGTGGTTCTCCTTACTTCTGAATATCTTCAAACAGGTGAGATGAAGCGAAGTCCAAGTCTTGGACGCCTTGTCCGTTCATGCATTATAGACGAACTTTCTGATGAGGAAAAAGAGATACTTGGTAGCCTTTCAGTTATTGGCACCTTTACTTTGGAACAGGGAGACTTTGTCTCTGGAAGTGCAGGGGCTGAGGATCTCATAAGGCGAATATGGAATAGCTACGGTTTTATTACATATAAAAGTGATAATACTGTTGAAATATCAGCAGCACTTAGAGATGAGGCAGCAGCTCTTTTTGCTCAAAGAAATAAGGGAAAAGAAGAGGCATATAAGAGAAATGCGCAGTGGTATAGCGGAAAGCGTGATTATGAGCAGGCATTTCGGTATTATTATCTTGCAGGAAGCCCGGGCGAATGTGAGACACTTTTAGATAATCAGAATATGGTAGGAATCCTCTCGTCATCGGCGTTTGTGGTAAAGAGCGTATTTACAGGAACTCATGCACAAAACCGCGACCTTATCTACAGAATCTATTCTGCTCCGGAAGTCCTAAACGCATTCTTTACTTCAGGAGGAGAATATTTTAAAACCAAGAAAAAAGTCACCATGGGACTTGAAACACTTATTAAATTTGCAAGTGCGCCGCACTGCGGATGGAAAGAGCTTCTTGATGCCGAGTATTATTACAACACCGGGAAGATAGACATGGCAATTAGAAGTGCTGATGAAGCTTATACGATTGCTTCATTTGAGAGTACAATAAATGTTAAAATCTTTGCAAATCTTGTGGTAATAAAGAGCTTTATTTATTGGAATGCACACGATATGGTTGTTAAGAGCATGGAAAGAATCAATGCTGATTATGATAAGAACAGCGGATTTGTAACGAATGTTGTATTCGAAACCGCAGTAGCAAATGCTTTTGGTAATCTGATTTATCATAAAGATCCGATTCCGGAGTGGGTAAGAGAAGAGGAACTTCCCGAAATTAGCAGGGTTTTCCTTGATTCAGGAGATGTTCAGAAGATTCAGGCTTATTATTATATTAGGCAAAAGAACTATAAAAAGCTTTTGGCTCTTTCAACAAGCATGCTTGCTGATACAGTATCCGGAACATATTATTTCAGAAAGCTTAATGGGCACATTGTTAAGGCGTATGCTCTTTGGAAATTATCACTTCAAGATCCGAACCTTAATATTGATTTCTTTGATCCGGTAAAAGAGATGCAGATAGCAGTAGATATGGCTGAAGAAGATTCTCTGATCATGGCTTTTGCAGAATATGGGAATTTGATAGTTCCTCTTCTTGGAATGGTTACTGAATCAGAGTTTTCAAATAAACTGATAAGTGCCTGCAACGCATATCAGAGGGGACTTGATAGTCTTATGGAATCCGGGCAAACTCTTGATTTTAATGAAAGAGAGCTTGAAATTATTTCAAAGATTTCTGAAGGAATGACTAATAGTCAGATTGCGGATGAACTTCATCTTGCCAGAATTACTGTTGAGAAATCACTTACAGCAATTTACAAGAGACTTGGCGTTAAGAACAGAGCAGCGGCGATTAAGAAAGCCAATGAAATAGGAATAATAAATTAGTTGGAAGAAAAATAAAAGGGCAGCAGATACTTCATATAATTGAAATATCTGCTGCCCTTTTTTATCGCAAACTTTGCCGAAGGCAAAGCTTGCAAAGTTAAAATGCAACACTGAAGTGTTGCATTTTAATCTTTTTAGTTCTCGCTAAAGAGAAGATCTGAATAAACAGGGAATGGCCAGTAGTCAACGTCTGTTATTGCTTCAAGACCATCGGCTGCAGCTCTTGCATTATCCATATCAGCAATGATTGTCTCGTGGTAATACTTCATTGCCTTTGTCTCATCAGCAGGGATCTTTGCAAGATCCTTTTCAAGCTTATCAACTCCAAGAGTAAGAGCGTCTGTAAGTTCTCCAACTTCGTTAGCTGTCTTTGTCTCATACTTGGCAGTAACACCTGAGCTTGTAAGAGTAGCTATTCTATCGCAAAGATCTCCACAGTATGATGATACTGCAGGAAGAATCTGACGCTTAGCCATATCGATGAAGGTTCTAGCTTCGATAGCTACGATATTGTTGTAGTTCTCGATATGGATGATTTCACGAGCCTTAAGCTCTTCTTCTGTATATACACCATGTGAGCAGTACAAATCAATGTTCTTCTTAGATGAATATGTTGGAATAGCATCAGCTGTAGAAACGAGATTAGTAAGACCTCTCTTCTTAGCTTCTTTTACCCAGCTTGCGTCATATCCGTCACCATTGAAGATGATTCTCTTATGATCTGTAAATACCTTCTTGATAAGCTTCTGAAGGTCAGCCTGGAAGTTCTTGGATTTCTCAAGCTTGTCAGCGAACTGCTTAAGTTCCTCAGCCATAATTGTATCAAGAGCAATATTTGGTCCAGAAATTGACTGTGAAGAACCAAGTGATCTGAACTCGAACTTATTTCCTGTAAATGCCATAGGTGAAGTACGGTTACGATCTGTATTATCCTGTGCAATTGGAGGAAGAACATCAATACCAATCTTAAGAGTCTTCTTTCCTGAATCCTTAAATGTAGTTCCGTTGATGATAGCTTCAACAACACCCTCAAGCTCATCACCAAGGAAGATAGAGATGATTGCCGGCGGTGCTTCCTGAGCTCCAAGACGGTGATCGTTTCCTGCTGATGCAACAGTTACACGGATAGTATCCTGATATTCATCAACACCCTTGATAAATGCTGCAAGGAAAAGAAGGAACTGTGCGTTCTGTGAAGGAGTTGAACCTGGTTTGAAGAGGTCTCTTCCTGTATCAGTAGCAAGAGAGAAATTATCATGCTTACCTGATCCATTTACTCCTGCGTAAGGCTTCTCATTAAGAAGGCATACAAAGCCGTTTCTAAGAGCAACCTTCTTCATGATTTCCATAGCAAGCTGGTTAGAATCAGAAGCTACGTTTGCATCTGAATATACAGGTGCCATCTCATGCTGTGCTGGTGCAACTTCGTTATGCTTTGTTTTTGAAAGAACTCCGACTTTCCAAAGTTCATTATCAAGATCCTTCATGTATGCTGCAACACGTGGCTTAAGCTGTCCGAAATAGTGATCTTCAAGCTCCTGTCCGCGTGGTGGCTGATTGCCGAAAAGAGTACGTCCGCAAAGGCGAAGATCCTCTCTCTGCTCATAAAGCTTCTTATCTACAAGGAAATATTCCTGCTCAGGTCCGCACTGTGCAAATACACGCTTTGTTTCTGTATCTCCGAAAAGACGAAGAATACGAAGAGCCTGCTTACTAACTGCGCTCATTGAACGAAGAAGAGGAGTCTTCTTGTCGAGAGCCTGTCCTGAATAAGAGCAGAAGAATGTAGGAATATAAAGAGAATCCTCTTTAATGAATGCAAAGGATGTAGGATCCCATGCTGTATAACCTCTAGCTTCAAATGTTGCACGAAGACCGCCTGATGGGAATGAAGATGCGTCAGGTTCGCCTCTTACGAGTTCCTTGCCTGAAAACTCCATGATTACCTTGCCGTCTTCAGCAGGAGAAATAAAGCTGTCGTGCTTCTCAGCGGTAGTACCTGTCATTGGCTGGAACCAGTGAGTATAGTGTGTTACTCCTTTTTCCAAAGCCCAGTGTTTCATAGCTTCAGCAATTTCATTTGCTGTACTCAGATCAAGTGAAGTGTCATCTGAGATGCATTTCTTCCATGCTTTGTAGCAGGAAGGAGAAAGACGAAGTTTCATCGTCTCCTCGTTGAAAACATTACTTCCAAAAAGTTCAGGTAACTTAGTAGGTGTTTCCATATTCATCCTCCTTTAGAATCATAAATCACATTATATCAGTAAGTCGCGAAATTTAACACGACCTGATGCCAAAAATTAATTATTTGCCACTTTCACCATAATTACTAAGAACACGGGCACTTGGGTCGTCAACATTACAACCCTCCCATTCCTTGTTAGGCATCCAGAAAGCTTTGATCATCTGTGCCTGGTGAGGATAGTACTTCTCAAAAGTCTCTCTGTAGAGAAGGCTTTCTTTAGTGAAAGGTGTGCAGTAGTCATACTTCTTGCAGAGCTCTTTGAACTCTTCATCAGTATATTTACTTTCTGCATATTCTTTTAGATCATCAACCATTGAATGACCAACTGCATCCGAAAAAGCAGCTTTTTGACGCCATAGAATATCCTCAGGAAGGATATGGTCATTCTCAAACGCATGACGAAGAAGGTATTTACCCATCTTATATTTGTTCATCTTGAGCTCGGGATTTATGCTCATTACGTATTTAACAAAATCAATATCACCAAATGGAACACGTCCTTCAATAGAGTTTACTGAAATGCAGCGGTCTGCACGAAGAACATCATACATATGAAGCTCATCGACTCTTTTCTTGGACTCGGCCTGAAAAGCCTCAGCACTTGGTGCAAAATCAGTATATTTGTATCCAAAGAGCTCATCTGAAATTTCTCCAGTAAGAAGAACTCTTACATCACTTATTTCATGAATCTTCTTGCAGCAAAGGTACATTCCCATGCTTGCTCTTATTGTTGTGATATCGAAGGTACCAAGGATCTTAATGACTTCTTCAAGAGAGTCAAGAACTTCCTGCCTAGTCATATAAACTTCAGTATGGTCAGAACCGATGAAATCTGCAACCTCTTTTGCATATTTAAGGTCAATTGCATCTGTTTCCATACCGATTGCAAATGTTCTGATTTTCTTACCTAAAATCTTTGAACTAATTGCACATACTAAAGACGAATCAAGACCTCCTGACAAAAGAAATCCTAGTGGAGCATCAGCGTCAAGTCTTGTGTCAATACCCTTTATCAGCTTGTCACGGATTTTACCGCAGGCTGTTTCAAGGTCATCATCACTGTATTTAGTTACAGTTGTAAGATCAGTAAACTGAACGAACTTGCCGTCTATATAGTAATGTCCTGGAGGAAATGGCATTATTTTGTCGCAAAGACCTACAAGATTCTTAGGCTCACTTGCAAATGCGATTGCTCCGGATTTAACGTATCCATAATAAAGAGGGCGAATTCCGATTGGATCTCTTGCAGCAATGTAGGTATCCTTCTTACTATCGTAGAGAACCATTGCAAATTCGGCGTCGAGCATCTTAAACATATCAAGACCGTATTCATAATATAATGGAAGAATTATTTCACAGTCGCTGTTACTAATAAAGTTATAACCCTTTTTTTCGAGATCTTTTTTGATAGGACGAAATCCGTAAAGCTCTCCGTTACAAACAACGCTGTCGCCATCCTTTTCGAAAGGCTGCATACCTCTTTCGGTAAGACCCATGATAGCAAGGCGGTGAAAGCATAAAAACCCTGTGGGAGTGTCGATGATCCTGCTCATGTCAGGCCCTCTTGAAATGGTTTCATCGAAGTATGCCTGAAATTCTTCTCTTGTTATTGACTTATCAGTAAGCCCCATTATTGAACACATAAGAAATCCTCTTTAATTTCGTATTTTTTGTAAAAAAAAACAAAGGCTGCGTGCGGAATAGTGCTAATCCGCCAACACCTTTGTTGACCTGCGAGATTATTTATAATGGTGTGATACTACCACCGCTAATATGTGCTTGTCAATGGCTTTTTTACTTTTTGAGGCATAAATTGCAATTTTTTTTGTAAATATTCCATATTTTTTGACAAAAAAGCTTTCAAAAGAATTTCAGCTGGATACGATGTGGGATTTTTTTGTAAAGTCTTCAAAGGAAAATCAATATTTAGCTTGACATTTTATATACATCGAGTAATAATTTATGAAAATAAATTGTATACACAGATACAAAAGCGGCAATGGCGTCGCAGATGTGGAAATATTCTTATTAATTGGTGAATATTCCTGCCTGCAGCCATTGCCGCTTTTTCGTATATCTTTTTATTTGACTTAACAATGACAACTTAGCAGTAAGGAAAGGAACTTTCTATGACAGATCAAAATCATAATTCTCTGGTTAATATTAGAGACGAGCACGATGCCTGCGGAATAGGTGCGATTGTCAATATAGATGGTCATGCTGATTACAAGGTTCTTGACGATGCACTTCATATAGTAGAAAAGCTTGAGCATCGAGCAGGAAAGGATGCAACCGGCAAGGTTGGTGACGGCGTAGGTATTCTTCTTCAGATTTCTCATCGCTTCTTTAAAGAAGCTGCCGCCAAAGACGGTATCATACTTGGAGGAGAGAGAGACTACGGAGTTGGTATGTTTTTTCTCCCACAGGACTCTTTAAAAAGAACCTTCGCTATGAGAATGTTTGAAGTCATAGCAAAGAATAATGGACTGAAATTCCTTGGCTGGAGAAAGGTTCCGGTCAATTCTTCTATCCTTGGAGAAGTAGCAGTAAACTGTATGCCGGAAATCATGCAGTGCTTTTTGGAGCGTCCAAAGGATGTGGAAAAGGGAATAGATTTTGACAGAAAGCTTTATGTCTGCAGACGTGAATTTGAGCAGAGCTCAGAGGATACATATATCTGCTCTCTTTCTTCGAGAACTATCGTATATAAAGGAATGTTTCTTGTTAAACAGCTTCGTGCGTTTTACGAGGATTTACAGAGTAAAAATCATGTTAGTGCTATAGCACTTGTACATTCACGTTTCTCCACTAATACAACACCAAGCTGGGAACGTGCGCATCCTTACAGAATGATTGCCCATAACGGAGAAATAAATACTATTCGCGGTAACATCGACAGAATGCTTGCCAGAGAAGAGACTATGTCTTCTCCAATTATGGAAAATGATGTTGATAAGGTTTTCCCTGTTGTTAATGTTAATGGTTCTGATTCCGCGATGCTTGATAATACACTCGAATTCTTCTATTTAAGTGGTATGGATCTTCCACTTGCAATAATGATGATGATTCCTGAACCATGGAAGCATAATCAGTACATGGAAGAGGATAAGAAGGATTTCTATCACTACTGTGCAACAATGATGGAGCCATGGGACGGTCCTGCGGCAATTCTTTTCTCAGATGGTGATACATTTGGAGCAACTCTTGATAGAAACGGACTTCGTCCAACGAGATATTACATTACTGATGATAACAGACTTATTCTTTCTTCAGAGGTTGGTGTTCTTGATATAGCTCCGGAGCATGTCGTCAAGAAGTCAAGACTTATGCCTGGACGAATTCTTATGGTTGATACCAAGCAAAAGAGAATCATCTCTGATGAAGAATGCAAGAATTATTACGCAAACAGACAGCCTTATGGCGAATGGCTTAGCCAGAATCTTCTTCATTTATCCGAGCTGAATATTCCTAATAAGAAGATTCCTGAATATCAGCAGATTATGAGAGATAGGCTTTATAAGGTATTTGGTTATACATATGAAGATGTAAAGACTCAGATTTTGCCAATGGCAACAAACGGCGTTGAGGCAACAGCTTCAATGGGTCATGATGTTCCGCTTGCAGTTCTTTCTGAGAAGCATCAGCTTCTTTTCTCATACTTTAAGCAGCTCTTTGCTCAGGTAACCAATCCGCCAATCGATTCACTTCGTGAGGAGGTTGTAACTGATACGACTGTTTATATTGGTTCTGATGGAAATCTTCTTGAAGAAAAAGGCGAGAACTGCCGCGTGCTTGAAGTAAATAACCCGATTCTGACAGGTGTTGACCTTATGAAGATTGAGGCACTTCACCAGCCGGGCTTTATGTCACATGTAATACCGATTCTCTACTATAAGAATACTTCTCTTGAAAAGGCACTTGAACAGCTCTGCATCACAGTAGATAGAGCCTATGCAAGAGGATATAACATAATAATTCTTTCTGACAGAGGAATTGATGAAACTCACGTTGCAATACCATCACTCCTTGCAGTATCTGCTGTTGAGCAGCATCTTGTCAGGACTAAGAAAAGAACTGCTGTATCACTTATCATCGAAAGCGGCGAGCCAAGGGATGTTCATCAGATGGCTGCACTTCTTGGTTTTGGTGCCCGTGCTATCAATCCATATCTTGCACATGAATGCATTTCAGAGATGATTGATATCGGCATTCTTGATAAGGATTATCATACAGCAATCAGTGATTACAATAGTGCAATCCTTCACGGAATTGTAAAGGTTGCAGCAAAGATGGGAATCAGCACGCTCCAGTCATATCAGTCAGCTCGTATTTTCGAAGCAATAGGGCTTAGCAGTGATGTTATTGATAAGTATTTCACAGGCGTTGTAAGCAGAGTTGGTGGTATCGGACTTGATGAAATTTCGGAAGGCATAACCTATCGCCATGACCATGCATTTGATCCGCTGGGACTTGGCGTTGATACTTCACTTGATTCAATCGGCTTCCATAAGCTTAGAAGCGGCGACGACAAAGAAGATCACATGTACAATCCTGAAACAATAATCGCTCTTCAGCAGGCTACGAGAAACGGAGATTATGACCGTTTTAAGGAATATACAGCTCTCGTTGATGGTGGACGCCCGCATACGCTAAGAGGTCTTTTGGAATTTGTTCCTCAGGCAAAAGAGATACCGATTGAGGAAGTTGAACCTGTAAGCAGCATTGTTAAGCGTTTCAAGACAGGTGCTATGAGCTATGGCTCAATTTCACTTGAAGCTCATGAAACTATGGCAATTGCAATGAACCGTCTTGGCGGAAAGTCTAATACAGGTGAAGGCGGAGAGAATCCTGAGAGATTTGGAACAGAGAAGAACAGTGCGATAAAGCAGGTTGCATCAGGAAGATTTGGTGTAACAAGTGCTTATCTTAATAACGCAGTAGAAATACAGATAAAGATGGCGCAGGGCGCAAAGCCTGGAGAAGGCGGACACCTTCCTGCCAAGAAGGTATATCCATGGATTGCAAAGACAAGATTTTCAACGCCGGGAGTTGCACTTATATCGCCGCCTCCGCATCACGATATTTATTCTATCGAAGATCTTGCACAGCTTATTTATGATCTTAAGAACGCTAACAGAAAAGCAAGAATATCAGTAAAGCTTGTTTCAGAAGCAGGTGTTGGAACAATTGCTTCTGGAGTAGCAAAGGCAGGAGCACAGGTAATTCTTGTTTCAGGATATGATGGCGGAACAGGAGCAGCCCCTGCAAGCTCAATCCATAATGCAGGACTTCCATGGGAGCTTGGACTTGCAGAAGCACATCAGACACTTATTGAGAATGGTCTTCGTGACAGAGTCATCATCGAGACAGATGGTAAGCTCATGAGCGGCAGAGACGTAGTTATCGCAGCGCTTCTTGGAGCAGAAGAATACGGATTTGCTACAGCTCCACTAGTATCAATGGGCTGCATGATGATGAGAGTATGTAATCTTGATACCTGCCCTGCAGGAATTGCCACGCAGAACGAATGCCTTAGAAAGAGATTTGAAGGTAAGCCTGAATATGTAATGAACTTTATGGAGTTTATTGCACAGGAAATGCGTGAAATCATGGCAAAGCTTGGATTTAAGAGCGTTGATGAAATGATTGGAAGAACGGACTGCCTTAAGGTATCTGATTCTCAGATTACGCACCGCGCTGAAATGGTCGACCTTTCAAAGGTAATTGATCCTGAATATATAAAGTCAAAGGAAAGACATTTTGTTCCTGAACATGTTTACGATTTCCATTTGGAAAAGACACTTGATGAATCAGTTCTTCTTCCTAAGTTTAAGAAGGCTCTTGAGGATGGCTCAAAGCACGAGGAATCAGTAGAAGTTTCAAGTACAAATCGTACCTTTGGTACAATTCTTGGTTCAGAAATTACTGCAAAATTTGGCTCTACCCTTAAAGAAGATACCTATGTTGTAAAGTGTAATGGCGGTGGAGGTCAGAGCTTTGGCGCATTTATTCCAAAGGGACTTACAATAAAGCTTTACGGAGATGCAAACGACGGCTTTGGTAAGGGCTTATCAGGCGGAAAGCTTACTGTTTGTCCGCAGCCGGGCTCGAAGTTTAAAGCAAGCGAGAACATTATTATAGGAAACGTTGCACTTTATGGTGCTACAAGCGGTAAGGCTTATGTTAATGGAATCGCCGGTGAGCGTTTCTGCGTAAGAAACTCCGGTGCTACAGCGGTTGTTGAGGGCTGTGGTGACCACGGACTTGAATATATGACAGGCGGACGAGCTGTAGTTCTTGGTATGACAGGCAAGAACTTTGCAGCAGGTATGAGCGGCGGAATAGCTTATGTTCTTGATATGGATCATTCTCTTTACCGCAGAATAAATAAGGACATGGTCAATATGAGTGAAGTGACAGAGAAGTATGACGTTGCTGAGCTTGAAGAAATCCTTAAGGATTATGTCAAGGAAACAAAGTCTGAGCTTGCCAAAGAGATTTTGAAGCACTTCGAAGAATATCTTCCACACTTTAAGAAGATTATTCCAAGTGATTATCAGAACATGCTTGTTGCAATAAGTAAATTTGAGGAGCAGGGTATTTCACACGAAAACGCAGTACTCGAAGCTTTTAACCAGATAGGTAAATGATTGGAGATTAGCGTGAAAGCAAAGCTTTCACGCACGAGCTTTGTGCATAGCCCAAAGTTCGTAGGTTACTTAATGATTGGAGATTAGTATGGGTAAGCCAACCGGTTTTTTGGAATATACAAGGCAGGAAGACAAGTTTATTCCTGTTGACGAAAGAATAAAAAGTTTTAATGAACTTCATGCACATTTAAATGAGGAAGAGAGAAAGCAGCAGGGAGCAAGATGCATGAACTGCGGCGTTCCAATGTGTCAGTCAGCTCTTAAATTAAAGGGTATGGTTACCGGCTGCCCACTTCACAATCTTATTCCGGAGTGGAATGATGAAATTTATCATGGTCATATTAAACACGCTCTTTCAAGACTCTTAAAGACAAGCAATTTTCCGGAATTTACCGGAAGAGTCTGCCCGGCACTTTGCGAGAAAGCATGTATAAATGGACATTTTGATGAGCCTGTTACTATCAATAATAATGAGCTTTATCTAATTGAAACCGCCTTTAGTAAAGGCTATATGGAGCCGCGTATTCCTGAAATCCGAAGCTCCAAGAAAATTGCTGTAGTAGGAGCTGGTCCATCCGGACTTGCTGTTGCTGATCAGCTTAATCACCGTGGTCACAACGTAACTGTATTTGAAAGAGAAGATAGAATCGGCGGACTTCTTATGTATGGCATTCCTAATATGAAGCTTGATAAGAGCGTTGTAGAAAGGCGCCGCAGGCTCATGGAAGCTGAGGGAGTTAAGTTTAAGACCGGCGTTGATGTTGCAGATAAGGAAATGGCAGCTAAGCTCTTAAAGGAATATGACGCTGTTGCACTTTGCTGCGGAGCCAAGAAGGCAAGAAGCCTTGCTGTCAAGGATGCTGATAAGTGTAAAGAAGTAGTATTTGCGGTAGATTTCCTTAAATCTACAACTAAGTCTCTTCTTGCTACTAAGCTTAAAGAAGGCACATATATAAGCGCAAAGGGTAAGAATGTTGTTATTGTCGGAGGCGGCGATACAGGAAATGACTGCGTCGGAACCTGCATAAGACACGGAGCTAAGGCCGTTACTCAAATCGAGATGATGCCGGAGCCTCCAAAGGAAAGACTTGAATCCAATCCATGGCCTGAATGGCCAAAGGTTCTAAAGACAGATTATGGCCAGCAGGAAGCTATTGAAGTCTTTGGAAATGATCCACGTATTTATGAGACTACAATAAAAGAGCTTGTCATGAAATCAGGAAAGCTCTCTGCAGTTAAGACAGTAAAGGTTAAGTTCGAAAATCGCAAGATGGTTGAAATCGAAGGGACAGAGAAGACACTAAAGTGTGACCTTCTTATTATTGCTGCAGGCTTTGTAGGCTGTCAGAATTATGTGGCAGATGCATTTGGCGTAAAACTGACAGAGAGAAACGTTGTAGAAACAAAGTGTCCTGAGCAGTTTAAGACAAATGTTGACAAGGTCTTTACTGCAGGTGATATGCACCGCGGTCAGTCACTTGTAGTCTGGGCAATTGCCGAAGGAAGAAAATGTGCCGCCCAGGTTGATGAATACCTCATGGGTTACACATCGCTACAGTAAACTATAAAGCAAAACTTTTTTCCCAACAGAAAGTTAACTAAAAGTCTTCAACACCATCTAAACTGTGCTATGATAAAGGGATGGATAAAATACATGATGATAACGAAAAAGTAAATGAAAAAGTAGCAGCTTCTGCTCCTCAGGAGAAGCTAAGCATAAATGTAGAAGCTAGTGAGCCAGTAAATACCACGGACGCAAAAGCTTCTATATTTGGTGAACTTTCCAGTCTTCAAAACAGCGATATTGAAGAGCGAAGAAATGGCGGAGAGCTGACAGTAAGTGCATATGATCCCGGAGAATACAAGTATTTCAAAAGGCAGCAGATAGCAGATAGTGTTGAGATGCCTGCAAAGCTTGTAAAGGATGCCACGAGAATGATTCAAAACGATGCTTCTCTTGACTTTAAGGTCTCTTTTGGTTACTTTCAGGGAAATATGAGCGACAATGCCGGAGGAGAAGCATTTGTTTCATCGAGAATGGAATATTGGAATTCCAGAATTCAGTTTAACAGGAATTCTGTAATTGCTGCTTCATGCTCTGACTGGACATGCAGAAGAACGCATAACAACAGCGATCTTGGCTATGCACTGTGTATCCATGAAGTAGTGTGCCTGATGCTTCTTTTGAATTATTTGAAAACACATGACACCGGTGATTATACAAATTATTCCGGTGAATTATTCATGAACGGATTTGACTACAGCAAAGCTGATATTACTGATAATAATGGTGAGCAGCTTCGTGCGCGTAGTCTTTTTCTGGTACCTTCAGTGACAATTGATGATGACAGACGCATACTTCTTTCGTTTAGATGCGGAAATGACAAATTATATAAGATAAAAAAGTTGAACGAATTTAGAAAGGCTGTTCATAACAAAGAAGTAATGACGCTAAGTGCAAAATCAAGTGCGCTTATGGACAGCAGGCTTTTTGATGAATCATCTGCAGAATGGTTCTCTTTTCTCAAGGAATATCTTAGCAATGAGGGAATGCGAAGTGACAACGTTGTTATGAGCAGCAGGAAATATTACAACGCGCCGCAAAGCTTTATCAGTACTGTAAAGGACTCACTTCCTTTATATGGTAACTGGCTTGATAAATTTTATGATATTTTTGAAAAGCAAAATAAAAAGATTGAATTCACCTATCATGATTCTGATTCGTATAGGAAAATAAAAGCTTTTTTGACAAGTAATAATGACGTGCAGGGAATAGATATGGTGCTTGCACCTGTGATGTCAGAAGAAAATATATTTGAGGGAGTGGCACTTACAGGGGCGGTTCCTTCATATTTCTACGGAAGTACATCAGCATATTATATTGCGGAGCCGTTTTTCTATAGGACAGGACCCGAGAATGTTGATGTGCTAAAGAACCTTACCAGGAATGCATCCGAGGGGATAGTGGACATTCATATTGGAAGAAACAGTCTTTCTGATTTTTACAGAAAGGTGCTTCCATCGCTGCATGGGGTGGTAGACATTACTGAAAAGGATGGCGAGACTATCCGTAAATTCCTGCCTCCTGAGGCTGAATTTGTCTTTTATCTTGATAGCATGGAAAGCCTGATGATATGCAAGTGTACCGCAATCTATGGTGGTAATATAACGACTATCTCAGACGTTCTCAGTGAAGAATTTGATGGCAATTATATTTCCGGTGAAAAAAAAGCTTTTTACCGGGACAACGTCAAAGAAAAAATGGTTTGCAGTATGCTCCATAGATACTTTAGAGAGTATGACGCTTCTGAAGGCGCAGTAGTTACTGATAACGAGGACGATATCTATGAGATGGTTGACCATGGAATTGATGAACTAATTGCGATTGGTGAAGTCAGAAGCACCGACAGATTCAGAAGGATGGGCATCAGAAACAGCGTCAAGCTAAATGTCGGTGTTAATCTTGAAAACAACCTTATGAAAATAGGTGTGACATCTGATGAAGTCAGCGAGAGTGAGCTTCTCGAGATGCTTCGCGGCTATAGATTCAAGAAGCACTATTACAGACTAAAGAGTGGAGAGTTTGTTAAGCTGTATTCGGACGAGGACATGAACGGTTCAGTGGCTGCGCTTGCCTCTATGATGGAAACTTTGCAGGTATCTGCGGCACAGTTTGTAAAGGGCAAGATGCAGATTCCGGCGTACAGAGCTCTTTATCTTGAGAAAATGCTCGAGGATACAGAGAATCTCTATGCCCAGCGGGATACTCATTTTAAAAAGCTTATTAAGGATTTTAAGACCGTGGACGATGCAGATTTTGAACTTCCATCAGATATGAAGAAAATCCTTAGAAAATATCAGCTGACGGGTTATAGGTGGCTTAGAACGCTTGATGCGTGCGGCTTTGGAGGAATACTTGCAGATGACATGGGGCTTGGAAAGACCATCCAGGTAATAGCGGTTCTTCTTGCAGTTTCTATTGAGGAAAAAGAGCTGCAGACTCCCGCTACTTCTATCATTATCGTTCCCGCATCTCTTGTCTATAACTGGAAAGAAGAAATCGCAAGATTTGCGCCATCGCTAAAGGTCAGCCTTATTACCGGCACGAAGAAGGAGCGAAATGAGAAAATCGCAGCGTACGAAGAAAGCGACGTTCTTGTTACATCTTACGACCTTTTAAAAAGAGATATTGATGAGTATGAAGGAAAGCATTTCAGATTCGAAATTATTGATGAGGCGCAGTTTATCAAAAACAGCGGTACAGCCTCTGCTCAGTCGGTCAAGGTTATTGAAAGTGTAACGAGATTTGCACTTACCGGAACACCAATTGAAAACAGACTTAGCGAATTGTGGAGCATATTTGATTATCTTATGCCGGGATTTTTGTATGGATATGATAATTTTAGAACAAAGCTTGAGACCCCAATCGTAAAGAGTGGTGATACTGAAGCAGCAGACAGACTTCGTAAGATGGTGTCTCCATTTATTCTTCGAAGACTTAAGAAGGATGTACTAAAGGACCTTCCGGAAAAGCTTGAGGAAATATACTATTCCGGAATGGATAAGGAACAGCGTGATCTCTACAATGCACAGGTTGTCAGAATGAAAAACGACCTCGAAGAGCAGCAAAATGAGAGCATGTTTAACAAGAATCGTTTTCAGATACTATCTGATCTTACCAGAATCAGGCAGATTTGCTGCGACCCTGCGCTTTGCTTTGATGATTATAAGGGAGAATCAGCCAAGCGTTCTTCCTGCATGGAGCTTATTGACAGAGTAATTTCAGGTGAGCATAAAGCGCTTGTATTTTCGCAGTTTACATCCATGTTAGAGCTTTTGGAAAAAGACCTGACGGCAGCCGGTATTTCTTTTTACAAAATAACAGGTGCTACCCCAAAAGAGAAGCGTATCGAGATGGTAAAACAGTTTAATATAGACGAAACACCAGTCTTTCTGATATCCTTAAAGGCAGGTGGAACAGGACTTAATCTAACGGGGGCAGACGTTGTTATTCATTATGACCCCTGGTGGAATCTTGCGGTTCAAAACCAGGCAACTGACAGAGCTTACCGAATCGGGCAGGAACGAAAGGTTACAGTCTATAAGCTAATAATTAAGAACACGATTGAAGAGAAAATTGTTGAAATGCAGGACGCAAAAAGGAAACTTGCAGAAGACATCCTAGGAGCAGATGAAATCGGATCGAGTGCGATTTCAAGGGAGGATCTATTGTCACTGCTTGAATAACCTGCTCTTTTAGTATATACTATGTATATACAAGAGAGGCGATAATATGCAGGCACAGATTAAATCATGGGGAAACAGTCAGGGAATACGCATTCCAAAAGATATATTGGAAGAAGCACATTTTGAACTTGATGATGTACTTGATGTAAAAATTAATAATGGTGTAATCATACTTGAAAAGCCTTTTAGACACAGAACTCTGGAGGAGAGAGCAGCAGAATATGGAGGAAAGCTGAATCTTGATGGAGAGTTTGATACAGGAGCTGCTGTGGGGAGAGAGGTTTGGTAGTGAACAAAGGCGTTAGACAAGGCGATATACTTAGAATCGAGAGAATAAAGGCATTGGTATTGGTGACGAGCAAAGACTTTTTTAATCAAACTGGGGAGGTCATTGGATGTCCATTGCAGAATAGTTGTACCGATAGCCCACTTCACATTAAGGTTGATTCGTTAGAGGAAGATTTGTATGCGCAGTGTGAGAAATTGGCGTTACTCGATCTATCGGAAAGGCGATACTCAAAGGTTGGAACAATTTCAATAAGTGACGTAATAAATATTTCTGATGCGATACAGGGAATCTTTGATTACATCTAGCCCTTTCTTTGGACATTTTACAAAAAAATCTAAAAAATCTATTAAAATAGTATTGACATGGTATGAATACTGGTATACAATTCAAAACATCATAAGCAAAGGCGCTTGGAGATAACTCCAAGTGCCTTATTTTTTTAATAAGAAATATAGCTTGTGATGATAATATTAACAGAATTTATTGACGGCAAAGGCGCCGGACGGGAATTGTAAAAGTTCCCTCCGGCGCTTTTTTTGTAAATAGGTTCTGGAAGATAAAATGGAGGAGAATAATATGGAAATTGAAGTAACCACAGTCATATGGGTACTGATCTGCGCCGCACTGGTTTATTTCATGCAGGCAGGTTTCGCACTTTGCGAAGCCGGACTTACCAGAGCAAAGAATACAGGAAACATCCTCATGAAGAACATGATGGACTTCTGTATTGGAACACCATGCTTTTGGGTTATCGGTTTTAGTCTTATGTTTAACGGAGGACTTGGTGGATTTATCGGAACACCTGATCTTCTTATCAGAGGAACATATACAGCTACAAGCAGCGTAGTTCCTCAGACAATGCCACTTTGGTGCTATGTAATATTCCAGACAGTGTTCTGCGCAACTGCAGCAACAATCGTTTCCGGATCAATGGCAGAGCGTACCAATTTCAAGGCATATTGCTTATATTCAGCTTGTATCTCATTGTTCGTTTATCCTATTACAGGACACTGGGCATGGGGCGGCGGCTGGCTATCAGCTCTTGGCTTCCACGATTTTGCAGGTAGTGCTTGTGTACATATGGTTGGCGGTGTTATTGCCTGTCTTGGAGCATTCCTACTTGGACCTCGTATTGGTAAGTATGACAAGAATGGCAAAGCAAAGGCTATACCTGGACATAACATGGTTGCATGTGCACTTGGTGTATTCATCCTTTGGTTCTGCTGGTTTGGATTTAACGGTGGTTCTACAGTAGCAATGGCAGATGAAGCAGCAAGATCTGCATCACTTGTATTTATGAATACTAACCTTGCAGCAGCAATGGCTACAGTAGTAACAATGATATTTACATGGGTTCGCTATGGTAAGCCTGATGTATCAATGACAATGAACGGAGCACTTGCAGGACTTGTAGCTATTACAGCAGGATGCGACTGCGTATCTCCAATCGGTGCATTCTTTATTGGTATCGTTGCTGGTTTCCTTGTAGTTCTTTCAGTTGAATTCTTTGATAACGTTGCAAAGATCGACGATCCTGTCGGAGCTGTATCAGTACATGGTGCAAATGGTCTTTGGGGAACTATTGCAGTAGGCCTTTTCTCAACAGGAGAGGATGGAGTAGGCGTGGGTCTTTTCTACGGCGGCGGTCTTCACCAGCTTGGAGTTCAGGCACTTGCAGTAGTCAGCATCATTATTTATCTTCTTGTAGTAATGTTCATAATCTTTAAGATTATTGATAAAACAGTGGGACTTCGTGTTCCTGCACAGGTTGAGATTGACGGACTTGATATTCATGAGCATGGTCTTGCATCAGCTTATTCAGGATTCTCAATTACTGATGTAACAGACATGACAGTAAATGTAAACGAGAATACAGATCTTGGTGAGGATGATTACGAAAGTGCTTCTGAAGCTCAGATTAACGCATCTGTTAAAGTTGAGAGGGAAACTCCTCTTGCAGCTGAATTTGATAGCGGTATTCATAAGGTTACTATTATCTGTAAGCTTGCTAAGTTTGATGCATTAAAGAATGCTCTTAATGAACTTGGCGTAACAGGAATGACAATGACTCAGGTTATGGGCTGCGGAATCCAGAAGGGTTCAACTGAGAAGTATCGTGGCGCTGTAGTTGATTCAACACTCCTTCCAAAGGTTAAGGTTGAAGTCATTGTTGCCAAGATTTCAGTAGATAAGGTTATCGAGTCTGCTAAGGCAGCTCTTTATACAGGACATATCGGAGATGGTAAGATCTTTGTCTACAACGTAAGCCGTGTTGTAAAGGTACGTACAGGCGAAGAAGGAACATCAGCACTCCAGGATGTGGAGTAATAAATACGTAATTATCTAATTTTCGCTTCCTTGTTTTCTTGTAGCCTGGGATTACCGCCCGGGCTGCAACACTAAAGAGCCGAACCGGACTTAAATCCGATTCGGCTCTTCTCCTTTATATACCTTTTTGTAAAAAGAAATATCGTTATAAAAACGATTAAATATATTTAAGCAAAATCAACAATCAAAAATTTACTCATTTTGCCTTCTTTATCACTTCATCTGCAAATATATTTGCCTTAAGAAGATCCTGTTTGTCAGGATGCTTAAGAGCTTCATCATAATTTGCAATCATTAAATCTGCTTTTTCCTTTCCGACCTTCTCGGAAAGACATTCATATTTAACACGAATCCGTGCAGGCATTTTGCCCTGGCAAAAATAAGAACCAAGATAATTATTATCATCTGCAACCCATGCAGTAACACTCTTTTCGATGGCACTGAAATATCCGCACTTATCGCCTGTTCCGCAGGTGCCAAAAAGAGCTATATTCTTCCCATGAAGAGATGAGAGAAGATCAATTATTTCAAGCGAACAGGTTCCGCGATTGACCCAAAATCCAATAAAGTAGGTTTCACCCTCGTGAGTTCCATTCCAGTTTCTGATGTCGACCAGCTCTTTTTCATAGTCAGGAACCTTTATTGAATTATATATTTCCTCAGCTATCATTTTAGTATTTCCTGTTGTACTTGCATATATGATCAAAAATTTACTCATATAAGGACCATGCCTTTCCTGGTGCATTCAGACTGCCCATATTATTTGTATAAATGAAAAAGATATATCAGAAGCCTCTATACGGTGTTCCGCCGCAGAACATTCCTGTACTTCCACAGCAGAAGTTGCATATCAGCCATGAAATACATAGCTTTGAGCACATACTGCCATTTACGCCATAGGTTGAGCCGTAAGGGCTTCTCTGTGAAGCATACCAGCTTCCACCTGACTGTAAGCTACTTAGCAGCTCCTGATAATTGGAGTTATGAGGCTCCATGTTCACAGCCTGCTGTGCCTGCTGCTGTGCAATAACATTATTTCCAAGACCTGAATTTGCAATTGCACTGTAGTAGTACCACTGCGCCGAATGATTTGCAATTCCGGAAAGGACATTTAGTGCTTCCTGAAAATGTCTGCCCTGAATATAGTTTGCTGCAGCACGAAGATGAATTGTTTCTTCATCGGAGCTTCCCGAAGACTGCTGCTGGTTCTGACCACCAAAGCCTCCAAAATCGCCAAAACCTCCAAAACCAAAACCGCCGAAACCTCCGAAATTTCCAAAATCTCCATAATCACGATATTCTCTGTTATCACCGGTAGATGAGGAACCGTAAGGACTTCCGTATGAACTTCTTCCGGCGAACTTACCGCTTCGCTCGTCCATTATCTGCTGATAAGCCTGGCCGACGAGCTTAAACATTTCTTCAGCTTTATCCTTGTGTGGATTATTTATGTTAGCATCAGGGTGGTATTTGCGGCTAAGTGTTCTGTAAGCCTTCTTGACCTCCTCATCAGATGCGCTTTGTTGAATTCCCAGTACTTTGTATGGATCAGACATTATTTGGCGTCCCTTTTCTCTTTGTTATTTCGTTGATTTTTGGTTATCTCGTACTTGGTCCAGACGCCCGAATATAAAATGTTACGAAGAATAGACGCATTTTCCAGAATAGGAAGGGTTTCGAACGCTTTTGAGCATTCGGAAATCATCATGGTAAGAACATTATAGGTGTACTCATCAAAGCCTTCCTGGTTCTCCTCCCACATAGGGCGAAGAGGATTGTAATTTCCTGTCTTTATATCTTTTTCTATATCATCATAGGCATCCATCAGATAGATGAATTTACCAAGGAAAAACCCCATAGTTCTAAGAGTTTCTGCCCACTCGTCTTCTTTATAAACGAACAGCTCTGCCATGATCTTGCCAAAATATCCTGATACCTTATCAATATCGGTATCTCCGGCCTTTTCACAGTTATGTATATTTTCGAGTCCCGTATGGATGGCCTTTGCTTTCTCAGGATACTTCTTTAAGATCTTTGAATATCTGGAATAAAGTCTTTTTGAGAAAAGAAGTTTCGTAATCTTTCTCTCATCACTCCAGTCGTCAAGACTCTTGTAATACGCCAGAAGAATGTTCATGGCAGCGGCATACTCAGTATATTCGTTGGTCCTTGTAGGGTGTTTCTCAAGCGGATGAGCAATGCAGCGGCAATCGCTTAGTGTATCCTCTGGTTCATAAAGAGAAGTAAGAAGCATGGTAAGGAAAGTCATGTCATAGCTTACCGTTATTTGACCGGCTCTCTTATAATCCTTTTTAAGTGTTTGGCACAGACCGCAGTAATACGAGCGGTAGCAGTCAAATTCCCGAAATTTTATTTCAGGCTTATTTATTATTACATATCCGAACATTTTTGTGTGCCCCTTTTATAATATTATGAACGCTTTTCGAATTCTGTGCTGCACTTTGGACATCTGACTATTATCTTTCCTTTGCCTCTTGGAATACGAATCTTCTGACCGCATTTCGGGCATTTGTAAACGTGATAAATTTTACGCTGTGAGGCATTGTATTTGAAATTCTTAAAAAAGCCTGTGAAGCGGTTTTGATATTCCATGTATACCTGATTTTCGTGATATCTTTTTGGAACATTTTTGGAAAAAAGTCTGAAATAACAATAAATCAGAATAATAAATGGAAGAATTGATAAATTTCTTAAGGGGCCAAAGCTTGTAACCACAATAAGAACCAACGTTAATATAAGAAGAAATTTGGTGAAAGCGTCTGTGCCATATGCTCCGTAGCGCCCCTGCATGAATCTGATAAATCTGTCTCTAAGTTTCATAATATTTATTATGCCTTTCTAAAAATCTGACCTGTCTGTTTATGAAAATTGTAGTCACAGAGCACGCAAAATACAATGAAGCGCGGATAAAATAATCTTAAAAAATAATAAATATATCGGCAAAAAATAGTTTTATTTAGTTTCTCAAAAGAAAGACCCTAAGTAGGAATATTAGACATAGATGTACGGGATAGAAGCTGTAGTAGGCATATTTGGCCTTGTGAGCCATTTGACTCCTATGACCATTTGAAAGGAATAAGAGACCAAAGCCGAATATGGCATAGGCTTCAGCAGGATTTGCAAGTGATATGAAAATGTATCCCACAAGGAGCTGCAAAGGCCTGTTTGATGAAAAAATATAGAAAATCATTATAAGAATAATGCCCTTGTAGGAGTAATCGGTTTTAAGAAATACAGCGCAAAGACAGCATGTGAGCGTAATCAAAGCACATAGTAGGAGAGTAAGAACTTTAGCAATCAAGGAAGATGCTGTATTTAGATATTTTTTTCTAAAAAAATCACAGGCGCATACGCAGATAAAGCCAAGAAGCAAGGTAAAGTATACGTTCTGGTCACTAATATAAATCTCTTTATTGGAATTCCATAAAGCTAAAGGACTTAGCGAGTGGTAATCTTTATCTGAAAGAAGTGCAAAATCGTAAAAGACTTCTGAAATTAACGAGAAAATAAATAAGTTCAAACAGTATTTCTTCTTGGAATGGGTATAAAAAAAGCCTTGAACAAGAAGAAAACAAAAGATTGGAAAAGCGGTTCTTCCGATATGGCGAAGTACATGATAAACCTGGATATTCTCTGCTGCCAAAAGTCCGGGGATGAAATGCCCATCATGCATAAAGTACGCAAAAAAGCCCATCGCGAAGTGATCGATAAGCATTGTAATACAGGCTATTATTTTAAGAGCGTCATCACTTATAAGAGGCTTAGAGGATGCGCCGAAGAAATTAGTTTTTGCAAAAGTGTTTTCCATGGAAATAATAATATCACTAATTTTGCTGATTTTGAGGCTTTTTTTGATAGTAAATGCTTGTGTTAATAAAAAAATATTGCTTATTGTTTTATTTGACGATAAAAGGTAAAATTATTATAAGAGAATAACGACATACTAACATTTTTTTTGGCTGAATTGATAAATTGAAGTTTCCACCAAATGGAAGGAATTACTATGAATCAAAATCCAAAGACAGATATTAGTGTTAACAAAAAAATAAAATCCGCGTCTTTGATCCAATCGGAAGAGAACGAGGATACGATAAATAAAGTACTACTAATAGTTGATGATAACACTTCAAATAGAAGAGTACTTGCTCATATTCTTGGGGCTGCCGGGTATGACACCGCGCAGGCGGCGAACGGGCAGGAGGCTTTAAATCTTCTAGAGAGCAATAAGGAAGAAATTGCACTTATCCTTCTTGATCTTAAGATGCCTGTTATGGATGGGTATGAACTCCTTCGAAGGATGAATGAAAATGGGCTCATTTCTTCTATTCCGGTTATCGTTACTACAGGAAGTGAAGATGAGAATGCTGAGATTAGAAGCCTTGATTCCGGAGCGTCAGATTTCTTTACAAAGCCCTATAATGCAGAGCTTGTCTGTCACAGAGTACGAAGTCTTTTAAGACTTTTTGGAAATGCATCACTTTTAAATCAGCTTGAGACCGATAAACTTACAGGTGTTTATAGCGCAGAATTTTTCTATCACCATGTGCAGACTGAGCTTGAGAAGCATCCTGATACTCAATATGAAATAGTGTGTAGTAATATAGAAAGCTTTAAGCTTATTAACGCCAAGCATGGAACAGAGGCTGGTGATGAGCTTCTTAAATATGTTGCAAAGAAAAGCAAAAAATATGTTGAAGGAACCGGCTTTTGCGGAAGGATAGGACCTGACATTTTTGCACAGCTTCGAGAGTTTCACAAAGATAGATGGCCACAGGCAGATGTTGCCAAGCTTTTTAATGATACTTATAAGGATGCGCCTGTCGATAACTTTATGATGCAGTATGGAATTTATCCGATAACAGACAGAACACTTCCGGTGTCTGATATGTGCGATAGAGCGCAGATGGCAATTGCATCAATTAAACATAAATTTGGTGTATACTATGCAATTTATGATGACTCTTTTAGGCAGAAGCTTATGCGTGAGCACCAGCTAAATGATTATAAAGAGGACTCACTTGCAAAGAACCAGTTCCTTGTATACCTTCAGCCAAAGCACAGTACCGTTTCTGGAAAGCTTTGCGGAGCTGAGGCGCTTGTTCGCTGGGTTCATCCTGAACTTGGACTTATCTCTCCGGGAGAATTTATTCCACTTTTTGAACAAAATGGCTTTATTACAAAGCTTGACAGATATGTTTGGGAACAGGTCTGTCAGGTTCTTAGCCGCTGGCAGAAGGAAGGCCGAAAACTTATTCCTATTTCAGTCAATGCTTCGCGTGCAAATTTCAATCAGGAAAATCTTCCTGAAGTTTTTGCTGATCTTGTTGATAAATATGATATTCCAATTGAAATGCTTCATATTGAGGTCACAGAGTCGGCATATACCGATAATCCGCAGCAGATAATTTCTGCGGTTAATTCACTTCGCTCTCTTGGATTTAAAATTGAAATGGATGATTTTGGCTCAGGCTATTCATCGCTAAATATGCTTTCAGAGCTTCCAATTGATATCCTTAAGCTTGATATGAAGTTTATGCAGGTTGGAGATTCTCAAATGACTAATGGCAAAAGAAGTATCTTAAGCTTTGTCCTTAGTCTTTCAAAGTGGCTCCAGCTTTCATCTGTTGCAGAGGGCGTTGAAACAAAGGAAGAGGTAAATCTTCTTAAAACCATGGGATGCAACTATATTCAGGGCTACGTTTTCGCAAAGCCCATGGCAGTTGATCAGTTTGAAAAGTACTGGGAAGAGTGCGACAAAGCTGATGAGCAGATAGATGATACACAAACTCCGCAAAAGATTGAAGAAAATGAGGTTGTCAATGCGAATAGTCCACTTATTCTTATTGTTGAGGATATAGCAGCAAATCGTGAGGCACTAAAGCAGATTCTTTCTCCTTATTACAGAATAGAGATGACAACAAACGGCGAGGAGGCTCACGACTATATCACCAATAACGAGGAAAAGATATCCTGCATTCTGCTTGACCTACTAATGCCTGTAATGGATGGATTTGAACTTCTAAATCTTCTGTCGAAGGAAGGGGTACTTGATAAGATTCCTGTTATCATTACCAGTGAAGTTGGAACAGACAGTGAGCTTAGAGCACTTCATATAGGAGCAGACGATTTCGTTTCAAAGCCTTATAACAGAGAACTCTTACTTCATCATGTAAAAAGATCTGTCGGAGTAAGAAAGCTCCGCCTTTTAAATGAACCTGAAGGTGAGAAGGACTGATTCTGTAATTGAATCGTATTCTTATGTTAGGAAGGAATAGGCGATGTCCGGAAAAGCTAAAAAGCATATTACATTAACAATATTCATGCTGGCGATAATCTTCCTGATTGTTTCAGGAACAGGTCTTTTTGCCGGCTCTAAATATATTGATTCAAAGCTGCTTAAGTCAAATATTAATCATGCAACTGATATAGCTCTTCTTGTTAAGAATAATTTCGAGATAACTGATGAAGAAGTTGCATATATGAAGTCACTTTCGTTTAATGAAATGGAGGTTGACCCGATTAATTTTCGTTTGATGAATATCGGAAACGGAGTCAGGCTTAGCGCTAACATAACAAATGTATATTTAGTAGCACCGCTATCAGAGGATGAGATTAAATATTATACAGATGAAGATACCGCTGAATTTTTTGGCTATGATATAAATACACCACTTAACGGAATATGGCTTTTAAACGGTACGATTGATGATAACGGACATTTTGCTGTGGCAGAGCGAGAGGATATTTACAGGTACACATCGCTTGATGCTGTTCAGCTTAAAGCAATTGCAAATCAAGAAACTGTCGGAACTTATACCACTGATGCGTGGGGCTCGTTTATAACAGGGTATACGCCGATTTACACTACCGAAGGAAATTTCGTAGGGCTGCTTGGAATAGATATGAATCCGGATGCATATCAGGCAAGTGCCAAAACAATGATAGTTTTTATGATTTTGGCATTTGCAGTTACTGCAATAATAATGGTAGGAATCTTTCTTATATTTTATTTCAAATATACGAAGATTAAGGAAGGACAGCTATCATTTGAGTTTTATTCAAGAATGAGTCATGACATGCGAACCCCAATGAATGCGATTCTTGGAATGGCTGAACTATCCAAAGATGAAACTAACCTGGCTACTCTTCATAATAACTTTGAAAAAGTTGAAGATTCTGGAAGATATATGCTTGGACTTATTAATGACACGCTTGAACTTCAGAGAATTGATACGGGAAGGCTCTCTATTGAACCAGAGCCGGTATACTGCGTAGATGTTTTACATAATATTCTCGATATGATGAATCCTGTTGCAAAGGCAAAGAATATTGATATAAAGGTAGAATGCATTAACCTTGACGATAGTATCTGCTGCAAGTTAGACCCGCTTCGTTTCAAACAGATATTTATGAATCTTTTGTCAAATGCAGTAAAATTTACCCCCGAAAACGGAAATGTAACATTAACACTAGAGCTTCTTTCTAAGGAAGATTCTATTTATCATTTCAAAATTATCGTAGCTGATACAGGCGTTGGAATGAGCGAAGAATTTATGAAGAAAGGCTTATTTAAACCTTTTGAGCAGGAAAAAAATCCTATGACCGCAAGCTACGCAGGCACAGGTCTTGGAATGGCTATTACGAAGAGAATAGTAGAACTAATGGATGGAAGTATTGAAGTTAAAAGCATACAGGGTAAAGGTACGACTTTTACTCTTTTACTGGATCTTGAAGCAGCAGATTTTGGAGATGTATTTCCACTTGGTAAAGAAAACGATGATGAGAATAAAATGGCTCCAGAGGAAGTTCTTAGTGGCAGGCATATTCTGATTATTGAAGATAATAAGCTTAATCTTGAAATAGCGAAGAGGCTATTAACAAAGGAGGGAGCTATTGTTATCGGAGCAGAAAATGGTAAGGAAGGCGTGGAGATTTTTGAAAAATCCGAATTGAATTTCTTTGACGCTGTTCTTATGGACATACATATGCCAGTGATGGATGGGCTTACCGCTTCGAGGACAATCCGCGCGCTTGAAAGAGAAGATAGTGCGAGTGTTCCGATAATCGCGATGACAGCAAATGCTTATAGAGAGGATATACAGGCATCACTTGATGCAGGAATGAACGATCATTTATCCAAACCAGTCGATTCAAGGCTTTTGTTTGTTACTTTAGCAAAATTTATTATTAAAAGAAGAGAATAGGGTTAATGAAAAGAATTAATGAGTAAGGATAAAGATTAAGGATAAAGAGTATGGATAAAGATAAGAATTAGTAGGGTGTTAGCTGAAATGGTTTTTGGAAAATATATATTTTGAATATAGGGAAAATGAAATAAGACAGGGGAATCTTATGACAAAGAGCAGATACTTAGACAGGATGAGAAAAGGCATAAGAATTAGTTCAAGGATTTTATTATTTCTTTTGGCAGTAATAATAGTATTTCTAACGTGCATACCTGCTTCAAGCACTTTCGCGAAGGATAGCAGTGAAAGAAAGACGCTGAAGGTCGGGTATATGGACTACAACGGTTTTATTACGAAGCAGTCTGATGGCACATTTGTAGGCTATGGCGCAGAGTATCTTGCCGAAATCTCAAAGTATTCAGACTATGACTTTGAGTATGTATATGGAAACTGGCCTGATCTCTTAACAAAGCTTAAAGAGGGCGAAATAGATCTTCTTTGCACTGCCCAGTACAGTGATGAACGTGCTGCCATATATGACTATTCAGCTTATCCTATAGGATATACGCAGGGAATTTTATATGGAACCGAGAACTGCACGACTGCCTATGAAGACTTTGCAGCATTTAATGGGCAAAAGGTAGGAATAATAAAAAACAGTGCAATGCTTGCAATGTTTGAGCGCTACGAAGAGCAGAATGATTTTACGACAGAAATTACCGAGTATGATTCTGAGGATGAACTAGAAAGAGCTCTAAATGACGGTCTCATAGATATGATGTGCAGTGAGAATCTTGCAAATCATAATAGTCTTTCGATGCTTGCGGATTTTGGAGCTGATGCATACTATATTATTTCTTATAAGAATAGTCCTTACCTTGAGGCAATTAACTTTGCTCTTCAGAGAATAAAGGCTAATTCGGATTTTGAGAATAATCTTTATCACAAATATTATGGTGAAGGTTTATCAGAAACTACTCTTCAGTTTACTACTAAGGAACGCGAGTATATTGCAAACAGTCCGGTTATCAGAATAGGTATGAACCTTTCGCGTGCTCCTTTTTGCGAATACGACAGTAAGACAGATACGTATTCAGGAATAAATGTTGATATTTTAAATGAGATATCATCAAAGACGGGACTTCAGTTTGAATTTGTTGCTCAGACGCCGGCTACATCAGTCGTTGATCTTATGGCAACAGGAAATTATGATGCTATTTGCGGAATAGAGAGAGATAATTTCAAAACAAACGAGACACTTAATTCAACAGACTCTTTTCTCGAGAGTACTATCGTTCCTGTTGGAAAACCGGGAACTGATATGGACTTTTCAAGTTCTCTTCGGGTAGCTATTCCTTCTTCATTTGCTGCTCTTTCAAAGAAGCTTGAAACAGATTATCCAAATCTGATAGTTACAGGCTATACGACCAATGAAGACTGTCTTAATGCAGTGCTTGCAGGAGATGCGGACGTTTTTATTCAAAACACGCATATTATTAGTAAGTTCCTTCAGGAGCCAAAGTATGAAAGCCTTGAAATCTTGCCTGTAGATATTATGACCGAGCATACTGCAATTGTGATTCCACGTGATGACGCTATGCTTATGTCAATTCTAAATAAGGCAATTGATAATATAGATAGTGCAACGGTAAGTGGAATCTTGATCAAGCATACTTTAGCATCTCCTTATAAGTATACGTTTCTTGATTTTCTGTATAGATTCAGATTACAACTAATAATTGCCGGAATTCTTGTAGGAATATGTTTCCTTCTTCTGGTGTCTATTTCAATCAATAAGGAAAAGACTGCAAAGAAGATGGAACTCATAAATGAGAGTCTAGAGAAAGCTATTGCAAAGGCAGATAGTGCTAATGCTGCAAAGTCTCAGTTTCTTGCTCAGATGAGCCATGAAATAAGAACACCAATGAATGCAATTATTGGTCTTACAAGTATTGCTAAAACTGAGATTAAGTCACCGGAGAAGGTTGATGATTATCTTACAAAGATTGACGGAAGCTCAAAACTTCTTTTGAACATAATAAATGATGTTCTGGATATGTCAGCAATAGAGGGTGGAAAGCTTAAAATTGACAATGCTCCGTTTAATTTCAAGCAGATGTTGACAAATATTACGACTGTATTCTATCAGCAGGCTCGTATGAAGGGCGTAGAATTTAATGTTCGTATGAACGGAGTTACAGAGGAGACGATCGTCGGGGATGAGCTAAGGCTTAATCAGGTTCTTATGAATTTCCTCTCAAATGCAGTAAAGTTTACGCCATCTGGCGGTGAAATTGACCTTATGGTACTTCAGGCAAGTAGGACAAGAGATAAGGTTCAGCTTAGATTTTCTGTATCAGATACGGGCTGTGGTATGAGCGAAGATATGATGAGCCGCCTGTTTAAACCTTTTGAGCAGGAATCAGCCTCTACTGCAAGAAAGCATGGTGGAAGCGGTCTTGGACTTTCTATTGCGAAGAACCTGGTTGAGATGATGGGCGGAAGCATTAAGGTTGAGAGCTTTCAGGGAAAAGGTTCTGTATTTACTGCTGATATTCCTTTTGGAACTGTGAATCAGGCTACTGTAGCTGATGCCTCAGGCTTTTCAGAGATAAGGACGCTTGTTGTTGATGATGATAAGGAATCCTGTGAATACAGTGGAATTCTTCTAGAGAGACTTGGAGTCAGGTTCGATTATGTAACTAGCGGTGAAGAAGCACTTGATACTCTTGGAGAAGCAGAGGACAAGGGTGATCCATACAAGCTTTGTCTTATCGACTGGAAGATGCCTGATATGGATGGAATTCAGGTTACCCAGAAGATTCGTGAGATATTTGGCGAAGATACGATTGTTATCAATGTATCTGCTTATGATTTGAATGAGCTGGAGAACACAGGTAAGGCAGCAGGGGCAAACTACTTTATTTCAAAGCCTCTTTTACAGTCAACACTCTTTAATGCACTTATGAAGATTTCCGGAGGCGATTATACAAAGATTGACGCCGAGGAAGAGAAGAAGACCTTTGATTTTACCGGAAAACGAGTGCTCGTTGCAGAAGATGTTGCACTAAATATGGAAGTTGCAATTAAACTCTTACAGATGGTTGGAATAGAAACAGTTTGCGCAGAGGATGGAAGGCAGGCTGTGGATTTATTTAAGAAAGCCGATCCCGGAACATACGACTGTATTCTTATGGATATCAATATGCCGATTATGGATGGCTACGAGGCCGCTAAAGCAATCCGCTCCATGCCAAGGACAGATGCGCCTTACATTCCGATTTATGCAATGACAGCAAATGCTTTTTCTGAGGATGTAACAGCGGCGCTTAATGCAGGAATGAACGGGCATATTGCAAAACCTATCGAAACAAGGGTACTATACAAGACACTTGAAACTGCATTTAGTATGAATGAGAAATAGGGGTGGCAGGATGAATAGATATAGACTATCGAAAGCAGGAATAAGTGTTAAGGAGGGTATTGAAAGGTTTAATGATAATCTTGAGGTGTATGAAAAGTGTTTATATGAATTTCCCGAGGATGATCATTATAATCAGCTTCTTACCGCTCTAGAGGAGGACGATGCTCAGGCAGCCTTTGCGGCAGCTCATGCACTAAAGGGCGTTGCCGGAAATCTTAGTCTTACAAGGCTATATGCTGATATAGTCCCGCTTGTTGAAGTGCTTCGCGCAGGAACTGTTAATGGGGCAGATGCACTTTTCGAGCCTGTAACCATCGACTATAAGGAGGTTATCGAGGCTTTGACTACGAAATGATACTTATTTCAACGATTGTTGGCTGAAATAAAATGTAAAGTGTACTTGACAACAAATGTAAAGCGTACTATACTTCATATATGTAAAGCAGACTTTACCTACTTCTAGTGCACAGATGTAGCGTGACTTTTGCGATACAAGACTATTTTTTGGAATTATCAATAATGCAAAGCAACATAGCATAAGGTTATTCAAAAAATACAAATACAATGCGCCGGCACGCAAACAATTCCGATTTGACAGTAGATGAAAGGCGAGATGAGAGATGGATTCAAAAATTCAGGAGATGCGCAAGGAAAAGGGTGTTACACAAAGTGAACTTGCAGATGCACTTGGAGTTACGAGGCAGACCATTATTTCACTGGAGAATGGCCGATATAATGCGTCACTTATGCTTGCACATAAAATAGCAGAATACTTTGGAACAACAATTGAGGAAGTATTTATTTTTACGGATAAATAATCAGGAGATGAAAATTATGAGATGTATTTTTGGAAGTGGAAAATATGAAACAGATGAGGAATATAAGGCAGCAGCACAGAAGAAGATTAAGATTTATGGAGTATTAATTGCTTTGGGATTATTTACAGAGGCGGCAGTTAATATCGCAACAAGGGGTATGGGAGTAGTGCTTCCTGATTTCCTTCTTGGCTTCTTCGAAGGAATTGGAATAGGGCTGATTCTTGTAGGCATACTTCTTATGGTTAAGAAAAGAAGAGTACTGGCAAATCCAGAGCTTCTTAGAAAAACAAGAATAGAAGAATCAGATGAGAGAAATACTGCAATATCCACAGCAGCGTTTAAAGTATCATGCTTTGTCATGATTGTAATTATGTATATCGCAGGAATAATTCTAACAATAATGGGCTCAAATACCGGAATGGTAATGTTCGGAATAGTATGCCTCTTTCTCATCGTATACACTATTGCCTATAAAATTTTTCAAAATAAGATGTGATTTAGGAAGTGAAGAAATCCTACAAAAGCCTGTCGCCTGTGGCGGCAGGCTTTTGTCATTAATGAAAAGAAATTTGTGATATAATTTTTTATTATAAATAAAGATTAGGAGTAATCTGATTTGAATAAAAAAGTAATGATTGCAATGAGCGGCGGAGTAGATTCAAGCGTGACTGCTCTTCTCTTAAAAGAAGCCGGATATGACTGCATAGGTGTAACCATGAAGCTTTGTGATAAATATGGCTATGAATCTGATGCTCACAGTAAAAAATGTGACATAAGTGTCATATTGGATAATGATGAACATGACATAGATGTCATTGATGCTGGTAAGATTTGTAAGAAGCTGGATATTCCTTTTGAAGCAGTGGATTTTAAGAAGGAGTTTGATGAGAAAGTAATTTCTGAATTTGCAGATTCTTATGAAAGAGGTGAAACGCCAAATCCATGTGTTACTTGTAATAAATACATCAAATTTGGGAAGCTTTATGAATATGGCAGAAGCCTTGGATGTGATTTTGTCGCAACGGGGCATTATGCAAGAATTATTTTTAATGAAGAAACAGGTCTATATGAAATACACATGTCCAAAGATGTTTCGAAGGATCAGAGCTATGTTCTGTATAATCTTTCACAGGAAGAGCTTTCACATATTCTTCTGCCTCTTGGAGACGTTGAGAGTAAGGACGAGGCAAGAAGCATGGCAAGCAAAGAGGGCTTTTCAAATTCAGGAAAGCACGACAGCGAGGATATCTGCTTTATTCCAGATGGCGATTATGCTTCTTTTCTCGAAAAATACAAAAATGTTAAGTATCCTGAGGGCGATTTCGTAGACGTAAATGGAAACGTTCTTGGAAGGCACAAGGGAATTATCAGATATACGCTTGGACAGCGAAGAGGCTTGGGAATAGCCGCAAAGGCTAGGCTATTTGTAAATGCCAAAGATATAGAGAATAACAGGGTAGTACTTGGAAGCGAAGAAGGCATTTTTACTTCCTCTTTTTACTGTAAAAATGTTAATTGGATAAGTGGAAATGTACCCGCAGAGCCGTTTGAAGCAGAGGTATGCGTCAGATATCATGGAAGGAAAGAGCACTGCTTAGTTACCCCAACAAAGGAAGGCTTTAGCGTGAAAACGGAGAAACCGATGAGGGCAGTAACAAAAGGGCAATCAGCAGTTATTTATGATAAAGATATGGTTATTTGCGGCGGTGTGATTTATAATTAAATTAGTTTTGGATAACATGATAACATTACTTTCAAAACATGTTTTTGTATGGTTATTAATGAAAAACTAAATATAGCGGAGGCCAGTATATGAATGCAAATCAGTATAAAAGAGCTAATAAAGTAACACTTATAGTTTGCTCCGTAATCGTTGGATTTATGGCGTTACTTATCGGAGCACAGAAGATAGCAAGCGGATTAACGATACCATTTATGCTTGAAATAATATCTTGCCTTGTATTTATATTCCTTGGAGGCTACGGATATCTGAAGGAACGTGAGAGCAAAAAAGGCGCGGTTATGATAATGGCGGCTGCGTCGCAGTTCTATTTGATCATTATGCTGGTTCAAAATAGCATAAGACTATTTCCCCTTGGGGTCGCTATACTTATTTGTTCAATGATTTATCTTAATAAAAAGATGGTAACAATAGGATATCTCGTTGTTGCTTTAGCTTTTGGAATAGTTGTAGTAAGAAATGCTATTTCGGCAGGGATGATTTCTGATGAAGCTGCTTCTGACGCGGTTATGGTAGTTCTTTTGTGCGTTGCAGCTGCATATTCTGTAAAGCTTCTGACAACCTTTAGTGAAGAGGACAACGAGGCTATTCAAGAGGGAATTGACAGGCAGACTAAGAGCGGAGAGCATATGACATCGGTTGCCGGTAATATTACTGATTTGTTTAATGCTGCTGGTAAGAATGCGAATGAGCTCAAAGAGATAATAAATTCCACCAATTCCGGAATGCAGAACATTGCTGATTCAACAGAGAGCACAGCTGAAGCTGTAACGGATCAGGCAGCCAAATGCCAGGAAATCATGGAGCAGACTTCTGCTACTGATGGAAAGAGAATTGAAATGCTCGAAGCTTCACAAAATGCAGAGGCCACTGTTCTTGCAGGTGAGAAGACAATTTCGTCACTTAAGGAAAAGTCGGATGCTGTTTCAAAGGCGAGCCAGGTGACGGTTGATTCTACGAAGGCTGTTCTTGAAAAGGTTGAAGAGGTTCAGAACATTGTCGGAACGATTATGTCGATTTCTTCACAGACAACGCTTCTTGCACTTAATGCTTCAATCGAGGCTGCAAGAGCAGGAGATGCAGGTAAAGGCTTTGCGGTAGTTGCTGGGGAGATAGGAAGCCTATCCGAGCAGACAAGTAAAGCTTCTTCTGAGATAAAAGAGATAATAGCTGAGCTTACAGCAGATGCCAACAAGGCAATGGAAAGCATTGATAATACGGCCAATTCTGTTGATGAGCAAAATGTTATGATCGGTGAAACAGAACAGAATTTTGAAACGATACATGAAAACGTTGCAAATCTTATTGAGCGTTTTAGAGAAATTGGCGATGGAATGCAGGCTATTGTAAAGTCGACTACTGAGATAAATGACAGCATTTCCAACCTTTCAGCAACAAGTCAGGAGGTTGCTTCACTTTCAAATGAAGGTGTTACTTCATCAAATACAGCTGTTTCAAAGTTTGATGAGTTTGAAAGCATACTAAGAGGTATCAAGGAGCAGGCAGAGCAGCTTAGGCATGCTGAATAATGATTTAGTGATTTATTGTTTTTATGAGGATGATTAGAATAAAGAATTTTTGAGGCATTAATAAATAAGCACCTGGCATAGCCAAAAGATGTACCGCCTCCAAAAGTTAAACCTAGAAATCTAGCTTTTGGGGGCGCATCAAGTATCGAGGCATGTCAGATGCTTATTTTTTATAGATTAGCCCATTATGTATGTCTTTAGGCGATTTCTTTTTCGGTAGTTTTTTTCTTATTATCAAGGTGTGCAAAGAATCCGGCAAGTAATGTTCCTGATATTGAGTGCCATACGCATGATACAGCGCAGATTATTGCTGCATCTGGAAGTGCTGCAAACTGCTCTGAAGTGGTAGCAAGGTTTGTTGCAAGACCTGCATTTTGCATGCCAACCTCAATTGAAATAGTTCTCTTTTTGGATGTATTCATTCCGGTAATAGTTCCGGCAAGGTACCCAAGAAGGTATCCCAAACTGTTATGAAGAAATACTGCAAGGAAGATTACTGCGCCTGAGGCAAAAAAGCTCTTTCCCTGTGAGCTTATTACGCCGCCGACAACGAAGGCAAGACCAAGTACTGCAACTCCTGGCATAAGCTGTCTGAACTCATTAAATTGCTCGCTTTTTCCAAATTTGTAATTTATAAGAAAACCGATGAGAACAGGAAGAATTACTGTCTCTATAATAGATACGAACATTGGAAATGCACTTATTTTGATTGAGGCTCCGCTTGCAAGAAGGGATACAAGAAGTGGTGTCATTATTGGTGATAGAAGTGTTGATACTGTTGTCATACCGACAGAAAAAGCAACATCTCCGCCGCAAAGATAAGACATGATATTTGATGAAACACCTCCGGGACAGCATCCTACAAGGATAAGACCGATGGCAAGTGCATCAGGAAGATTAAGAATATGGACCAGACTAAATGCAAGAAACGGCATTACAAGATACTGTGCTATAGCACCAATGCAGATGTCGAAAGGTCTTTTTGCAAGAATCTTGAAATCCTGCGTCGTAAGAGAAAGCCCCATGCTGAACATGATGATTCCGATGATGAGGGTTTGAGAAGTGAACTTGTTACCCGCAAAATCTTTGAACCATGAATGATTTACCCATGCCATGGAAAGCGGAGCTGCAAATGCAAGGACTGCAAATGCAATAACGACTGCTGACGTGTAGTTTGATAGAAACTTACTTACTTTTTGTAAAGTTTTCATACTTACCTCCAATTATTTTGTGCAATAAAAAAGTCCCTCTCTTCATTTAAGCAAAAGCTTAACGAAAAAAGGGACGAAATATTATTCCGCGTTACCACCCTGTTTCTGCATATAATAATGCAGCTCTTAACGTACCAACATACGTTTTCTCTTTAACGGAAGGCTCCGGCTTACCCTACACTATAAGTTCAGGCTGCTCCTTAGAGATGATATCCGAAATAAATGGTCTGCCTGTTCTCAGCGTATCAGGCTCTCTGTGAATAACCAATTCAGTAATCCGGCATTGTTCTCTTCATAGGATTTAGTAAATATCTTTAAGGGAAAATTAAATTGTTAATGCGAATTATAATACGCTGAGAATAAAAGTCAATGATTTTTAATAATATAATTTAATGCTTAATTTCAATGTATTGTACCTTATAATTGTCATGGAAGTAGGGAGTGGTATAATCTTTTTTGTTAAGTAAAAAGATATTATATAGGAAATTTTAATTTATGTGAGAGCTTTTTTGACAAAAATTAGGGATTGGAGCATGTGATGACAGGACTTGTAGTTGAAGGCGGCGGAATGAAATGCGCATATAGCGCAGGTATTTTGGATAAATTTATTGATGATGGAATAAGCTTTGATTATTGCATCGGTGTTTCGGCAGGAAGTGCAAATGCGTGTTCATATCTTGCAGGGCAGCGTGGAAGAAATCTCAGGTTCTATACAGATCATATCTCGGCTCCTGAATATTTTGGGTTCAAATCTTTTTTGAAAACAGGAGATCTTTTTAATCTGAAATTTATATATGGAGATCTTACTAATTCTGATGGAGAGGATCCACTTGACCTTTCGAAGATTCTTGCAAATCCAACGAAATTTCAGGTAGTAGCAACAAACGCTCAGACAGGACTTCCGAGGTATTTTGACAAAAGTGAAATTCAGCAGGATGACTACCGGATAATTATGGCGTCGTGCGCTATTCCGGCGGCTTGCAGACCGGTTGAAGTTAACGGGAATAAGTATTATGACGGCGGCGTATCGGATTCGATTCCTTTTAAGAAGGCGTTTAGCGAAGGGTGTGACAAGGTAGTTGTTATTCTTTCAAAGAACCGCGATTTTGTTAAGACTCCGGAAAAGAGTAAGCTTTTTTATACGATGATGTGCCATAAATACCCTAAGATCATCGATAGATTAAATAATAGACATATTAAATATACGAAGCAGATGAAGGAAATGTTTGAGCTGGAAAAAGAGGGTAAGATATTTCTTTTTGCTCCATCAGAGCATCTTGCAATGAGTACTTATGCAATGGATGCACCGGGTAATCAGGTCCTTTATGATTTGGCGCTTAAGGACTATGCGAAACAGGAGAATGATCTTAAAAAGTTCATGGAAAAATAGGCAATATTATTAAATCAATTTAAAGAAAATTTTGCCAAACTAGGTTATAATTAAGTTATGGATCACGAGAGCTTTTGGGCCGCGATTACTTCTGACTAAGGAGACTAAGAATATGAAACTTATGTTTATCGGAGCAGACCATGAGGTGACAGGGAGTTGTCATTATTTACAAGTTGGAGAGAAGAACATTCTTGTTGATTATGGAATGGAGCAGGGCAAAGATTTTTTTGAAAATGCAAAGCTTCCAGTAAATGAGGCAGAAATTGATTATGTGCTACTTACTCACGCACATGTTGACCATTCAGGGATGCTTCCACTTCTTTTTGCAAGAGGCTTTAGAGGCAAAATTTATACAACTACGGCAACGTCTGATCTTTGTAATATCATGCTTCGCGACTGCGCGCATATTCAGCAGCAGGAGGCAGAGTGGAGATCTCGTAAAGGCAAAAGAAATTCTGAAATAAAGCAGACTGAGCCCATCTATACGATGGAGGATGCAATAAACGTACTTAGGCTTTTTGTACCATGTGCATATTCGCAGGTCATTGACCTTTGTGAGGGTGTGAAGATTCGCTTTACAGATATCGGACATCTTCTTGGCTCTGCAAGTATTGAAGTTTGGGCTACGGAGAAGGATATATCAAGAAAGCTGGTATTTTCAGGAGATATCGGAAATACAAGGCAGCCACTTATTAAAGACCCTAAGAAAACCTCGGAAGCTGATTTTGTAGTAATGGAATCCACATATGGTGACAGGCTTCATACGACGGAAAGACCTGACTATATAAAGCAGCTGACAGAGATTTTTGAAGATACTTTCAGGCGCGGCGGAAATGTTGTCATTCCGTCATTTGCAATTGGAAGAACGCAGGAAATGCTGTATTTTATTAGAAAGATCAAGAAAGAGGGGCTTGTTAAGTGTGAGCCGGATTTCCCTGTCTATGTGGATAGTCCGCTTGCAGTCGAGGCAACTCAGATTTTTGCTGATAATCAATATGAATGTTATGATGATGAAGCTATGGAGCTTGTTCATGAAGGCATAAATCCTATTTCTTTTCCTGGACTAAAGCTTGCTATTACAAGTGAAGAGTCTCAGGCAATTAATTTTGAAGAAACACCAAAGGTAATAATTTCGGCTTCGGGTATGTGCGATGCTGGGCGTATCAAGCATCATTTGAAGCATAATTTATGGAGAGAGGATTCTACAGTTCTTTTCGTTGGATATCAGTCGGTAGGAACGCTTGGACGTTCAATTATTGACGGCGCCGATCATGTAAAAATATTTGGAGAGCCGATAGATATTAAGGCAAAGGTGCTTAAGCTGGAAGGCTTATCAGGCCATGCGGATAAGAACGGACTTACCGATTGGCTTCTGGGATTTAAAGAAAAGCCAAGGAAGGTATTTGTTGTTCACGGCGAAAATGCGGTTACTATTTCTTTTGCCGAGTACCTAAAGAAGGAACACGGTTTCAATACGTATGCGCCGTATTCTGGAACAGTGTACGACCTTGCTGCGGAGAAATTTATTACAGAGGGTGTTCCTGTGCCTGTGCAGGCAAAGGCATCCGGCAGAGCAAATGCAAACGATGTATTTACAAGACTCCTTGCGGCCGGAGAGAGACTTATGGCTATAATTAGAAGGAGCGAGGGACTTACGAACAAGGAGCTTGGAAGGTTTGCAGATCAGATTAATTCGCTTTGCGACAAGCATCAGAACTAGAATGGAAGATAGAAACGGGGATGAATAGATGAGTAATGCAGATTTGATTTTTATTAACATGTGTAAGGATATTCTTGAAAATGGAACGTCTACAGAGGGTGAAAAGGTAAGACCTCACTGGGAGGACGGAACTCCGGCTTATACGATAAAGAAATTTGGTGTTGTTAACAGATATGACCTTTCCAAAGAATTTCCGATAATGACTCTTAGAAAAACAGCCCTAAAGAGTGCTACAGATGAAATTCTCTGGATATGGCAGCAAAAGTCAAACAATGTAAATGATCTTCACAGCCATATCTGGGATGAGTGGGCAGACCCAGATGGCAGTATTGGTAAGGCGTATGGCTATCAGATGGGCGTAAAGCATCAGTACAAGGAAGGAATGTTTGACCAGGTTGACAGAGTAATTTATGACCTAAAGAACAATCCTTTTAGCCGCAGAATCATGACAAATATCTACGTGCACCAGGATCTTCACGAGATGAACCTGTACCCATGTGCATACAGTATGACCTTTAATGTTACACAAAAGTCTGGCGAGGATAAGCTGACACTAAACGCAGTTCTTAATCAGCGCTCGCAGGACGTACTTGCAGCAAATAACTGGAATGTTGTGCAGTACTCAGTTCTTCTTCACATGATTGCCCGCGAGTGCGACATGAATGTCGGAGAGCTTGTGCATGTAATTGCTGATGCACATATCTATGACAGACATATTCCGATTATTAAAGAGCTGATAGCACGTGAGCCTCAGCCTGCACCAACCTTTACACTAAACCCTGATGTTCACGACTTCTATAAATTCACAAGAGACGACGTTAAGGTAGATAACTACGTTGTAGCCGGGGATCAGATACAGGGAATACCGATTGCCATCTAGGCGCAAATGCCAATACCAAACAACTTTAACAAAAGGGAGAATATTATGAAAGTAATAGTAGCAGTAGATGCAAACTGGGCGATAGGAAATAAAGGAAATCTTCTTATCAGTATTCCACTTGATCATAAGAATTTCAGGAAAGAAACAATGGGGAAGGTAGTTGTTCTTGGACGAAAGACACTCGCAACATTTCCATCAGGAATTCCTCTAGATGGAAGAGACAACATCATCCTGTCAGCAAATCAGGACTATAAGGTAAGAAACGCTGTTGTTGCACATAGCGTTGATGAAGTGCTAGAAGAAGCAAAGAAATATAAATCGGATGACGTATATGTTATTGGTGGCTCAAAGGTATATGAGGAGCTGCTTCCATACTGCGATACATGCATCGTAACCAAAATCGACAGAGAATTTGAAGCAGATAAATACTTCCCAAATCTTGAAAAGCTTCCTGAATGGGAACTTACAGATGAAAGCGATGAGCAGGTTTACTTTGATACAACATACTGCTTCCAGACATATAAGAGAAAGAAATAAATCATATGCGAGAAATAGTAGCAATTACAAAGTGCGAGAGCTATGAACAAAGCGAAGTACAGAAAGCAATTTCCGGAGTAATTAAAGCTACAGACGGACTAAGCTTTGTTAAGCCCGGTATGAAGATTGGAATCAAAACAAATCTTATATCAATGATGAACCCTGATAGAGCCGGAACTACGCATCCGGCTCTTCTTAGCGAGCTTTGCAGAATACTTATCGAGATGGGAGCTGAGGTTATTGTTGGCGATAGTCCGGGCGGAATGTATACTTCCGGCTATGTTAACAATGTCTATAAGGGGTGCGGCCTTGAAGAAGTCATAGCTACCGGCGCAAAGCTTAATCAGGACTTTTCGGTAAAAGAGGCTTCTTTTCCCGAAGCACTATCAGTAAAAAGCTTTGTGTATACCGGCTGGCTTGACAGCGTTGATGCGATAATCAATTTCTCTAAGCTAAAGACGCATGGAATGCTTGGCATGACCTGCGCTGTAAAGAACATGTTTGGAACTATCCCTGGAACAACCAAGCCTGAGTATCACATGAGATTTCCTGAGATTTCAGCCTTTGCCAACATGATGATTGATCTTAACGAATACTTTAAGCCATCACTCTATATTGTCGATGCGGTTGAGGCGATGGAAGGTAATGGGCCAACGTCAGGGAGGCCAAAGCATATCGGAGCTGTTCTTTCGAGTAAATCTCCGTATGATCTTGATATGGCGTGTGCGTATCTAATTGGATTTGATGACAAAAAAGATATTCAAACTCTTGAAGAATCCTATAACAGGGGACTTGGTCCAAAGGATATACATGAAGTAAACGTCACAGACGATTTAGATAAATACAAACCAGAGAGCTTTGAACATGTAGAGCAGCAAAAGAGCCTTGAATTTATTGAAAGTAATGGCTTTATTGGTAAGGCAGCAGTTGGAATACTGCATGCGGCATTTAAAACAGAGCCTCGCGTTAATAACGCTGCGTGCATAGGCTGTAAGAAATGCTTTGACGTGTGCCCGGCGCATGCAATTACGATGAAAAACGATAAGCCGCAAATTGACAGAAAGAAATGCATTCACTGCTTCTGCTGTCAGGAATTTTGTCCAAAGGGCGCAATGAAGGTCCATGAAACACTCCTTGCAAGACTCATGAAGTAAAGCTGATGGATTCTCATAGAGTTCGATTTTAGTAGCTCAAAAGTTTGACCAAAGCCGATACTTAAATCCAAAGAATAATTCTTAGTATGACCATATCATCCTGAACCAGATATTTACAGGTTCCTCCAAGCTTATCTACTGTACTGACAATACTTGAAACGCCGATTCCGTGGCCTTTACGCATACTTACCGGATAGCCGTCTACCATTTTTGGTACTTTGGAAAAAGAGTTTTCGATTTCAAGAAGGACCATGTTATTATCGTTAGTTTTAAGTGATAGATAAACCTTGCGATTTCCATCCTGGCACGAAGAAGCAGCGTTACAGGAATTTTCCAGAGCATTAGCAATAATCGACGAGAAGTCCATATCTGAGAATGGAAGCTCTTTGGGAATATCGACAGTGAAGCTATGCTCAATATCCTTCTGAGTCATGAGCTCGCTGTAATATGATAATGCCATGTTGGTAACTTCGTTAAGGCAAAATTTGTGTGTTATTGTACCAACTATATTTGAATCAATTTCTTCTACAAACTCTACGATTTTCTCATAGTTTTTTTCCTTGGCAAGAAGCGTTATTTCAGCGAGATAGTGTCTCATATCATGACGGAGCCTTGAAATCTCAGCTTCTTTTGTCTGAATAACGGCGATCTTGGCAGACACTTCGTCGGATTGAAGCTTAAGCATTTGATTCTGACGAAGTGTATCATTCTTTTCCTCATATTCCCTAAAATAGGAAACACAAAAAAATAGATATGAAACGCACATTATGCAAGGTAAAAACTCATAAACAAGCTCATTTCCACTATACAAAAGATTTGTATAAACCGTTGATAAATAATCGAAAACATAGTATACAAAAGGCAAAATTGAGAAGATAAAAAGAGTTCTTTTGTCTTTGGAGAGAATAGTAGAAATATCAGAAGCAGCGAATTTAATCAGTATTAACATCGTTGAAACAGACACTATAAATCTTACAATGTAATACGAATAATCGCCCGGCAAAAAAGTCTTTGCAAGAATGCCCGCCCACTCTGACAAAGAGCAGCAAAGGTAAGCGACCGCAACCGCGCAGAGGCTTTCGAGAACACTTCTTTTGTAATACAGAACTAGAAGTAGAACAAGGGGAAGATGCATCAGAAACGGATATGCATATTCAACGATATTGCCATATGGTGAGCAGAGTATGAGGAGCTGTACTGCTTCCAAAATGACAAAAAACGCAGAGATAATAAGAAAGTTCTTTTTACTAAAAATCACTCCGCAAAAAGCGGCAGAGACAAAAACTCCGAATAGCAAAACGGAGCTGATATATAGAATAAACAGCACTTGACTTAGCATTACTACGACCTTTCTGACGGAAAATAGAAGTTAAAATAGTAGTCCTTGAAATCATTATGAAGGCTGCGTGCCAAAGGAATAACAGCTCCTGACTTCATTGAAATATTGTTGGCTGTAAACTGCACGACGTGCGGCAAGCTGATGATATAGCTTCTATGGCATTTGTAAAAAGAATCAGTTGCGGCAAGACGCTCTTCAAATGACGAAAATGTGTCCGTTACAGAGACTGCCTCTCCACCTATCAAATGGACGAAAGTCTGCTTGTTCTGCGCCTCAAAATATTCAATTTGGCTAAACGGAATCTTCTGATACCCAAGAGCAGCTTTGAAAATGATACCTTTCTGTTCGTCTTCAATCTGGCTAAAGTAATCATTCATGACGCCCGAGAGAGCGTCGTAGGAAACAGGCTTTAGTAGATAATTAAAAGCTTTGACAGAATATGACTCAAGGGCATATTCGGGAGAAGAAGTCAGAAATACTATAGAGGTGGATGGGCTGATTGCGCGAAGCTGCCTGGCGGTTTCCATGCCATCCGTTTCCGGCATTATTATGCCGAGGAAAACAAGGTCAAAAGCGCTATCTTTTGCAGCAGGAATAAACTCAGAGCCACTGCTAAAGGTATCGATATGCATCAAAATGTTATGTTCGGCGCGGTATTTGTCCAAAAGCCACATGGTATTTTGTAAGAAAATCTCTTCATCGTCGACTATAGCAATATTAACCAAAGTAGTCATTTCCCCCTTCCAACAACTCTATTGATATTTTATCATTTCGTATTCTTCATTTCCATTCCGAATCTGAATCACTACCGGTTTTTTAGTTATTTTTGTTTGTAAAAAGAGCTACGGGGTAAAAATAAAAATGCTCATATGCGCGCAGTTATGCGACTTTGAATGCAATTAAAAGTATTTAATTACATTTCACGCCGATTTTTTACATCTCGCGCCAAATTAGTTTATCGGATAAATCTTTGTGCTAAAATGATAATAAGCTGGTAGATTTAGGGGGAAGTTGATCTTTTAATTTCAATGTTTATGAATCAATTTAAATGTGGTTACTTTTTTGAACTTTTATTTTATCGATGAGGAAAGGCTTCAGGAGGGGGGATGCAGATGAATAAGGATTTAGGCAAAAGATTAATTGTTAGTATGATTGGATTGATGGTACTTGTTTCAACTATTTTTTTTACAGGAACAAAGGCTGTCTATTCGGCAGAAGCTCCTTCAAATACTAAATTTGCGAGCGACTCTGACCTTATGAATAGCTATGACCTTGATAGTGGTTCATCCTTAAATACGCAACAGGTTTTTTTGGACTCGATGGAAGTGGAAAATCGCAGAAATGGTATATTTGTGGAATGGATACGGGAATTACAGGTGATAATATTGTTCTATTTTCATCAAATGTATTGACAACAGGACAAAAATTTCAGGATTCAATAATTGATTCAAATCAAGGAATTGGCACTTATCAGACTAGCTGGGGATGCACATATGATGATGGTTCGACGCCAACAGATGTTTTTTTCAATGAATACTATGGTGCAAGTAGTCTGAGGACAGCATTAAAATCCTTAGCAGGAAATTCAGCATATTTTACTTCAAAAGATCAGGAAATAATGAATGATTCTTCTGTAGCAACTTATGATTACCGTAATAGTAAAATATATACTACTACAGATAAATTATACGAACCATATGTTACTAGTGAATCTGCAACGAACATCATTGCTGGATCGGAAATTAATAATAATAAATATGGGTCGTTAATCATTAGCAAAGATTATTGGAATGATGCAAGCGAAAATGAGGGATTTTGGCTTCGAGCAGCCGATAATTATTATTTATTAAATGATCATGCATATACCTGTTATAAAAATCAATCGATTTTTTCGGCAGGTGTAAATGGAAACAATTCCTGCAAAACAAAACCGGTTCTTGATATTTCTATTTCACAAATAGCTTTTGCTTCAATAGCAAATGCAGCGAAAATATCCAATATTTCTGGTGGGGTACTGTCAACTGATTCTGATAATGTAATGACTTTTAGGTACAGCAGTAGTTTAATTGGAAAAGGAGTAATGGATGATGATTTATGTGTTAATTTATCAGGAGTTTCTGGAAACGATACATATTTAGTTGTTCAGAATAATTCAGGAGTATATGCATTAGCAGTGGATAGTAATACCAAAACTATATCTGCAAACGAAATAACGGGAGCGGGTCTTAGCTCTTTTTACAATTGTAAAGTTTGGCTGGAACAATACAATTCGGTAGATGCAAGGGCTTATGTATATGAGATAGCAGTGCCTTCAAAAAATGGAACCTCTTATGGCTCTGCCTGCAACCACCACTATGAATGGGTAATTAACAGAGAACCTACCGAAACGCAGGAAGGTGAGATGGTATATAAGTGCTCGATTTGCGGAAACATTATTGCACGTCAGCCTATTTCATCGTATGAATACTATATCTACAAATGTGTAGGCAAGATAAACACTGCCAAGGCAGGCGACACAGTAGTTCTTTCAAGTGGATGCTGGAATTCATATCCAAAGTCATTTTTTGAAAAGCTCGCAGTAAGACGTGACATAACGCTTGAAGTGAAGTTTACCTATAACCACAAGAACTACGAAATGACAATTACTCCCGAACAGACAATAGACACTTCAATAGATTATTATGGACCATTAAAGCTCATGGAATTATATGGAGCTAGTGAGGTTACGAAGTAGGATTTCCAAGAAAAGATGCTAAATAATCACTTTCGAATTACTTGAGTGATTATTTAGCATAATTTGATTTTGGGCAAGTTTTATTGTTCTATCCTAGTAATAAGAAAAATAGCATGGAGGTGCATATGAGAGGAATATTGAAAAAAGGCTTTGGTTTGAAAGCTATTGTTGGGATGATGTTGGCGTTAACACTGATTATTGGTATTATGCCAATGATGAAACCTGAGGAAGTGAAGGCGATAGTGAGTCCTATAAGATTTAATGAGAATGATTCAAAGATATTGACAGATGGAAAGTATATTAGTAGTAGCGGAGTTGTTACTGATAATCAGCCTTCAGAAGGGTATGCTCATTTGGATGGTTCAGTGTTAACTCTACATGATTTTACTTATTCTGTAAGTAAGGATGCAATGGCTATAAGCAGTTCAATGACTATTGTCCTTGAAGGAACAAATGTGGTTACAGCAAACGATTACTATAAAACAGCTATAATTTGTAATGAATCCGGAACCACGCTCACAATTTCCGGTAGCGGAAGTCTTAAGGCTACTGGTGGAAATGGAATCTATACAAATAAGATAGTTATTAAAAATGGTATTGTGAAAGCGGTGGGTACGAGTGTATGTGGTCTTTATGGATTTGATGATGGTGTTTTAATTGAGAGTGGTACTATTTATGCAACTGGAAAAAACTACGCTGACCCACAGAGCTATGCAGTAAACGAATTTTTTTCAGAGCCTTCAAATATGATTATTACTGGAAGCACTACTTATAATGCACCAATTAGTTCGCTCGAAGCGGTTACTTGGGATAGTACCAATATGAATTACTATATTGGTTCAAATAAAACGATGACCCTCTATTTTAAATCCCCGTCTTCTGCAGGTTCTTTGGTAGCTGAAACCTCTTATGCATCTGCCTGTAATCACCACTACGAATGGGTAGTCAACAGAGAACCTACCGAAACGCAGGAAGGCGAGCTTGTATATAAGTGCTCTATTTGCGGAAATATCATCGCACGTCAGCCGATTTCATCGTATGAATACTATATCTACAAATGTGTAGGCAAGATAAATAATGCCAAGGCAGGGGATACAGTAGTACTTTCAAGTACATGCTGGAATTCATATCCAAAGTCATTTTTTGAAAAGCTGGCAGTAAGACGTGACATAACGCTTGAAGTGAAGTTTACCTATAACCATAAGAACTACGAAATGACAATCACTCCCAATCAGGCAATAGATACATCAAGTGATTATTATGGCCCGCTAAAGCTCATGGAGCTATATGGTGCAAGTGAGGTTACGAAATAGCAAATTACTATGTGAACTTTAATTAATATTTCTTTTTACAGGAGGGAAGTCTTATGAGGAAAACTGTAGTTTCGATTGCACTTGTACTAACGATGCTTGCTACTTGCTGTCAGCCTGTTATGTCGCAGGAAGCTAGGCAGACTTCCTGGAATCTTGGGGATATTTTTAGTAGCAGCAAAGAAGCAGAAAAAGAAATAACGAAAATCCAGGATGAGATCACGCAAATGGCGTCATATCGCGGAAAGCTCGCATATTCTGCCCGAAAACGAAGAAAATCTACTATTGCCGTTATATAATCTTACAAATGGGGCATCAAATTTATATGACAGATTAAATTACCTTGAAATGCCAAGGCAGCAGATTCTTTTTCCGGATGGAGTGACAAGGACTGCTGATGAGAATAATTATTTGCTTGCACTATATGGCGGATTTGATCAGAACTTTCGATTGCAGTATAGCAATACAATGCTAAGTTCATATACTGCATTTAGAAATACATATGCTCAAAATTATGAGAATTATTGCAGCGGAGTAAGTGAAACAGCAAAGGCACATGGTTATTCTTCAGCACTCGAGGCGTCACTGATAAGTGATAACGTTGATTCATCGTTATACGAAGCAGTTATCAAGGCTTCACTTGATTCAAGAAATTTAACTGATGATTATGCTGCTTTGATAAAAAATGAACTTGGACTGGATGAGATATATGATTTTGATTTGAACATTCCAATGGCAAAAGATCCCGGAATTACATATACATATGATGAAGCATGTGAACTTGTTCTTAAAGCACTTGCACCACTTGGAGAAAAATATGTTGCCGATGCTCGCACGGCGCTTAAGGGCGGATGGGTTGACGTTTATTCTGCAGATGGCAAGGAAAGCGGAGCATATTCGATGGAAGTTCCCGGAGTACATCCATACATCCTTCTTAATTTTAATGGTACATTCAGTGATGTATCAACGCTTGCCCATGAGCTTGGACATACGATGAATCAGTGGTATTCGGATGAGGCGCAGCAAAGCGTAAAGTCATCTTATCCTGGCACTATCGTGACAGAAGTAACTTCCACTCTTAATGAGCTGCTCCTTGATGATTACATGATACAAAATGCTACGACACCTGATGAAAAGAAATATTATATCGCTAGTGAAATGGGCAAATTGTACACTACTTTTTATAGACAGGCTGAGTTTGCACGTTTCCAGCAGATCAGTATGGAAGCACTTGAAGATGGAGAGATTCTTACGGCTGATAAACTTGATGAGCTTTGGATGGATAATATGAATCTTTATCAGGGAGATTCTATAAAGAATGGAGATTATGCAAGCTCTGGCTGGGAGCGAATACCTCATTTCTATATGGGATTTTATGTATATCAATATTCTGCAGCTATTGCTGCTTCAAGTAATATCGCACAGCGAATTGAAAGCGGCGCGGATGGAGCGCTGGATTCATACCTTGTCTATATAGCATCGGGCAATCCCGGGACCACGGCGCAGACACTTGCAATTGCCGGCGTTGATGCTACAAACAGTGATTTTATCTATGGACTGACCGATAGATTTGAGCAGCTCATCAAGGAATATAAGGCACTATAAATATTTTTTTATAAAAAAATATAGAGGCAAAAATAAAAAACATTGCATTTTCATAATTATTCGACTAGAATGAACTCCATAATTTATAGTTTGCTGCGCCAAAGCGTTGAAGCATAAAAGCCAGACGCCGGGAGCAGTATAGCAAAGCAAAATGGAGGAGATTATGAAAAGATTCGCACAGAAGGTAGCAGCAGTAACTATGACTGCTATGATGACAATGTCACTTGCAGCTTGCGGTTCAACTGCAGATACTACAACTACAGAGGATACTTCAGCTACAGAAGAGACAGCAGCTACAGAAGAAGCAAGTGCAGCTACAGATGGTAAGACATACAAGGTTGGTATTTGCCAGCTCGTACAGCATGAGGCACTTGATGCAGCAACAGAGGGCTTTAAGACTGCACTTACTGATAAGTTTGGAGACAGCGTAACATTTGATGAGCAAAATGCAGCAGGAGACAGCGCACAGTGCACAACTATCTGTACAGGCTTTGCTTCTGAAGGCGTAGACCTTATCCTTGCAAATGCAACTCCTTCACTTCAGGCAGCAGCATCTGCAACAAGCGATATTCCGATTCTTGGAACAGCAATTACAGAATATGGTGTTGCTCTTTCTATTGATGGATTTAATGGTACAGTAGGCGGAAATATTTCAGGAACATCAGATCTTGCTCCACTTGATCAGCAGGCTGACATGGTTACAGAGCTTGTGCCTGATGCAAAGAACGTAGGAATTTTGTACTGCTCAGCAGAGCCAAATTCAGTATATCAGGCAGATACAGTAAAGGCAGCTCTTGAAGCAAAGGGTCTTACTGTAAATGTATATACTTTCTCAGATTCAAATGACGTTTCCTCAGTAACACAGAGCGCATGCGGAGAGAACGATGTTCTTTATATCCCAACTGACAACACTGCTGCATCTTGCACAGAAGCAATCAACAATGTAGCACTTCCCGCAGGAGTTCCGATCATCGCAGGAGAAGAGGGAATTTGCAAGGGCTGCGGTATTGCAACTCTTTCAATTGACTACTATGAGCTCGGCTACAAGACAGGCGAGATGGCAGCACAGATTCTTTCAGGTGATTCAGATATTTCACAGATGCCTGTTGAGTACTATGATAACCCGGTTAAGGAATACAATGCAGACCTTTGCAGCCAGCTTGGAATTACAGTTCCTGATGATTACGTAGCAATCGCAGCAGAATAATTTTTTTCGAAATGACTTTTTGTAAAAAGAAATCCAAAATCCGGAAAGATGATTGAATTTTCGGTACAATTTGAAACAAATTTGTGTTAGTATGTATTGTGCATAGCAGCCTGCGAAGAAGCAAGCTGTTATGCACATTTTTGATTTTGGTTTTGATTTTTTTGTTGGAATGGAGAGAGTTATGGCTATAGCAGATTATTTTCAGTCGTTGACACTTTCGGGACTTTTAAACAGACTTCCGAGCGGTGTTGCACAGGGTGTTATTTGGGGAATCATGGCACTTGGAGTTTACATCACCTTCAGACTTCTTGATATTGCAGATTTGTCTGTTGATGGAACCTTTACAACAGGAGGAGCAGTTACGGTAATGCTGATAATTTCAGGCTGTAATCCGGCACTTGCTCTTTTGATAGCTTTTATCGCAGGACTTCTTGCAGGAACTGTAACAGGACTGCTACATACAAAGCTGGGAATACCTGCAATACTTGCCGGAATTCTTACACAGTATGCGCTGTATTCAATAAATCTTGCTATCATGGGAATGAAAGCAAATACGGCTGTAAGCGTTGATAAATTCAGTCTCATCCTTTCATCAAGATATGTTACTGTTGCAATTATAGTTGGAATAGTACTTGCTATAGCACTTATCGCAGCATTGTACTGGTATTTTGGAACAGAGCAGGGCTCTGCTATTCGCGCAACCGGATGTAACTCACAGATGGCTAAGGCAAATGGAATTAACATCAGCGCAATGAAAATCATCGGACTTGCGCTTTCAAATGGAATAGTTGCTTTTGCAGGCGGACTTATGTCGCAGTTTCAGGGATATGCAGATATCAATATGGGACGAGGATCAATCGTAATTGGCCTTGCAGCTGTAATAATTGGAGAAGTAATAGGCGATGCATTTATGGGCAAAAAGATGAATTTTGCTCTTAGACTATTCTTCGTAGTAGTTGGCGGTGTGATTTATTACTTTGTTGTTGAAGTCGTTTTGTGGCTTAAGCTTGATACAAATTATTTAAAACTTCTTACGGCTGTTATAGTTGCAGTATTCCTTGCTGTACCATATCTTCAGGCTCAGTCAAGAGCCTCATTTAGAAGAGCAGGTAAGAACGCTGCAGTAGTAAATTCAGATGGAAAGAAGGCCTAAGCAATGAGCGAAATAATGTTGGAACTAAAGAACGTAAGAAAGACCTTTAATCCCGGAACTATTAATGAAAAGCATGCATTAAACGGCGTTGATCTCACTCTGGAATCCGGTGATTTTATTACTGTTATTGGTGGTAACGGCGCCGGAAAATCTACAATGCTAAATGCTGTCGCAGGCGTGTGGCCAATAGATGAGGGCTTTATCAAAATTGGTGGCGAGGACGTTACAGGTCTTCCTGATTTCAAAAGAGCTCCTCTTATCGGACGTGTATTTCAGGACCCGATGACCGGAACGGCTGCAACTATGCAGATTGAAGAGAATCTTGCTCTTGCAGCACGTCGTGGTAAATCAAGAAGTCCTATTCGCGTAGGCGTTACAAAGGCAGAGAGAGATGTATTTAAAGAGCAGCTTAAGATACTTGATCTTGGACTTGAAGAGAGACTAACTGCTAAAGTAGGTCTTTTATCAGGAGGACAGCGTCAGGCACTTACACTTCTTATGGCTACGCTTCAGACTCCAAAGATACTTCTTCTTGATGAGCATACAGCAGCACTTGATCCAAAGACTGCTGAGAAGGTATTAAACGCCACAGAGAAGGTTGTTGCAAAGGCAGGCCTTACAACAATGATGATTACTCATAACATGAAGGATGCAATTGCACATGGTAATCGTCTTATTATGATGAATGAGGGAAGAATCATCCTGGACATAAAGGGCGAAGACAAGAAGAAGCTTACGGTTGAAGACTTACTTCAAAAGTTTGCAGTAGCTTCCGGCGAGGAATTTTCAAACGATCAGGCACTTTTATCCTGATACTAGATTTCTTTTAGCTCGAATGGATTTTTTATTTAAAAAAATAGTTTGTTTTTTACTTGAACAATAATCAAAAGTATATATAATGTAATTATTAGCGAAAAGACAATGTGGTCGAGCAACCTGTCTTTTCGCTTTTTTTGATTAATTATAATAAATGGAGGATATGATATGAAGGCAGTTGGATATTACAATGGAAAAATCGGCGAGCTTGAAGAAATGATGGTTCCGATGAATGACAGAGCAATGTATTTTGGTGATGGTGTTTATGACGCTACATATGCAGCAAATAGAATCATCTATGATACAGAGTCACATATGCAGAGATTTGAGAACAGCTGTAAGCTTCTCAAAATGCCACTTATGAGAACAAGAGAAGAGGTAGTTGGTGAACTTCAGAAGGTAGTAGATGCTATGGATTCTGACGGCCCTGTATTTCTTTACTGGTCTATAACAAGAGGAACAGGCATAAGAAATCATCTTTTCCCAACAGACGGACAGCCTGGAAATCTTCTTATCTTTGCAAAAGAAGCAGAGATAACGGACCTTCGTAAGAAATTTGATGCTATTACGATGGAAGATACAAGATTCCTTCATTGCAATATTAAGACACTTAACCTTATTCCAAGTGTAATGGCTGCTCAGGCTGCCAAGGAAGCAGGCTGTAATGAAGCTATTTTCCATAGAGGAGACAGAGTAACAGAATGTGCTCATTGCAACGTTCATATTATTAAGGATGGTGTGTTTAGAACTGCTCCTACAAACGAGCTTATTCTTCCGGGAATTGCAAGAAAGAATCTTCTTAGAATTTGCGATGAGCAGGGAATTCCTACAAGCGAAGAAGCATTTACGGTTGATGATCTCTTTAGCGCAGATGAAGTAATTATTTCAAGTTCAGGAACATTTGCTGTTGGCGTTGCTCACATTGATGGCAAAGAAGTTGGTGGAAAAGCACCGGAGCTTCTTACAAAGATTCAGAAAGCATGCCAGGCAGACTTTATTAAACAGACAGGCTATGATCCAAAGGT
>CAZJWA010000007.1:68793-75395 GCA_964549585.1 uncultured Butyrivibrio sp. | reverse complement strand
AAATATTCTTAAGCGATTTATTTATTTTCACTGGCTTTTTAAATAGCTCTTTTTGTTGGATTGATCAAAACATTTATATCATTATTCAAAAGAGCTGCAAGATAGCAAAACGAAGAATTATTAATGATCACATTCTTACAAGCGCTCATAAGCTGCATGTCTTTGTATGAATCAGCACCAGTATTTCCTGTAACAAAAAAAGTTTCTTTAGCTAGATTAAGTCCTAAATCCTCTGCCTTATTCCTGCAATAATCTATATCATCGGAGAAAACAAATAACGTAGCATCCGGAATCTTTTTTAGAAGGATAGAAACAGACTGATAAATCGTTTGTTCATCTAGTGCAATACCATTTTTTACAAAATCTCCACGTCTTATATGAAGCGCTGCAGAATTTGTGCATTTAATCTGATTCATGATTTCGTTATTTTGTTCATCGCTAGGCGGAAAAACAAGCTCTGATCTAATCGCATCCCCATATAAATCAAGAAAGTCTTTTCTAAGCCAGTATCCATGATAATATATATCTCCCGGTAAATCAGCAATTTCAGGCAAGAATACATCGCTTGGAATCATCTGAACTTCACCATCAAACGGATTCCATATCTTATAATTATCATATTCAGCTATCATAATATAGGATAGCCCGTTTTCGTTAAGAATCTGAGGAATACTTTTATTTTCGTTTCTTTTTTGAAGCATCATATATTCCCATACATCTTCATCAAAGCATTTGCTTAGAAGATGCGGTGAAACGCCAAATACGCTTTCAAGTTCATATCCATTATGAACATTATTGACATAGAAAAAAGAGTCATCCAGCACCCAATCACATTCAGGATGCCTCATCTGACAAAAGCGGTAGAAAATATATTGAAATGTCTGATTGGCGAGACCGCCGTTTAGGAAAATTATTTTCATGTTTGTGTTAATCCATATCCTGTAGCATTCTTCTTTTGTTAAATAACCCAATCCTCCAAAGTGCTTGGAAGCGATACCTTTTCCCAAGGAATTTCCTTCGGGTCAGTACAATATCTGCATCTTTCAAAAGGTTCTTCCAGCTGCATTTTAATTGTTTCTGTTGTCAGATTCTCAGCGAAAAGATCAATAGCTCCATCTTCAGGTAAATTCTTATCGAAATATTCGTTAAAATATTTAGTAGTAAATGGAAGGAAGCAGGATGCAAGCTTTCCTTCATACAGATTGATACACTTCGCCTGGGTACACTTATAGAACTGCTTTCTATCATTCCTCGGATCGAGTATCTGTTTCTTTGTAAAAGAGTTAACAACAGGAGAAAAGAAGTGCTTTACTCCATGCTCATCCAAAAAAGCTTCCAGTTCAGCAACATGTGGTGCCACCGGCGGATACGTAGATACAAAAAAGCATGCATTATTTTCTCTCATTACAGAAAACAACGAATCATCCTGAGCCTTTAAAAGAAGTGCATTGGTAACTACAAAAATCATTGCATCACCAAACAGTTTTCTTGATAAAGAAACATATTTGGGAAGCTCCGGATTAAGAAGTGGTTCCCCTCCAAGTATTCTGATTGCTCCGATATCATCAATAAATTCATGGAGCTTAATCATTTCTTTTTCAAAATCTTCATATACTGGGAATTTGTCTTTCGTTACCAGTCCTGAATAGTGTTCGCACGCCTTACAGTTTAAGTTACACTGATCGGCAACATGAAATTCCAAATATGGTAAATACCTTGCAGAATAAAACGGTGTAATAAAATTTTCTATCTGTTCTTTACTATTAATCAAAGCTTCAGTTAATCTTGAAGAAATATATACATCATTTAAATCTACCCCACATCCTTTTAGCATATGTGAAGGTGTTTTGTGACCAAGAATATTCTGTATCGGAAGAATTAATGGTATTTGAATCTTCTTGTATAATGCTACGTACTGATCAAAAGTGAAATTCTCTCCTGACTTATCATTACAATCAGGTATTATGTCTACAAATCCGACAACCTGTATTGGTTCTCCACCAGAGCTCTCAATCTCATAGTTTAAGAGCTTTTCGATAATATCCCGAGTCGTCTTTCCTATATCATTGTTCCCGAAAATCATTACATTTATCATGCTTCTTGCCCCCTCAATAGCAATTGCTTATGCTCTTTTCAAGAATTTCTGTCAATTACCCATATAACTAAGTAGTGTAATTAGTCTATTCTTCCATGTATCATTTGCTGCTGCCACTTCATACCCATTCTCTGCTATCTGCGCGGCTTTGTCAGGATTGTCCAGCAAATACTTTATATTATAAACAAGCTGGTCCATATCATTTAGATCATAAAATACAATATTCTTTCCATGTTCAAACCGTTCAAATAAATATGTACTTGGATCTGTAACACTTACCGTTCTATTAAGCATAGCAGTAAATATTCTGTCATGTGCTCCATCCTTAAACCAAGGCATGCTGTTAAGTGAAATTCTTGCATTCCCTGTAAGAATATTTATTTCTTTTGAGTCAACCGGTAGATGAATATGAATATTATCACCAAATCCATTTTCTTCAGGATTCCAGTTATTTCCATAAATATCAACATTAAATCCACTATCAGATAATTTTTTGATCATTTGCAGCCTGAAATGCGTTCTTGCATTTTGCTCAAGAATATCTACAGCAGAAAACATTACAGTATTTTGAAATTTCTCAGGTACTTCGATACCATTAGATTCAAATACAGACAGAAGTGCTTCTTCTCCGGTAAGCTCAGTATTATCCAAAAGGAGCTTAAATGCCTCCAAGTAGCATTTCACTCCGCCATCCGAAAGAAAATCAAGAGTTGGAATTTCTGTACATACACTGTTACTTCCGGCGTATAAAATATCCATCTTTCTTTCACGATATGGGATATGTGAATTGACTTCCGTGCCTCCAAGTGGAAGAAATATACTTTGACTCACATATGGAAACATCTTCTTAACATATTCGGTATGCTTTCTATCAATCGATACAATATTAACATTGGATTGTTTCTTAGGCATGCGAAGCCCAAAGCGTCTTGGATGGTCTACAAGAATATCAAAAAATGGCATCCCCATTATGGCTATATTCTCTAAATCCGGAAATATATTAAAACCTATAATAGAGCAGTTTCCATCCTTTCCGTAACGAATGCATCTGTCAGTAAACTCATTCGCATCAATATCCATCGGCATAAAGATATTCTCTACTTCAAGCTCATCTGCTGCCTTTTTTAACTGCTCCCCAAAGTATCTTAATGTTTCAATATTTGATTTTGTAATAATAAGTTTGGTTTTCATTTACGGTACTTACTCCATTTTTGAAATTTTTTTATCATGACCATTCGTATCAATCCTTCTTATCGCAATAATACTCTGAATTTACTCCCCACTTTACATGACCTACTCTTAAGTCCTGTTTCAAAAGCCATACCGACAAAAGTCTTTCTGCGATAAATCCAACTGCTCTTGAATCCTTTACGTTTTCACTTGGAAACTCTTCCCTCCATAATTTCACCTCGGGAAGTATTATGCTAAAAAGCCATTTACAATAATCATCTAGCACTTCATGTCTCATAATAAAAAGATTACATGGGATAAACATATGTCCATCCATTACTTCATCATAGCAATCCACATATTCAGGCTGATATTGCTCAATTACTTCTCTTGATAGTTCCTTTGTTCTCTCGATAAGTTCGCTGAAATTAAATAGTTCTGATAATTCCTGACCGGACGTCAATGGGTAAAATGACATAGGTCTGCTGGTAAGAACGTCTTTGTCCTTCATCATTTCAATCAGCTGTTCTTCTTCAAGCATGCTTCTTGGATCATAATTCTTCACAGCATTCCACAAAAAGAATCTTCTGTAATGATTTAGTCCCACAAATTCATGGTTATCATTTTTCCACATCCAGTATAGCGCTGTCAGTTCATTCACGAATGGGTTTAATTCTGAAATATTATCACCGGTATCATCTGTTAGAAATCCCAGTTTTTCATGTATTGCTGCGCCAGCCTCTATTGGAATATACATTGGATTCTTTGTAGGATAAAACATTTTATGTGTTACTAAATAAACCGCCGCCCTGCCTTCATATTCCTTAGGCTCAAGATCAATCATTATTAAATGAGTTTCCTTTGTCTTAATTCTTATGCATTTGTATGTCTGTTCCAGCATTTCAATGAAACTGTCTTCTACCGGCCACAAAACATCCAGTACATCAATGATTAAATATCTTGAATATATCGACAACTTTTGAATTACATCATTTACTGTATCAAAGTTACTCCCATTATATATCCCAAGTATCATAGCAATATCATATCTTGTTCCCTCGGGAATCTGATAGTTACTATATATATTTCGATAGATATTAGAATACTCGCCATAAAGCTTTATTGACGAAATATCATATCCATCAATACATATTTTTTCATAATAATCCATTTCGTCTCCAAGAAAACGATATGGAAGGGAAGTATTTGCAATCACCATATCATAATCAAGAATAGTTTTTAAATTCATTCTTTCCATTATTTCAATGATATTCTTAAAAGCTCTTGCTTCACTTGACTTGATTATTCCGGATGCAAGTTTATTTCTTTCTGCTGTTGCTTTGATCAAGCTATAGGTCACATCGGATAAGGTGGCGCAATTTGTGCGAATTTCCTCATTTCCCATAGAAGGATTATTTTCAAACACATCACAAATTTTGCTTACAGTATCAATATAATTATCTACTGCGCCCGAAGTATTATAAAACTGATCAAAGACGGTATATAGATTTCTTACTTCCCTGATATTATTAACAAACTCTCTAAGTGGTTCAACTGCAATACCTGTATTACCATCTCTTAAACAAAATGTAATTATTTTGTCAGTTCCACTACTAAGCATGTCACATATCTGATTAAGTTCTATGTTCTCTGTTGGAGTTATCATCTACATATCTCACTTTCTATAATGATTAATATTGCAATAATCAGTTTAAACCGGCAACATTTTCTTCATAATACCTATAAAGTCCCTCTATATCCGTACTCTGCAATAAGGGAACCGCATTGTATATATCCCTGTATCTCCAGTCCCACCACTTCATTTTAAGTAGCTTGTTTATCTTATCCTGAGAAAACCTATACTTAAGGATTTTTGCAGCAACGCCGCCTACTACCGCATACGGAGGAACATCTTTGGTTACCAACGCATTTGCACCAATTACCGCACCATCACCAATATGAACCCCTGACATAATTCTGCATGCTGTACCAACCCAAACATCATTTCCAACAATCGTATCCCCCTTAGCATCAATTACACCACTGATATTACTATAAGCCGGGAGCCAATGATTAAAAGGATACGCTGAATTCCATTCGCCATGATGATCCTGATTTATCATTACAGATACATTTCCGGCAATACAGCAGAATTTACCAAAAATCACTTTATTCTTTTTCCCCCATGCACCTACATCAGGCATTCCATAAGTAAAGCATCCCAGTTCAATTCTATTACTCGAATATGGATTCTCGCGTGTAATACGATCTTGTACCGCAAGCATAGTTGTTGTTTCAAAAGGAAGCATTGAAATAAGCTTATTATATGAAACAATTCTTTCATCCGATATGTTCAATTCACTTAGCAAATACTCTTCTTCCTTCTCAAATGTCTTTCCAATAAATATGCAATCTGCAAAACCTAGTATGCTTAACACTTTTTCGATATCTTGTACACTAATACAATCAATTCCAAATAAATTCTTTTCATCTGAGCCCCATTCGCCTATATAAACGCAAATACTAATACTATACAAAGTATTCATTTCATTAATCATTCTATATATAAACTTGGATTCAAATTCATTTCCAATGATTATTGCATTTTTGATTTTTTGACTATCCATATCATGCTCCATTATTTATTTTTATTTCACAGACGCTTTTACAATATATTGATAAGCATCATACATGAATCTCTCCGTATTCGATGATAAAGAGAGTAATGTATCAACAATTCTCTTTGACTCCTTTGTCTCATCTGAAAGGTCTCCATTGTAATTAATCTCTTCCACCGTATATCCAGCCCTATTAAACATATCAATTATTTCGAAGTACGTAAAAAAGTGAATATGCGTTCTATCAAGAAGACCATGATCTTCATATGTGAATCGCCCATCAATAATTTCCTTCATTACGCGGTAATTCATTAAATTAGGAATGTTAGCAATAATATAGCCATCGGGCATCAGAATGGATTTGCAAAATTCCAATGTTCCCTGCGGATCTCTCAAATGTTCAAGAACATCGCCAAACAAAATATATTTAAATCTTGTTTCACCAAAATCAATGTTTTTATCTTCAATATTTCCGGTTTTTACGTTTGCAAAATATGAGGCAATTTTGGCCGCTGCCTCATTTATTTCAACTCCAAATAATTCTACATTAGGATATTTTTCTTTTACTCCAAGAAGGTTAGCCCCGCAATCACATCCAACTTCAAGAACCGGGAAACTCGCATTATCATCTTCAATGATTCTTTTGATAATTAGGGGATTTGGTGAATCGTTGAAATATTTCATCCCCCATCTGCGCTGCATTTCGTCAAAATCATTTT
>CAZJWA010000007.1:46976-68693 GCA_964549585.1 uncultured Butyrivibrio sp. | reverse complement strand
GAATCGTTGAAATATTTCATCCCCCATCTGCGCTGCATTTCGTCAAAATCATTTTCTAGAAGATAGTTGAAATAATCATCATTTTGTCCAATTTGATAGCAATACGTCTTTTTATCCAAAAAATATCTAAAGCCTTTTTCAAGGCCGTCAAAAAGAAAGTCCAGGATTACATTATGCGGCAAAAAAGCTTCTCATTAAAAGCTCCCATTGTTAATATCATTTCTCTGCTAATCAAAACCAAATCATATTGAAGGTCTATTCTTAGTACCGGGTCAAAAGATGTAGTATTCTCCTTGTCTATTGCGACCGCCTGTTCATATGACACATCTCCATCTGTACGACATATATTGCATGATACCGCTCCTGCACCGCTTTGAAGAACTGTCTGCATTTTGCGTAGCGTAGTAGGAAGTACGAAATACGTTGGAGAAATAATTAGTAAATCCGTACTAATTTCGAACTCACGAATAATTGTATTTAGCACTTGGGCATATCCATGAATTTCATCATCAAAAATAATAAATGAAATATCTTTCTGCTCCTCAAGCCACACATGAGTATCATCATCAGAAAAATTATCCGCAACAAAAATATGATTTTTGTCAACAATTCCTGACATTAAAATTGATTCGATTTCAAGCTCTAAAGCTTCTCTCTGATTATGTGTAATAATTATTGCTGAAATATCCATTTTATTTCCAGTCCTAATCCAGGTAGTTATTTATAAAGATTTTTCTATAATGGTTATATTTCTCGAAATTCAGAATTTGTCCATCATCATGAACGCACCATGGATCATTTTGAAAAGGAACAATTACTTTATAACCTTTTTTTCTAAACTCACAGCTCTGAGAAACATCGTAGAAATCAAATCCATCAAATAAATCTTCTCTCCACCTTACATCCTTGTCAGTGGCAATAAAAAATCCATCGACTGCCTCGACATTAACATACCCTCTTGGCATATCACTATGATCTTCACTCCATGAAGTTACCAAGTCATTATACATAACTCCTATATAATGTCCCGCCCACATTATCCCGCTATCGGAAATATGGTCAGTTCCAACAAGTCCAATCATTCCAATATTGTTATCTTGTTCAAAAAGCTCCAGAATATTAAACAAAATCCACCTATTAATTATAAAAACATCCTGGTGAAGATAGATTTTGTATTTTGCATCACTGGCATCCATGGCTCGGTTATATCCTTCTGTCATCGACCTTGCATCTGTGATTACGCATATTTCAACGCTATACCCATTTGGAATAAATAGTCTGTTTAGATATAAGGCACATTCATCCATGAGCATTTTATTATTTGAACAAATAATAAAGCAGATTTTTTTATCATTTATTTTCTTTTTCATATCAGGCATTACCCATACTCTTTATCATTTGAATTAATTCTTTTGCTTCATCTGATGGACTTTTTATCATGCACAGAATTATACATGCACTAGCTGCATCTCCATTATCCAAATAATATGAAGCGATTTTCATAAATACTTTTTCATGCATAACAATTTTGGAAGTATTATTATAAGCTACCATAGCCAAACTATATGGAGAAACCATTCTCTTTACAAAATAATCAAAGCATTCCTCCTGATAAGGGTTCCCGGATTCTTCCTTACAAAGACCGTCATTTTCTCCAATATCAAACTCCAGCCTTCGTAGGTATAGATTAATCTGATTATATTTATCTAAAAAATCATCTACTGAATCAGTGTCATGAATAAACAGTGCGGCTCCTGCTCTTTTCTCAGATTTTATTGCTTCGGACATATACTTTATTCGAACTAAATCAGCATATTTTGCAATATACTTCTTATATCTTTCAGACATGAGAAGGTCATACGCATCTAAAAATGAGTCTGCGTCACGCCTTTTAAGCGCGCTATCAAATAATCCAAGCAAATAATCTACATCCTCTTTATATATAGCCGCATTCTTCTCGAAATCTTCTACATGTTCGACATATTTTTCTGGTTCAAGTATCTTCCCCATTTTGGCTCCTACGCGATATTTTTTTATTCACGATGCTCGATTGGTCCAGCCATTTCCATTATTGCTTTTATTCGCTTATCAAAGCTGTAATTATCACGAACCCTTTTATATCCATTCATAGCAATCCTGATTCTCTCTTTATCATGGTCTAAATAGTACCTTACCATTTCTTCCATTTCATCTAGATTATGATAAACTGCAATATCTTTCCCGGGAGTAAATAGCTCCTCTATTTCAGGCTGATAATTAGTCAGCATAAATCCACCTGATCCCATGATATCAAATACCCTGAGCGGAATTCCTGAAGTAATCGTATGAAGAGTCATATTGATATTTATCTTACTCAAATAATACGCCTTTCCAAGCTCTCTCTCGTAGTCAAGAGGCGGGAGCGGATTTATTCCACTAATACTTAGGTTCTCTTCATTTGTATAAAATCTGACTCCAAATTTGTTAAGGCGCCTAAGCATCTCGATTCGCTCAAGATACGCAATTCGTTGTGACAAAAGTCTGGACTCAAAAATCATTCTTCTGTCTATATAGAATCTGGGATTATAAAAATCATTACTTATCTTCATAAGATCTTCCATTGATTCTTCGGAAAGTGAATTTTGTACTCTATCCTTTCCATCCCATATTCCATAAGCATTACTAATTATTGAATCATATTCTTTTTTGGTTTTAGGAGCAGCAACTTTTTCGCAGTCTTCATAAATATTTTTTGAATAAAGCTGTCCGATAAATGAGACATTACATTTATACTTTTTTTCTTCTTTTTTGGAAATTACCATGATACCTATTCTGGTAACATTAGCTGCAAGTGGCATATAGAATACATGCTTTAGTCTTTTTTGATTTTTCAGTTCGTTGTACTGAACTTTATCAAAGCAAAAGAAATAGTTACATTCATTATTTACATTTTCATCGCACAATGCTTCGAGCGGAGTATCATATGTCCATACGATATACTTAATATGATTCTCCATACATGCACTAGATACATAGGGTGAAAAGTCATAGGTAAAAGCACAGTCAGCATGCTGCCGCCTAATTAGATATGACATTAAGTCAGCTTCATGTTTTTCTCTGCCGCTATGAGTAATTCCCGTTTCCTGAATAATAGCTTCATAACCATTTTGTATTAGGCCCCAGCAGATATCGCTTATATTTATTTCCTTTGAAAAGGGTTCTATAACTCTTATTTTATTTCTATTAATCTTAAAAACATCAGAATAGTTATCAAGAAAAATTTTCCTATTAGTCTCATAATTCTCCATCTTCTGAAGACCACAGTCATGAAAGACCCAGGAATACGGCATTTGACCGGCTGTAACCACTCTGAAACCTTCTTTAATAAATTCCCCGCACTGCGATATATCATAAAAATCCCAGTTCTTAAATAAATCTTCTCTCCACTTAATATCATACTGTGTTGCCATTAGTAGTCCATCAACACACACGACGTCCTCATATTTGCCTTTGATTTTCCGAATGCTGCCTTCTTCATGCTCACCTTTTTTTGAGCGGAGCTGAAAATTACCACATCTGCCTGCATTCCACATTACTCCATCTGTGGATAATTCCTTGGCACCCACCATTCCAATAAGTCCAATACTTTCTTCCTCGAAAATCGACAAAATATCACTAATGAAATTTTTATTTCTTATGAAGACATCCTGATGAAGATATACTTTATACTTCGCATCAGAAGCATTCATGCCCTCATTGTAGCCAGCAGCCATTGACTTTGCATCATGAACAGTCAGGATATCTACAGAATACCCCATGGGAATAATGAGCTGATTTATATATAAAAGACATTCCTTTTCATACTTTTCATTGTTTGTGCAGGAGATAAAGCATATCTTATGATCATCCTTGTTCATTTGATTAATCAATTTGCTCTACCTCACTTTTCTTTCCTTGTGTATATGGCTTAAGTACTAGCATCAGCTTTTGTGTATCCTCATCCGGTTCTTTAATCTTATCAAGCTCCTCATATGCCTTGTCAAACCTCTCTGTTTCCACATAGTTTTCTGCCTGCATCAGATATATCTTTGAATTATCCGGTTCTAATTTTTCAGCATAAGAAAGCAGTCTTATAGAGCAGACAAATTTACCATCTGCTTTCATAAGACTGCTGAAATAAAGAATTATCTTAACCGGGTCTTCTGCATAAGAAACGACAACCTGATAAAGAAATTCTCCACTTAAATTCATTGAACTAATATAACTGACAGCATCCTCTACTAATTCGTTTGGAAATTCATTTTCAATTCTCATCACGCCAAAGCCAACCGTTGAGAATATATCTTGCAGTTGTTGCAAAGGTGAACTATCAATACCATTGTCAATACAATCAAACGTTGTTCTGGAAAGATAATTCTTCTCACTGTAGTAGCAACTGCTAAACAGATACGCCATACGCAAATCATTATCAATACCCTGTAATATAGAAAAACTATCATCCTTACAGATACCAACTACTTTTTGAAATGCTTCATCGGTTTTTTGAGTCAATAAACAATTTATTTCATTCTTGGTTCTGTCAGCTGTCTCTCGCAGTTCCTTATCGGTCATAAGGTTTCATCCCCCACAATGTATAACATTATGATAATTATTTCTATTTATATAATAGCATTTTATGACTATCAAAGCTCTTTATTAATACTTTCTATTTTCTGTTTTCTAAAAAGAAAGCGCCGATAAAAATATCGGCGCTTCTTCTGCTAGCAATACTATTTTACAAACTAATGATTACTGTCCTGCAAAGTCAAGATGATTACTGTAACAGTGACAATACACCCTGGTTATTCTGATTAGCCTGTGCAAGCATTGACTGACCAGCCTGTGAAAGGATATTGTTGTTTGAATACTTAACCATCTCAGTAGCCATATCAGTATCACGAATTGAAGACTCAGCACTTGTTGTATTCTCAACAACGTTATCAAGATTCTTGATTGTATGCTCAAGTCTATTCTGAACTGCACCAAGGTTACTTCTCTGAGTAGATACTGCCTGAAGAGCAGACTTAATTGTTGTGATAGCTGAGGAAGCATTATCTCCTGTTGAACCGCTTACAGAAAGTTGACCCTGACTTGCAATTGCGCTAAAGTCCATCTTAGCAATACTAAGATTGATTGTCTGTCCGCTTTCTGATCCAACCTGAAGATTAACTCCAGTCGACATAGTACCATTTAACAGATTTGCATCATTAAATGTTGTCGTGCAAGCTACACGATCAATTTCTGATGTAAGAGCGTTAACCTCTGACTGAATGTAAGAACGGTCAGTACTTGTAAGAGTACCATTGGCTGACTTAACAGCAAGTTCGTTCATACGCTGAAGCATATCATGAACTTCACCAAGAGCACCTTCAGCTGTCTGAACCATTGAGATACCATCCTGAGCATTAGATGAAGCCTGTGTAAGACCTCTGATCTGACGTCTCATCTTCTCACTGATTGAAAGGCCTGCTGCATCATCAGCTGCACGGTTAATCTTATAACCAGATGATAACTTCTCAGTTGACTTTGCCTGTGTTGATGTTGTGATGCTAAGCATTCTGTTGCTGTTCATCGCTGTAATATTGTGTTGTACTACCATAGTATTTTCCTCCTTGAATTGTACGGTGACATCCTTGCCACTCGTTAAAAATAATTGGTTTTTATATGAGCTGCTTCTCCAACAGATGCTAGCGTCCTATAAAGAAAAGCTTCTCCGGAAACGGAAAAGGCATTTCTGCCCTCCCGTATTTCCTTTCATAATATATATCGGCTGCGTAATCAAAAACTTAAGAGTATATGATAACTTTTTACTGAAGAAGTGATAATACTCCCTGATTACTCTGATTAGCCTGTGCGAGCATTGACTGGCCTGCTTGAGCAAGAATATTGTTATTTGAATATTTAACCATCTCAGTAGCCATATCAGTATCACGAATCGAAGACTCAGCACTTGTTGTATTCTCAACAACGTTATCAAGATTCTTGATTGTATGCTCAAGTCTGTTCTGAACTGCTCCAAGATTACTACGCATAGTAGATACATTTTGAAGAGCATTTTTAATCGTAGTAATAGATGCCGATGCATCGGTTCCTGAAGATCCACTAACTGAAATTTCTGATTTTCCGGCGATTGCACTAAAGTCCATCTTGGAAATGCTAAGCTTTATTGTGTTTCCGCTTTCTGAACCTACCTGAAGGCTAACGCCATCTGACATGTCACCATTTAAAAGATACTGCTCATTAAATGTTGTCGAACTTGCAACTCTGTTTATTTCACTAGTAAGAGCGTTTACCTCTGACTGAATATATGTTCTATCTGCAGACTGAAGAGTTCCGTTTGCTGACTTAACTGCAAGCTCATTCATACGCTGAAGCATATCGTGAACTTCGCCAAGTGCTCCCTCTGCTGTCTGCACCATTGAGATGCCATCCTGAGCATTTGCAGATGCCTGTGTAAGACCTCTAATCTGACGTCTCATCTTCTCACTGATTGAAAGACCTGCTGCATCATCAGCAGCGCGGTTTATCTTATAACCTGATGATAATTTCTCAGATGATTTTGCCTGGGTCTCTGTTGTGATTCCAAGCATTCTGTTAGAATTCATTGCCGTAATATTGTGTTGTACTACCATATCATTTCCTCCTTGAGTTAGAGCCTGCGTCCGTGCCGCTCATTCCTTTTTCATATGTAGGCACCAAACACGGATTCCCTTCCAAGGTTGCCATGATAATTTTCTTTACAATACATATATCGGCAAAAGATAAATATGGTTTAGCGTTTATTTTATTTTTTTTAAAATTTTTATTTTGAAAATTTCTTTTGATTAAAAATCTCTCTTGATTTTTTCGTACTGTCTGATTATTTCCTGAAGCGCAGCAGTATCTCCATCAGAATTATCCGGATGATATAGCTTTACAAGTGCGTGGTATTTCTTCTCGGCGCTCTCCTTACTATTACAGCCCGCAAAGAAATCAAACGAACTAATTCCATCCTTTGAAGCTTTTCTGCCTTGTTTTTCTCTCCGAGCCTCTTCGTAGTCATCATCTCTAAAACGCCTATGACCACGCCTTCTGTCACGATCATCTATATATCTGTCATCGTATTCTTCTTCGTAGTCATCCTCGTATTCATCAGCTTCATTCTCATCCTGCTCGTCTACATCGTAGAAGCCATCATAGTCATCATTATCATCATACTCATCATATTCTTCATCATCGTAGTCATCGGAACCTCTATCATCGTAGTCATCGTCATAATCATCATCGAGATCACGGTCAAAATTGTCTCCGTTACGTCTAAGCCACTTATGATATTTCTTTTCATAATGCTTGTTCCCGGCATTTGGAAACAGGACGAAAAATCTGTCTTCAATTTGACCAAAAGGACTTACCTGGGCAAATACCATTCGAACAAGATACCAGCAAGCATCAGCAGCAAGAAATGGAAGGCATACAGGAATAAGTCCAAATACTGATGAAAGAAGCAGTACTGAGCCAACTACCGGTATGTAAACTATAGCTGTAATAAATAATATTACATAATAAATCAATGACGTACTTTCATAAGAAGAAAAAGTGTATAACCACCACGATTTTAGAAGTGCATATATATCTATTCCCGGCTGATAATTTGGATGAAATGGGAAAGCAAAAGGAACCGGGTCATGCCCAATAATCATTACAGAAATCTGCAAAAGATATACTGCCATCAGAAGGCATCCCGTCACGGGTATCACTGATAGCAGTAGTCTAAACAGTATAGTAATCATTCTGATAAAAAATATTATCAGAGAGCAAACAGCCTTAAGTATATCTGTTATTCCTGTCGCAATTGTCGAAAGAATAATTCCCAGCATAAGTTACGATCCATTCATCTTTATTTGCCAAGGAATACTCTTGGCACTCTCTTGTTTATATCACAGGTAAGCTCATAGTTAAACCTGCCGCTGATATTTCCAAGCTCTTCGGCAGAAATCTTTAGGTCACCATCGACTCCTATGAGTGTTACCTTATCGCCTTCGTTAATATCTTTAAAATCTGTAACATCGACCATGAACTGATCCATGCATACTCGTCCAAGAATCTTTGCCTTCTGGCCTCTTATCAGAACATATCCTTTATTGGAAAGTCCTCTTGGATAGCCATCACCATAACCAACAGGAATCGTCGCAACCCTTGTCTCTTTGGTGGTTACAAAGGTTCCGCCATAGCTTATCGGTGTTCCTTCATTAAGCGTCTTAACATATACAACATGGCTATACAGCGACATTACAGGCTTAATTGGAACAGGCTTCTTATCGACTTCATCCGAAGGCCACATTCCATAAATAGTAACTCCTGCACGTACCATATTCATTGCTGCATTTGGCATAAGAGCAATAATTCCGGCGCTGTTTGAGCAGTGCTGTATCGGAATCTGATAGCCTGTTCTTTCATATATTTGGGTCAAAAAAGCTGTATATCTCTTAAGCACATCATTTGCATTTGAAAGGTTGCTCTCATCTGCTCTTGCAAAGTGAGTAAATATTCCCTCAACTTCAAGATTCTTCATGGATATCGCCTTTTTGATAAATTCGATTCCCTTTTCATCCGGTGTTATTCCAATTCGGCTCATTCCGGTATCAACCGCAATATGAATTGGCATACGAATGTTTACAGCTTTTGCTGCCGCGTCTAGTTCTTCAAGCTGATCTACTCTAAATACTGCAGGTCTTATACCAAGCTGCGCCATTTCTTCATATGCATACGGAAATACATAGCCAAGAATCAGTACAGGTTTCTTTAGTCCACCTTCTCTAAGCTGCTTTGCTTCTTCAAAGGTAGCTACTGCAAAGCCCCATAGATATGGCTCATTTTCAAGCTTTTTTCCAACTTCAAGAGCTCCATGTCCATACGCATCAGTCTTTATTACTGCAGTAATCTTCGTCCCATCAGGAATATTTGCTTTCATCATCCTGACATTATCGAGTACTGCTTCAAGATCAACAGCCGCTACTACTCTTGGATATTCTTTCAAAGCCTTTTCAAGCTCAGTGTTTATTTCCTTAGTCATTTATTTCCATCTCTTTTCCACGTCGTCAATTCCATAAATTCAAACAGGCGATATATTATATTTACTGCATAAGTTTCTGCAGCTGTTTCATTATATCACTTGCTATCATATAATATTCTCCAAATTCACTTGCAGCAAGATCTCCTGCAAGTCCATGAATATAGCTTCCAATGCAGGCAGTTTTAAAGGCTCCAAGATCATACGAACAAAGAGCAGCAAGTAGTCCCGAAAGCACATCTCCACTTCCTGCAGTTGCCATTCCGCTGTTACCGCTGACATTTATATATAAATCATCCTCATTAAAATCGCACACAATGCTTCTTGAATCTTTACATAATACGGTGCAGGAAAGTTCCTCCGAAAGAATTTTGGGATATTCAAAAATATGCTCAGCGCACTGCTTTGCAGTTGTATTTTTTCCAAAAAGGCGAACAAATTCTGCAATATGAGGTGTCAGAATAATATATTTATTACTTTCTAAAGATGCGTCTTTATTTGAGTATTTTCGAACAAGCTCCCTAATATCATCATTTTCAGCTATAAGGTTTAGTGCATCTGCGTCAATAATTATGCTCTTATCAAAATGTGTAAGAACATATCTAAGCATGAATTCTGCCGTCTTGCCAAGCCCTATTCCGGGTCCAATACATACAGTTGTCGCCCACTTTAAGCTCTTTGAAAGCTCTTTTTCCAATAAAGAGAGCTCGCTCTTCTCATTCTCACTATTATAGGTTGCAAGAAGTGCTTCAGGAAGCGTGCCGCGAACAAGTGCTTCATTGGCACTGTCAGTTATTATCTTCACCATTCCAGCGCCGCTTCTATAGCAGGTTTCACTACTTAAAAGTGCTGCGCCTGATACGTCCCTGCTTCCGGCTATCATCAGCACTTTTCCAAAGGTTCCTTTATTTCCCTTTTGGAGCCTTTCCGGCAGGAGGGAGTGAACATCTTCATCATAGAAAAAAGCTCCCGGCTTTTCACCAAGAAAGCTTTCCTTCGTAATTCCGATATCTTCCACAAAAAGTTTTCCAGTGTGCTCTGCTCCCGGATATAAGAGATGTCCAATCTTTGCATAATTAAATGTGACAGTCATGTCAGCTTTAACAGCACTTCCAAGAGCTGCTCCTGTATCTGTATCAATTCCTGTCGGAATATCCACGGCAAGGAGCAGAAGATACTCTTCAAGGTTGTCCTTACATTTATTCATATAATTTACAGCTCTAAGATATTCGCCCTCTAATTCTCTCTTAGCGCCGGTTCCTAGAACCGCATCGATAATTATGTCATATTTGTCAAAAGATTTATCGCTGCCTTCTACCTGGTCAAATTTCTCTATATCTATTCCATACTTATCTGCAGTTTCAAGCTGAAGCCTGCAGCTATCCGTAGCCTTATCAAAATTTCCAACAAGTGCGACCTGAACCTTATATCCGTGCTGGAAAAGAATTCTTGCAGCTGAAAGACCATCACCGCCATTATTTCCATGCCCACAAATCACAAGCGTTCTAAGCGGTCTTGTCTGCTTTTGTCTGCTCTTAAATTCTGCTATCCTCGCACAAATACATAGTGCTGCTCGTTCCATAAGAACAATGGATGAGACGCCAAAATGCTCCGATGTATTCCGGTCATATTTTTTCATTTCTTCTGCTGTTACTGCATACTGCATAATTGACCTCATTCTGCGACTATTCAAAAAGCCCACATAGTCTGGTATTTTTGTGCATGTTAGTAAATCATTTTGCCCTTCGATTCAGCATTAGGTGTTCTGATAGGGTGCTTTTTGTTTGGGTCATATTTAATGTCAAACAGATCAATTACTTCCGGCCCAAATATCTGATGCATGTATGAATAGAGGTTGAAATTCTCAATTTCTCCCTCCTGCTTGTGTATTATCTGCTTTTTGAGCTCAACTCTGACCTCGGAAAGCCATTTATCGATTGTTTCAATTTCATCGGAATTTTGATGCATTCTGTTATAGCAAATGTCCATGGTAAGGAGCATAAGCTGATAGTTTGTATCGTATATTTCCTCAGGAAGACCTATCAGTGCCTCTTCATTATCTTTGAGCCTATCATTGCAGTCATTAATAAGTCTTGTCTGATCATCAAACTTTTTCTGCGCAGCCGGAGCACTTGCGTTTTCTCCAAGCTTTCCTCTAAGGTCGATTATTTCTGCCATAAGAGACCTTTTGAGCTTCTTAATTTCTTTTGACTTATTACGAAGAGCTGTCTGCTCATCTATTAAAGAGTCCAGCTTAGCTGCAAGCTCACGTATTTCGGGAGTCATTTTTTCTCGTACCCGACTTCCGGACGCTGCCTGCAACAGGTCATTATCTCCATCTGAAAAGAGCAGCTTCCATTTAGCATCCATGGTGAGAATCGGTATCTTCTTGCCCACAAGTGCAGATATGTATCTATCATCCTTATTTGACATGTTTACCCTCGCATAGATAAATTCATTGAATTTATCCTGTTGCCTTTTCACAAAATATTGGTGTATGCAAAAGTGAGAACCAGTCTACGTTAGTAAACTACCTCTCACTTAATTATAGTCTATTGATTTTTCTTTGAGCGCTCATATCTTGAAATATTATATGAAAGCTTCATAAGACTGTCAGAAAGATGTACGTTCTCAACCTGAACATTTTCTGCAACCTCAAGGTCAACATGAGCAAAATTCCATATCGCCTTTATGCCGCACTTAACTATTCGCTCTGCCATTGGCACAGCCTGCTCCTTAGGGATTGTAAGAACAGCAATATCTATGTCATTCTCCTTGATAAAGTCTTCAATCTCTTCATCTGAATGAATCGTTGTTCCCCTAAGCTGCTTACCAAAAAGCTCCGGATTGCAATCAAAAGCTCCCTTGAATACAAATCCTCTTCTGGTAAAGTTAGTGTAATTTGCAAGTGCCTGTCCAAGATTTCCGGCACCAATTATGATAAGTTTATGCTGCTTATCAATTCCAAGTATCTTACTTATCTCTTCATAAAGATATTCCACATTATAGCCATAGCCCTGCTGTCCGAAACCGCCGAAATTATTGAAATCCTGTCTTATCTGAGAAGCAGTAACCTTCATGATTTTACTAAGTTCCTGCGAAGAGATTCTCTCGATTCCGCGTTCTTTCAATTCTCCAAGATATCTGAAGTAGCGGGGCAGGCGTCCTATAACGGCTTGAGAGATTTCTTTTTCTTCCATACTAATAATCCCCATCCTGTATCCCACAATCGCTAATTGATTGTCAATAAACAATCCGCTTTTATTGTTAATAATTCTACAATCAATTATAGGTAATTGTTAAATAACTGTCAATGAAAAATCACAAGTATCCTTGTTCCTTCTCCTTCTTTTGAACCAATAAGTACCTCTGCATTATGTGAAAATGCAATATGCTTTACAATTGCAAGTCCAAGCCCCGTACCGCCTGTCTGCTTGGATCTACTCTTATCAACTCTGTAAAATCTCTCAAAAATTCTTTTTATATGTTCCTTTGGAATGCCTATTCCGGTATCCTCAACGCTAAGCATAGTTACAACATCATCTTTTTTGGCCGCGGTAATACCTCTCCCTCGCTCTGACAAATCTGCTACTTCATAGTCTTTTCTGTCTATTCTGTCCATCATAGTTCTTGTTACAGAAACAGTAACGCTTCCGCCTTTATTGTTATAACGAATCGCGTTATCAGTAAGGTTATAAATAAGCTCCTCCATCATCATCCTGTTGGCGCTAATAATACTTCCGCCGCCTTCATAATTAAGTGAGACTTCGTGCTTTGCAGCATTTACCTGAAGAGTAGATACTACGCTCTTTGCAATCTCTCCAAGATCCAGATTCTCTTTTTCCGGAGCCCTTACATTCACATCCATCTCAGAAAGTCTTATCGTATCATCAATAAGTGTTAAAAGACGATTTGCGTTCTTGTGAATTTCTCCGGCAAAGCGTGCCGTATCTTCATCAGATGCCATTCCGCTTTCAATTAGTTCAGAATAGCCCGATATAGAGGTGAGCGGCGTTTTAAGTTCATGCGAAACATTTGCCGTAAATTCCTGGCGCATCATACTTGTCTTCTCAAGATCTTCATGCTGCCTTACTATTGTGGTAATAAACGGTTCGAGTTCTTCATATGTTTCTTCATGCGCAATGTCCCCCATGTTATTTGCAAGGTTTTCGATAGGCCTTATTATGCTCTTTACAAGGAAATGGCTAAGAAGCATTATGATGATCACAAGACATATACTTATAAGAAGGATTATCGGGATTATGCTCCAGTACAAGCTAAGAAGGCTTCTTGCTTCCTTGGCTACTCTTAGCACATGTCCATTACTTAGAAGTACAGCATAGTAATATGTATTCTTATTTAAAGTTGCTGACTCTCTGATATCTTTTCCGGTTCCGCCCTTAAAAGCTTCTTCTACCTCAGGTCTTGCTCCATGATTGTCCATATCAAGAATATTTGCTTCATTATCATATATGACTGTCCCTTTCTCATCAATGAGAGTTATGCGAAGGTCAGTTTCATTTGTATCATATGAAATATTCTCGGTATCATTAAAGGCCCCGGTTGCTGCAAGAGAATGCGCAGTAGTACTTAAATCGTTCATTATTTCCTGCTGAAATGCATTATAAAATACTCCTGTTACAATGAGAATTGTCAGGACAACCGCACCGATTGTAAGGGATAAAAATTCTGCAGTAAATTTCTTTTTCATAATCAGTATAGACCTCGCAGTTTGAAATTTGATTTCAAGCTTTATCTGCTTTCATCTGTAGAAATGACATAGCCAACATTTCTAATAGTTTTAATGTGGTTTCCTTCATTTCCAAGCTTCTGCCTAAGTGTCTTGATATGCATATCAAGTGTCCTTGATTCACCTTCAAAATCAGTTCCCCAGACCTTTTCCATTATAAGCGTTCTGCTAAGTACATTTCCCGCATTAGCCATAAGGAGTTTTAAGAGTTCGAATTCCTTATATGTAAGGTCAACTGTTTCATCATCGGACTTTACTACTCTCTTATCGGAGTCAAGTCTGATTCCTTCAAACATCATGACAGGTTCTTCCATGAGACTTCTGCTTCTTCGAAGGAGTGCCTTTACTCTTGAAATAAGTTCCATGATGCCAAAGGGCTTTGTGAGATAATCATCCGCACCTATATCAAGCCCCTTGACTTTGTCCAGCTCAGTTGTACGAGCTGTTACCAGAATAATCGGAACTCTCGCTGTCTTAAAATTATGTCTGACCTTTTTGACGATTTCAAGACCATCCTCATCAGGCAGCATAATATCAAGAAGAATTAAATCCGGGATTTTATTCTCAAGCGCACTGTAAAAGCTTTTTGCATCCTCAAACTCTCCTGTATCATAGCCGGAATTTTTGAGTGCATAGCTCTCAATTTCTCTTATATTTTTATCGTCTTCAACAATAAAGATCGTAGAACTCATAGGACCTCTTTTCTTATCTGATTAGAATTAACTATTATAGCCTTTATTCTATGTCTATGATAAATCATTCACTTTTTTACGTTGTTATAATTCTATAATACATTCTTTTTACAATCTATCAAAGCCAGGTAACACGAATGTAAAATCTATGTAAAGCATCCAGGGAGAGATATAAACCTTAGGCCTAAGCCTCAGGTCAAGCTCTTCATGCTTGCAAGAAAAGGCTTCTCAGTGTATTATTCGTAGAGAAATAACGTTTTATTACTATATTTTTATTTGTTTACGGAAGGAACCAGAAATGCTTTTATCCTGTTACAACATATGCAAATCATTTGATGGCAAAGATATTCTAAAGAATATTTCTTTTCATATAGAAAATAACGAAAAGGCAGCAATCGTCGGAATAAACGGCGCAGGAAAGACTACTCTATTAAAGATAATTATAGGAGAGCTCGAAGCAGACGAGGGCGAAGTGACTTTCCAAAAAGATGCCACCTTTGGATACCTTGCTCAGAATCAGAATATCGACAGCTCTCACACAATCTATGAGGAGCTTAAGGAAGTAAAGAGAGATACTATAGAGCTTGAAGAGAGAATCCGAAGCGCAGAAGAAAAAATGAAGATTCTTGAAGGCGATGCTCTCAAAAAGCTTCTTGATGACTATGCAGATATGACTCACCGCTTTAAACTGATTGACGGTTACGCATGGAAAAGTGAAGTTAGCGGCGTTGCAAAGGGACTAGGTTTTACCGAAGAGGAATTTGACAAACAGATTTCTACATTATCAGGTGGTCAGAAAACTCGTGTGGCACTTGGAAAGCTCCTGCTGCAAAGGCCTAATCTCATTATACTCGATGAGCCGACAAATCACCTTGATATGAATTCTATCAGATGGCTTGAAACTTATCTTCTTAATTATAAGGGCGCTGTTCTTGTGGTATCTCATGATAGATTCTTCCTTGATAAAATTTCTCAGAAGATCGTCGAGATAGACCAGACAAAGTCAACCTCATTTAATGGAAACTATACGTTTTATGCTACTGAGAAGGAAAAACTCCGTGCACAGGAATGGCATGCTTACATTTCACAGCAGCAGGACATAAAACACCAGCAGGAAGTCATCACAAAGCTTAAGAGCTTTAACCGTGAGAAATCTATAAAACGTGCTGAAAGCCGCGAAAAGATGCTTGATAAGATAGAGGTTCTCGATAAGCCTACTACAGCCCGCGATGATATGCATATCACTCTTACGCCTTCATGCCTTAGCGGAAACGATGTTTTGCATGTTGAGGATCTTTCCAAATCGTTTGGTGATGCGCAGCTCTTTACCTCTATTGGATTTGACATAAAAAGAGGCGAGAAGGTCGCCATAATAGGTGATAACGGGACGGGAAAGACCACCCTTTTAAAAATTATCAACAATATGATTTCTGCTGATAACGGAAAGATAACGCTTGGAGCCAAGGTTGCAATTGGTTACTATGATCAGGAGCACCACGTTCTTCATGATGAAAAGAATCTTTTTGAAGAAATATCTGATGAGCATCCAGGACTTGATAATACTCAGATAAGAAATACTCTTGCTGCTTTTCTTTTCACAGGAGAGGACGTTTTTAAAAGAATCGGTGATTTATCAGGCGGAGAAAAGGGGCGTATGTCTCTTGCAAAGCTTATGCTTTCAGAAGCCAACTTCCTTCTTCTCGATGAGCCAACAAACCATTTGGACATTACAAGCAAAGAAATTCTTGAAAGCGCAGTAAATGGTTATGAAGGAACCGTTCTGTATGTGAGCCATGACAGATATTTTATCAACAGAACTGCAACAAGGATTCTTGACCTTACGCATGGGAAGCTGATAAATTACATCGGAAATTACGACTACTATTTGGAACATCAGGATCAGATGATGGCAAGGTTCCTTGGAGAAGCGGCTGCTAATGAAGGGAAAGTATCAAATGGCTCTGGTTCCCCTGAAATGAATACAAACAGATTTCAATATGAAGCATCCGAAAAAGCGCTGGGTCCTGCAGGATCCTTTGCAGATAATAGTGCAGCTTCAAATGAAAACAAGAACCAAAATAATAATATGGCAGGCGCAGCCAAACCGAATCCTGAATCTCAAAATGCAGTATCCGGAAATGGTGCCTCACAGCCATCTTCAAATTCTGAAGCCTATAATGCAAATGCTGCTTCATCCGGTCAGGCAGATTGGAAGGCACAAAAGGAAGAACAGGCAAGGCTTCGTAAGAAACAATCCGATCTCAAGAAGTGTGAAGATTCGATTGCAGAACATGAAGCAAGAATTGAAGAGCTTACTACTGAAATGGCAGATCCAGCAATTGCTACTAATGTTGGAGAGCTAAGGCGTATCTCAGATGAGCTTCATAATAAACAGACAGAGCTCGATAAGCTCTATGAAGAATGGGAAGAACTTTCGCTATAAATCAAACTTATCTCCATCAAAAAAGACATTGTCTCATGGGCAATGCCTTTTTTGATAGATTTATTTAAAGTATTTATTTAATGCATTTATCTAATAATTTTATTTATCAAGATTATCTTTAATTGCAGCAATAAAGTCCTCTGTATTTAGAGCTTCAACCTTATCAAGTGTTGAAATAAGTGCAAGATCCTTCGTCATCTTTCCTGACTCAATAGTTCCAAGAGTTGCCTTATCAAGCTTATCTGCAAAAGCGCAAAGCTCAGGAATATTATCAAGCTCTCCGCGCTTTCTAAGTGCTCCGCTCCATGCAAATATCGTAGCAACAGGGTTTGTAGATGTTTCTTCGCCCTTAAGATGCTTGTAATAATGCTTTTGAACAGTTCCATGTGCTGCCTCGTACTCATAAGCTCCTGAAGGAGATACAAGAACTGACGTCATCATTGCAAGTGAGCCAAACGCTGATGAAACCATGTCACTCATTACATCTCCGTCATAATTCTTACAAGCCCAGATAAAACCACCCTTTGATTTCATAACTCTTGCAACAGCATCATCAATAAGTGTATAGAAATATGTTATTCCAGCTTCTTTAAATCTGGTTTCATACTTCTCTTTAAATACTCTGTCAAAAATCTCACGAAATCTCCTATCATATGTCTTACTGATAGTATCCTTTGTTCCAAACCAAAGCTCTTTTTTCTCATCAAGTGCATATGAGAAGCATGCATTTGCAAAGCTCTCAATTGAATCATCAAGATTATGAACTCCCTGAACAACTCCTGCACCCTTAAAGTCATGAATTGTTTTTCTGATTTCAGTTCCATCATCACCTGTAAAAACAATCTCAGCCTTTCCGGGTCCCGGAACAGCTATCTCAACATTCTTATAAACATCACCATATGCATGACGAGCAAGAGTAATTGGACTCTTCCAGCTCTTTACATTTGGTTCAATTCTCTTTACCATTATCGGAGTACGAAAAACAGTTCCATCAAGAATGGCTCTGATTGTTCCGTTAGGGCTCTTCCACATCTTCTTAAGATCATACTCTGTTACTCTCTCAGCGTTTGGGGTAATTGTTGCACACTTTACGGCAACTCCGTATTTAAGAGTAGCATTTGCACTGTCAATCGTAACCTGATCATCAGTATCGTCCCTGCGCTTTAATCCAAGATCATAATACTCAGTCTTTAAATCAATATATGGACTAAGAAGATTATCCTTGATAAGCTGCCAGAGTACTCTGGTCATCTCATCTCCGTCCATTTCAACAAGCGGCGTAGTCATCTGAATTTTCTGCATTATATAGTTACCCTCCGTAAATGTATATTTATTTTAGTAAAAAAAGCTTTAGTAATCTGATTATTTTATTTTCTCATCCTTATAAATATCATAAAGGCCGTTTTTTACCATGTTGTCATAGGCATTTATCATATGCTGATTAGCAAGCTTCTCAGCAAGATCTGCATCATGACTTCTAATAGCATCCATAATTTCCTTATGCTCGTGATTAGATACAGCTCCTCTGGCTCCTGCAAGTGTTTTCTGACGAACTCTCCACACATACTGGTGAAAATCCTTTAGGAGATGTTCAAGCATCTTGGAATTACATGATTCATAGAGAATATTATGGAAACGATTATCAAGCTCAGCCATCTGATCCATATGTCCCTTTGCAGCATGAAAATCGGCAAGATATATATTTTCCTCCATCTCTTCCATCTGCTGATCGGTAATATCCTCGGTTGCCCATCTAGCGCACAGGCCTTCGAGCTTTGATCTAATCATATAAATATCCCTGACATCCTTGGCATTTATACCGGTCACATATGCTCCGCGATTAGGAATTATCTTGATAAGTCCCTCGAGCTCGAGCTGTCTGAAAGCCTCTCTTACAGGAGTTCTGCTCACGCCAAGCTCCTTGCCGATTGCAACTTCTTTAAGCTCCTCCTGATCCTTATACTTTCCGCTAAGGATATCCTCACGAATCTTGTGAAAGACACGTCCCCTAAGAGAATACTTATCCATTTCCTCATCGTTTATTTCATTACTACCCATCGTTAACCTCATTTATTTCTTAAATTGGGGAAGGCCGAGCTCCTTACATACATTTCTAATTTCCTTAACAAGCTCTTCATCAGTCATGACTGTAACACGACCTTCAGCATATTGATTATCAACCCATTCCTTGATTTTGGCAACAAGAGGTGACGCTTTCTTTAATATTTCCTGCCCTTCAAGATGATAATAGGTATTTATCCAGTGTGCAATACCCGCAAGTCCTGATGTATTTGAAACCACACTGATTGGCGGTCTCTTAAGAAACTTGTCTGTATCAAAAATATTATAAATCTCCTCATTCTTAAGAAGACCATCAGCATGAATACCGGCTCTTGTAACATTAAAATTCTTACCAACAAATGGAGTGCTGGCAGGAATGTGATATCCGATTTCCTTCTCATAATACTCAGCAAGATCTGTGATGACCTGAGTATTCATTCCATTAAGAGTACCTTTAAGCTGCGCATATTCAAATACCATCGCTTCAAGTGGAGTATTTCCTGTTCGCTCTCCAATTCCAAACAAAGATGTATTTACTGAGCTGCATCCATAAAGCCATGCGGTAGTGGAATTCGTAACTGCCTTGTAAAAATCATTGTGTCCGTGCCACTCGATAAGATCACTTGGAACACCGCCATTAGTATTAAGTGCATAAATTATTCCCTGAACACTTCTTGGAATAACAGCACCGGCAAAATTAACACCATAGCCCATTGTATCACATGCACGAACCTTTACAGGAATTCCGTACTCTTCCTTAAGCTTCATAAGCTCAATGCAAAATGGAACTACAAATCCATAGATATCAGCTCTCGTAATATCCTCGAGGTGACATCTTGGGCTGATTCCTTCTTCAAGACATGAACGAATAACAGACAAATAATGTTCCATTGCCTGCTTTCTTGTCATCTTTAGCTTTAAGAAAATATGATAATCAGAACATGAAACAAGAATGCCTGTCTCCTTCATTCCGATCTCTTTTACCAGCTTAAAATCATCCTGGCTTGCTCTTATCCAGCTAGTAACCTCCGGAAATTTATAGCCCTTTTCAAGGCATTTATATACAGCGTCTCTGTCCTTCTTACTATATAAAAAGAATTCGCTCTGTCTGATCATTCCATTTGGGCCGCCAAGTTCATGAAGCATATCATAGATTCTGACGATCTGCTCTGTAGTATAAGGCGCTCTGGACTGCTGACCATCACGAAATGTAGTATCAGTTATCCAAATATCTTTGGGCATATTATGAGGAACTATTCTGTCATTGAACGGAATCTTCGGAATTTCCTCGTATGGGAAAACATTTCTGAAAATATTGGGCTTTTGTACATCATCAAGGATATACATGTGCTCCTCTATCTGCAGTAAATTGTTGTTCTCGTTCATCGATACGGGACGATTCTGAAATTGTTCATTCTCTTTGCTCATTTGTTCCTCCCTTACAGATACCTGCCTGTATCTGTCTTCCGCTTTTACTCTTCTTTGAGACCATATCCGGCCGCGGAACTTTATTATGATATATGGGTATAATTGTATACATTCATACCATTTATGTCAAGAACTCATCTTTTCAAAAACCACTGCTGCACTTTATTTTCAACAAAAAAGGAGATGGTCTTCAAAAGTAGTGAAAGCCATCTCTTAATTATTAAAATTATTATACAATTTTAGATTTTCAAAATATATAATCAGTTTTTCTGATCAATGAACTGCGGCGGAGCGCCGTTTAGCTTATTCATATTTCTATAATAATTGTATGCGGCTGTAGCACTTCTTTTGCCATTCTTCATATGTGCTCTCTGCTTGGAAAAAAAGCTGTCGGCAAGCTGTTTATTTCGCTGCTCCCCTGCCTCTACCTCATTACTAAGATCAGTAATTCTCCTAATCATATTCTGCATTTCAGTTATCTGTGTCTTGTATCCAAGCTTCTTATTCTCATCCATAAGAGTTTCCCTGACATGCTCATACAAGGTCTCAAAGCCATCATTTAGTTCATTGATTTCATCAATAAGCCCCGACTTTTCTTCGACGGTTTGGTCAAATTCATCCATATTTACATTATCAGGATCTAAAAGAGCAGTCTTTTGAGCTTCATTTGCTTTAAGAATTTTGGATAAAACAACTATCTTCTTATCCAAAGAATCCTTCATCATTTCAATGTATGAATCTTCCTGTGCCATGTACCCTCCGATGCAGATCTTCCACTAAGCCAGCCCTTATTACGCTTCCTTTACAAACTGGTTATTTGCCTTCATTACAAGAACCCAGTTATCTCTTATTGAGTGAAGATGCATATTGACCTCTTTAACGATATCAATACTCTTCTCCATATTAGCCTCTATAAGACGCCTTGAAATATAAGAATACATATTATCAAAGTCCTTTGCAACAGGATATTTCATATCAAGAGTAACCGTCAAATAATCAATGATCTTTTCAACCTTGACTATATTGGTATGTGCCTTTGGAATATCATTTTTTTCAAGAGCTACTTCTGCGATATTAGAAAATTTTATTGCTCCGTCATAGAGCATAAGTGTAAGCTCCGGTGCAGAAGCTGTAAGAACCTTACTGTTATTATATTGTTTATATGCCTGATTATACTGGTTTAAAACTGCCATATATAGCCTCCATATTATAGTATTTTTGTACCAAAAGATTTGATTAAAACTTAAAATCAAATCCCACAGATTTGATTTTAACG
>CAZJWA010000007.1:0-46876 GCA_964549585.1 uncultured Butyrivibrio sp. | reverse complement strand
AAACTTAAAATCAAATCCCACAGATTTGATTTTAACGTTTTTATTAAGACCCAAACAATGAGCTCAGTGAGCTCTGCGTTGAATTAAGCTTTGAGAGTGCTGTCTCCATTGCTGAGAACTTTGTATAATAATAGTCTTGCTTGGCAGTAAGTGCATCCTCTGCATCTGCGATGCTGTCAGTATAATCGCTGTACTGAGACGCCATGAGCTTATCCTCATACAATGTATATGAGGTACTGTAATCCGTACCTGCCATAAGATCTGTCATCTTGGAATAAACGCTCTTTGTAAGGCTTGTAAAAAAGCTTGCCAAAGCGTCAGGATCAGAAGCAATATATTTACTTAAAAGATCTGTATTTCCACTTGTATAGCTATCTGATGAATTACCGTCAATATGATAAGCATTTCTCTCATATTCATCAGCTTCAAAATAGCTTAGCGTGTTAATTCCAAATGAAGCAAGCGATAGACTTGAAGTTGTTCCATCTGCAAGCTTTACGTCAAATGACTGCTGCATAAGAGTAGTGATAGAATCCTGAAACGTTCCTAGAGTATCATCCTTACGAAGAAGAGCAGCCTTAATTTTATCTTCCCAGTCGGTTATCTCATCATCTGTCATGCTGTCCTTATCATCATCGGTAAGCATGTTATAGCTATCTGCCGAATCAGCATTATAAAGACTTGATACCTTATTCATCAAGGTATTATATTCCGAAAAGAAATTCTTAATAAGGTCATAAATTCCACTTGTATCATACTTGGTGTTAAGTGTTATCCCAGAAGCTTCTTCATTTGCTGTGATAGTAAGACCATTAATTTCAAAGGTGTTTGAATTTGATGTATATTCAACACCGTTTAATGTAATAGTAGAATCCTCTCCTTTAGAATACACTGCTGCATTTGTAGAGGCAGTAGTATCAAGTCCAAGAGCCTTAAGAAGGTCTGAAGAACCAGTTGGTGCTCCAAAGCTTGCTGCCGTACCAGTATCAGAGCCTGCAATGTATATTCTTCCGTTTGTAGAATCAAAGCTTGCCTTAACACCTGTCGAAGTTGACGAAGAAGTTGCCCCATTAATTTTGGCAATCACATCTTTAATTGTATCCGTCGTAGCTACATCTACACTTATGGTATCAGTTGAACTTCCACCAATCGCAAATGAAAGAGTGCTATCTGATGTAAGGCCAAGTGTAGACATAGTAGTAGAGCTATCAGTAGTATTTAGCTTAGAGCCTGTAAGATATGCCGTCTTAGCTATATTTGTAATACTAAGGCTCTGCGTCGTATTCATTGCTGAGTCTCCGGTTACTATAGAAACAGCGCTTGTATTAGTCGACGTTGTTGTCTTCTTATTATATGCATCTGAAAATCTCATTGAGCTAAGCGTACCATTATAAAAGCTTGTAACCTGGGTATTTAGAGTTTTCCAGGCACTTTGCTTCCATGAAAGTTTTTTTTGCTCACCCTTAAGATTATCTACTTTAGTCTGATATGTACTTGTAAGAGCGGTAATCATGCTCTCTGTATCCAGATTTGAACTTAGTCCTGTCATTCTAATAGTTGACATATTGTTGTCACCTCATTTCTAATCCTGCCTTGCAAAAGAATAATCATATTCATGATAATTACTCATGCAAATTATCGTTTCTCATCAACAAGTATTCCTGCCATCTCCCAAACCTTTTCAATCATATCAAGAGTCTTCTCAGCAGGAACTTCTCTAATTACTTCCTTAGTATCCTTATCAACAATCTTGATAGTTACACGATTTGTTCCATCATGAATTCCGAAAATTGCTTCAGTATTATTGGCCATCTTCTTATTTAGATCTCCAACAGCCTTTCTAATCTTTGCGTTTTCTTCGACTATTTTCTGCTCATTAGCCTGAATACCATTCATCTCAGTCTGATAGTTTGTTTTAACACTAGGATCAGTAACCTCTGCTATCTGAATGTTTTCAGCCGAAGTATCTGCCGTCTGGCTTCCGCTATCCTTAGGCGTAGAAGCATTTACTTTCGAGGATGAATCATTTGACGATACTTTATTATATGTATTCGCCGAATTTCGATTTGAATTGTAATCACTTACTGCACTAACCATTCCCATTTCCAGCCTCCATGCTGCGACTGCATTTGAGGAGCTCAAATGGCTCGAGGTCTAGCGCAGCTTGACCTCGTAGTTTGAAAATTCGCTTTCAAACTTACCTCCATATACACGACGTTTTTATCGGGTTTCCAGCTCTTTTGCATCCCTGCAACCTGGGCTGTTTGTTTTATATACAAGCCAAAAGATTAGTTAGCTTACCTATCTACTTCATATATCGGAATAACGCAAAATTTCTTTAGAGCAAATTATTTTTCGTTTAAAATTTGTGGAAGCAGAACTCTGTAATCAAAAAGTTCTATTACTTTCTTCTGTCCATTTAGCGCAATATACTCTCTCTCTTTTTCATGTTCAGGTTTAAGATAATAGGTGATAAGTTCTTCCATTTCACGAGGATTCATTGCAAGGCTTATTTCCTGTCCATTTTCAAAGTACTCTGAAAGCTCCTCCTGATACCCTGACAAAAGAAATCCTCCTGCCGATAGAATATCCACTGCCCGAAGCGGAATTCCGGTTCGAATCGATCTCATCGTGAAATTTAAGTTTATTCTGCTTCTATGAAAAATATGAGGCATTTTCTGATAATATTCAGCGTGACCAAGATCATATACAAAATCTACAAAGGGTGAATAAGACTGAGTATAAAGATCCACCTTGAATTTCTGCCCAAAGCTTTCAAGCAGCTTTTTTCTTTCAAGCTGTGTTACCTTTTTACTTAATATGTCTCTGATTGTCTGATTTTTATCAATCTTATAATTCCCGGAAAGACTAAATTTCATATATTTCGCTATTTCGGCAATTTTTTTATCAGGAAGTGCTTCTTTATCATTGATCAGATTAACCCCAAAAAGGTGCTGCTGTGCTTCAAAAAGGCCATGGCAAAAGCCCCTTAGCTCATCTGGAAAATACTTTTCGGCTTCCTCATAGAAATTGTATTCATTATCATAAAGACTTCCAAGAAAACAAACCTCATGCTCGATTACCGGAGTGGGAGTATCCAGCTCTTTTGACAAAGAAAGCATACGTCTTCCATTAACAGGAAGCGGCATATATCTTACAGTGTCAATGCCTTCCTCCTGCATCTTAAGGAAAAGTCCCCTGTCAAAAATGAAAATTCGATTTGTGTCGAATCTTACGGATTCAGAGGAAAGAGGCATATGAGGAGAATCAAATATCCATGAAATATATCGAACGCCCTTTGCATATGCTGCCTTTGCAAGAACCGGGAAATAATTAAAGCTAAAGACTGCGTCAATGGGTCTTCCTTCCTTGACGGAGTTATCGATTTGCAGGATGGCAGCTTGGAAAAAAGCTTCATCCATATCTATGCTTTTCCAATCAAAATAAAACTCTGATACGTTTTGTCCAAGCTCGCGCATAACTTCTCTGCAATCTCTTCCGGTAAATTCCTTCCAGTCGTAATACAAGATGTTCAAAACATTTCCTCCACAAAGAATAAAATTAAAAAGGGCTGCCATCCTCATTTTAGACAGCAGTCCTGACAATTTCAGATTTATTCAATTATATCATAGCAGGTCATTAAGTCCCTCAACATTTGCTGAATCAGTAGCTGCTTTGGTTTCCTGCTGTATCTGTACATACACTTCTTTTCGATAAATCGGTATCTGCTTTGGCGCAGTAATTCCAATCTTGACCTGATCGCCACGTACATCGAGTATAGTAATTTCTATATCATTATTTATAATAATTGATTCATTCTTTTTTCTAGATAATGCTAACATATATATGTCCCTCCACGAATTCTTTAGTCTATTGTCTTATCAGTTATTTTTTTTCTTTTCCTGAAGAATATCATATATAGGATATTTTACAGCATAGCTATCATCTTCTACTATAACCTGGCATCCTTTTCTGGTATCTGCATTTATTACAAAGGGTCCCTTCAAATTTACCGTCATTTTCTTAAGGTCATGAGGAACCGTTACAGTTACAAGAACAAGTATGCTGTTATCATCAAGAGGTGCTACGTCTGAAAGGACGTCATCATCAATTTTAGGATTGTATCCATCACAGACATATAACGGGTCTATTACAGGAAGTGCAAAACCCGGCTCATTAATTGACTGAAGCCACTGAATAGTTTTTTTGCCCTTTTCAATATCATAGATTAGTGCAAATTCTTTAAGATCCGGGAATCCAATGAGTCCCTTCGGAAATATAATAATTTTGTTGTCATCAATTTCTGTTTCTCCAAAAACCTTTGTATTAATTTTCATCTCGTTGCCTCCAAGTATAAAATATTCATGATGTATCCCACTACTTATCTAAAACCAAACGGCCTGCTTCGTGCTTCGCACTCCCGCATGCCTATACATTCGGAATCCGCGCTAATCGCGCTACTTCCTCATGTATTTCGGGTTCCCAGGTCTTGCATTTTCCTGAATGTATTCCCATGCAAGCATGGAATTCATTCAGGAAAAGCAAGACTTCGTCACCCTTGGTTTTAGATGTAGTCCATTAACGACGTTTGCATTATTTTGCCTGTTGCCATGAGTGATGCCTGGTATGTGAGCTGTGCAGAGGACAGGTTTGTTGCTGTTTCTGCAAGGTCAGCATCCTCATTATCAGATTGTAGTGTTTTAAAGGTTGTAAGCTGGTTCTGTAGTCTTGTTTTAACAAGGTCTAGTCTCTTTGAACGTGTACCATTCTCAGTAACTGCTATGTTTGCTTTATCAAGGCTATCCTGAATGCTGGTAATCTTTTTACCAAATTCGTTCATCATGGAGTCCTGAAGATAGGAATATGCCTTATTTGCCGCAGCAAGCTTACTTGTATGAGTTTCCTTATCCGCATCTGACAAAGTTGTATCTTCTAGCTTTGACTTTATCGTCGTAATCTTATCAGAAAGTGAAACCATGTCATCATAGATATTTTGTAAATCCTCAATATCCCTTGAAACATCAGTTGTAAAGACTTCATCAGCAGTAGTATTTACTTCCACTGTCTGATTATAGCCAACATCATATTTCATCGTCTGAGAACTTGATCCGCCATTATAGACGACTCCATTCGAAGTGCAGGTAAAGAGATTCTCGGGTCTGATATCTCCCTCTTCCCAGCTGCTCTTATTATAAACCACATCTATCGAGTTAGCATTAGTGATATTAGAAAGTGATGAAAGAGTACTCGTAAGTCCTGTACCGAGAAGGATTTCACCTGTAGCTGCATTTAAGTAGAAACTATTTGCATTTGCACTACTACTATTTGCAAGATCACTATATATAGCATCTATTGCACTATCAGTAAAGCCTGAGTCAATCACTCCCGCACAGGTTGCCGTTTTTTCTATATAAGAAGAATCAACGCTTCCGTTTGCTGTAAGATTAACTACATTATCACCTGTTGAACCTGCAAGAGAAGTTGTGTTCCTTACTGTGTAGGTTCCATCGGTATGGACTGTAACTGTATAGCCTGTTGCCGGAGTACTACCATTAGATACCGCTACTGTGTAGGGTTTATCCGTATTTCCTGTAATCGGAATCTTAATCGTCTCAGTTGTTCCATTACTGGTAAAAGAAATAGTAGAAGTAGTTAAGTCACTTATATTTGCAGAAGCAGAAAGCTTATCGCCAAGACTTGTACATACGCCGTCGCTGTTAAATTCAAGTGTATTCGAAGTATCACCATTAATTGTAACGGTATAACTATTCGAGCTGGAATCATATGAAGCTTTGTATGTAGATCCTGATGATGTTACTGTTTCTCCTGAAGTTGGAACATTTACGTTAAATATCGCTCCTGTTGAATCCTTATAGGTAACAGCAAGTGTCTTATTATCCGTCGTTGCTACAGAAGTTGATGCTCCAACAGTCATAGTTGTTCTGTAATTTAGTGATACATCTCCTGCCGCTGCAGAAGAAAGATTTGAATATGATAATCTGATTCTTCCAATTTCAGCTTCACTTATATCTGATTCTGCCTTAGTCGAAGTCGTTGTAGTATCTGCAACTAGCGAATTGAGTCCAAGTATTCTCGTAGAGGTGTCAACATCAGTTGCAATAAATTCATCATTTAGTCCTGTATAAGCTGCTGTTGTTGTAGAACTATATGTAAGCGCCGTGCCGGTTCTGTATCCAGTAAAAACATATCTTCCGGCATATTCTACATTTCCAGTTGAATAGTATTCATCTGAAAGCTTATCCATCTGCGTAATAATAGTAGATAAATCATCAAGCGTAAGATAATCATTCGAGCCCTTTACTGCCTGCTTTCTAAGATCAGTTAAGACTTCACTTACAGTTGATAGAGAGTCCTCGGTTACGTCAAGCCAGCTTTCAGCATCTGATGCATTCTTGGAATAATACTGTGTCAGCATGGTAACGTTACTTCTAAGGCTGAGAGATCTTATGGCAATAACAGGATCATCAGAAGGTCTTGTTATCTTTTTTCCTGTAGAGGTCATGGTACTAAGCTTATCCTCATTCTCCTTATTGATATTAATATTATAAAGAGAATTGTTATTCATGATCTTGTTTGTTATACGCATATTCTCACCTCTTTTAGCAAATGCATATTATCTTTATCTTCAAACACCAGTTTCAATAATCAACCTGTCATATATTTCTGATAATGTCTGTATCATTTTTGAAGATAACGTATATGAATTCTGATACTTAATAAGTGCAGATGCTTCTTCATCCTCATCGACGCCCGATTCAGAAAGCCTTTGGTTTCCAATGGTATTCTGAAGGGATGTATAGGTTGTCTTCATCGTCTTTGCATTGCTTTCATTAAGTGAAGCATCAGCAAGAACCTTTGATAAGAAATCTCCTGCCGTCGCTCCTCTAAAAATCTCATCTTTGGTCATCATTGAATATAAAGAGCTCAGATTAAGGAATTCATCTTCACCTTCAGAAATATCTTTTTTGGTAGCAAGAAGATCGGCATTATCCGAAAGTGATGTGTTTACCGCAAAGTTTCCTGCTGTAAGGTAATAATAAAGCTTCTTATCATTAACTAAATCATCATATGAATACTGGCTTGCCGAATCAGTTGTTTTGGTTCCTGTAAAAAGATTTATCCCGGCTTGTCCGTCCGATGTATATCCGCTTTCAGAAATTGAATTTACTGAAGAAGAAAAGTTTCTTATCCATTCATTCATCTGCTCCATATAGTAAGGAATTCCCTGATACGAAACAGCTTCTCCAACCTTAACGCTCTCATTAGCAGTAGCAGAATTAAGTTTAGAAACATCCTGACCACTTGTTAAAGAAAATGTATAATTGCCATCTCCATCATAAGACCAGGAATCGTATGCATAATCTCTGCTTCCAATAGTAATAGTTCCTGCTTCAGGAAGAGTACATTTAGCCATGTTGGAAAGATAAGATGCAGTAGTTGTTATGCTTATAGTCGTAGCAGATGTACTGATATCACCAGAAGTATCCGTCCACGATGAAACATCTGTCATTCCATTAAAATACTGCTTATTATTACCATCTCTCATCTCGATAAGCCCTTGAAGCTCACCGCCGATATTTGCATTATTTAAATTAAAATCGCCAAGGAAAATACTTGAACCATCTTTAAAGCTTGCTGATGCCCACTTAATATCATACAAACCGGTTATATCATTTTGGTTTATTGATTCTGTAGAATCTCTAGCTACACATATAAGCTGCCTGTAATCGTAGTTATCTACAAGTGTCTGTCCGCCTGCAATAAAGACCTGATATCTGGTTGCCCCGGTATCTCTTGTTGGGTCATTCTCATCAATTACTTTGCTCTCTTTTACTTCAACATCCGTTATCTTGGAAAGCTTATCAACAAGAACATCTCTTTGATCTCTAAGATCATTTGCTGCGGTTCCTGTCATCTCAATTGTATTGATTTGCTGATTTAATGTAGATATTTCCTGCGCAATAGAGCTTATTGAATCGGTCCTAACCTTAATTTCGTCATTGATATCACTCTGCATCTGCTGTAGTTCTTCGCTGATAGTATTGAAATACTCGGTCAGATTGCTAAGTGATGAAACATACTGAGTCTTCGTTGTAGAAGTTCCTGCAGCGGTCATTACCGCTTGGAGATTAGCTGTCATTGTTGAAAAAAGAGAATTGAATCCGGTTGTTCCATTATCAGTAATATAATCTGACAAAAGACTGCTGTAATACTCTTTCTGCGTGTATTCTCCAAGAAGCTGTTCATTATTGCGATATCTTGTATCATAAAATTCATTTCTTGAACGCTCAATCGCAATAGTATCTACGCCTGCTCCAACACAGCCATAGGTTGCAAATGACTGAAGAGCTGCCGAAGCCTGCGTCGCAACGCTCTGCTTCGTATAGCCTGTAGTATCAACATTCGCGATATTATTTGCAGTTGTATTCATTGCTGCATTAGAAGCTCTAAGACCTGATGCTGCAATGTTTAGTCCAAAAAAAGTAGATGACATAAGTGCTCCCTCTTTTGCATGGAAGAATTGTGTATACCGTTTTGATTATAAGTTTTCAACTGCCAAGTGATGTTACCAGATGCTCAAGCATTTGATTAATTACGTTGATATATCTGCTTGAAGCATTGTATGCATTTTGAAATTCAATCATATACTGAAGTTCCTCATCGCTTGAAGTTCCGATTATCTGCTCTCTTGCATCTGAAATTGATGAAAGCGTAGCAGCCTGCGATGTAGTGATACTACTTGCAACGTCACCGGTATTTGCCACCTGTGAAACAAGACTGCTGTATGAATCAATTATGTCTGTAACTGTTGAAACATTTGGGTTAAGAGTATAGCTCTTGGTAGTAAATGCTGCCTTTAGTGCATCTGCAGCTGCCTGATCAGTACTGTCATCCGCATTAACAAAAGTATTAAGCGTTGGTGTTTGTAAAAGGTCTTCATTTACCTGAGTATTAGCGATAGTAAAGCCTGTAAGATTCTCTCCTGCCTTATGATCATCATCAATATCATATTTTAGTGTAGAATCCTCATCGACCATCTTAAACATCAGATAATCAGTAGCATCTCCGGTTCCATCCTTTGTAGCCTGGTTACTTGAAGCATTTTCAAGAACATTATTGATTGCAAGGATTACATTATTTACCAACTGATCAAATTCAGCTTCAACGTTCATCAGTGTAGACTGTGCAATATTATCATCGTAATAATCTTCACTATCCTGAATATCATGATAGGTGGCATTGTGGTCACCTCTCGATAACAGGATTGATCTTAGTTTACCGACATCAGTATTTGCTTCTGTTGAAACCGCCTGTGTCAGATCATAAACATGTGCACCACTAATATCAAGAGTGCCATCATCATTTTGCTTTGCTGCAAATTCCCAGTATGGAGTATAATAGCCCACTGAACTTTCAGTCGTATCAAGACCCAGGTGATTAACATGATCAGAAGTTACAAACTGTGTTCCTTCAAAGCTTACTGTAACTGATCCGAATTTATCTTCATCATAAGAAATATTTCCATACGCACTAAGCTTATCAAGAAGAAGATTTCGCTGATCTCTTAAATCATTTGCATGCTCAACCCCACTTGCCTCGACTAGTACAATCTGATGATTAAGAGTATTTATCTGGTCTCCGTAACTATTAATCGTATCAACAGCTGTTTTTACAGAAGTATTAAGTGTACTTTGATAAGAAACAAGACCTTTATATACTGCCTGCGCCTTTTCAATAAACTCACTGCTTCTGGTAACAAAAGTACTCTGATTAACTGCTGATGTTGGATCATTTGCAAGGTTTTGCACCGATGACCACAAATTTGAAAGTGCATCTGCAAACTCAGCACCGTTCATTTCCTGAAGCTCATCTTCAACTTCATTTATAGAATTATAAGAAACGTTGTAAAATTCGTTTCTTCCATTTTCGAGTCTATATGACTTATCTAGAAAAGTACTTCTAACCTGCTTACATTCAGAATAAACTACGCCGGTTCCAGTCTGAGTATAGCTCACAGCGAAATTAGTCTTGGAAGTTGTTACATAATTTGAAGTACCAAGGGAAATCTGCTGCCTGGTATATCCATCAGTGTCAATATTCGACATATTGTGGGCAACCGTATTAAGGGCATTTTGTGCAGTTGTAAGTCCTGAATTTCCCACATAGAGATTTGACATTAAAGACATATTTTTATTCCTTCTTTAAATAAAAAAGACAGGTAGTTGGGTTTGCTAATGGATTATCTGCAGCTCATTGTTTCTGATCAAATCTGCCTGAATCTAATCCGATTGCATCACCTGACGTACCTGCCAGCTTTGTATAATTTGCTGATTCCGGTGCTCTCTTGGAAGATTGCAGGATGTTCATCTCGAATTCAACCATCTCCAGAGAGTTCTCCAAAAGAGCTCTATTCTGGGCGTTGACCCGATTAACATTTGATGCAACGTCTCTTAGGTTATCGCGCTCGATACTGAGTTTTCTTTGCTCCTCAGGTCTTTTATCAAGCATTTTAACCAGACTTGTCAGTTTCAATGTTTTAACATCCTTGTTCAGTACGTTAGCCACATCTCTCATTGCTACCTGGCGTTTTTTCTCCAGAGCTGCAATTTTTGCAACTACGCACTGTTCTTCATCCGTGATTGCTGCCAGTGCTTCAAGATCTCCTTTTACAATAATTGGAGTCTTTTTGCTTGATAATCCCAAAAGAGTCTTATACTCTTTGTTCTCCTGACTAAGAATGCTGATCAGGTCCTCCATAAGGCTTGCCATAGGGATCATCCTCCTGTACATATACTGTTTCTTATTCCATTAAGAGTCAGTATACAAATTTAATTTTTAGAGAATGCTTTCACTCTCATTGTATTTTGCAAGCAGTTTATCAGCAAAATCGCTGCTACTTACATTATAGGTACCGCTTTGAACAGCATTTTTTAGAGGAGTAACTACATCCTCTCTGACATCAGCTACTGCATCTACTGCTTGCTTTGCAGTCTGAATATCCTTGCCAAAAGAAGAAATCTGTACGCCATCACTGCGCTTTGCCGTGTTTGTCGCACTCGTCGCTTTGACCTTGCTGTTGTTATAAAGCTGCTGTACCTGGTTATATGCTTCTATACGCATAAGCTGCCTCCTTTCTTAGAAGACAATAAAATTTTTAGCTTTCCTACTACAATTATCGGTTATTCCACAAATTACTTTAGCGCAAATTATCTTTTTTGCAAAAGAAATTATTTTAGGCAAAAGAAATATGACTCCTAATTAAATTTTAGACAAAAGAAATATCATTGACTTCAAGATTATCTCGTGCTAATGTATACAACGTTGTAACAAAATTAAATAGGAGTGTTTTCCTTCCCACTCCCAAAAAACTAAAGGAGCATAACATTATGCAAAAAAATCGAACTTATTTTATTGTTCAGGCTGCCGTTATCGCAGCTCTCTATGTAGTTCTTACCATCTTCGCAAGTGGTTTTGATCTTGCAAGTGGTGCCATTCAGTGCAGATTTTCTGAAGCACTGACAATTCTCCCATTTTTTACACCTGCAGCTATTCCTGGACTTGCTATAGGATGCCTTCTTAGTAATATTTTTCTTGGCAGCGCACTTCCTGATATTGTTTTTGGAACACTTGCAACACTTATCGGATGCCTTGGAACATATGCGCTTAGAAAGCATCGTTTTCTTTGCAGTCTTCCACCAGTAATTTCAAATGCGATAATTATTCCATTCGTGCTTAAGTACGCTTATGGCGTTGGTGACATAATTCTATATTTAATGGTCACTGTAGGAATTGGAGAAATCATTTCTTGTGTAGTTTTTGGAGAAATTCTTCTAAATGCACTATATCCTGTTAGAGGAAGAGTCTTCACACAACCTGAGTCCCTAAAAGTAAACAGCAAATCATGTAGGAGCTCACAAGAATAAGCACTTAAGGCGCAAAAGAAATGCCAAGGCCATTTATTTGGTCTTGGCATTTTTATATAATCCACGTAGCAAGAATCAATATCAGGCCAGTGCGCGTTTCTTTTCCTTACCGCGGCGTCTTGATTTCTTTTCATAAAGCTGCAAATCAGCAGCATCAATAAGATCAAGTGCTGTTTTCATGTTACTGTTCCATCTTGCCATCCCGATGCACATATTAAGCTGATATGGTGCCTTAGCCTTGTTATTCTCAAGTGTTATCGTCATGCTTATCATTTCGCTAAGTCTCTCGGCTTCAAGATCACTTTCCGTTTCCATTACGATTGTGAACTCATCCCCTCCGTACCTCGCAATAAATGGTCTGCTTGGAACGTCTGCGCAGGACCTCTTAAGACACATGGCAACTCTCTTTAAGGCTTTATCGCCTTCTACATGTCCATACGTATCATTGATTGTCTTAAAGCCGTTCATATCCATCATCATTACACAGATTTTTTTCCTGGATGAAGGATTCTCGAGCTTTACCTTCAAAAAGCCTCTAAGCTCATTTCTATTATTAAGTCTCGTAAGCGGATCAAGCGAAACCATCTTGTTCATTGAATCAAGGTGTGATAGTTCAATAAAAACAAGTAATACACCAAACGCTGCTGTTTGCGTCCTATCCAAAATTCCTGCTACCAAATAAATAATCACAGGAGCGAATCTAAAAGCTGCCCAAAACTTCCCTTTATCAGCCAGATCCAGATTTAAATATTTGCCACTGTATATAAAGAGCATAAACACCATAACTGTAAAGAAAAGATAATATAATATGCTCGCTGATGTAGCAAAAATAAGATATTTATCATCAAAAAGCCCAAACAGGTACGCTGCAGAATTCATTACTAACAGTGGCAAAGTCATGAGCAGTAGCTTGTAAAACATAGATGCCCTTTTTCCGGCACTACGATTATTTTTCATGTTATGAAAGGTAATTAACGCACATAACAATATGCATATTCTAAATGTTAAAAACATCCCTTCTTCGCTCATTCTTTAACCTTCATTAGTTTGAAAGCTTACTCAAACATCATCATCTTCTTCATCATCAAGGTCCATACTCTCAGCTTCCTGTGCCTTGATTTCATTAAACAACTCTTCCATTTGCCCTTTGTCCGCAGTAAAGCAGTTTAACATTTTAGGTGAAAACGCTCCGCATTCACCATTTTGTATCATTTCATAAGCCTTGTCACAGGAATAAGCTGCTTTATATACACGTTCAGTAATAAGCGCATCGTAGCAGTCCGCTATAGAAGTAAGCTGCGCCGCAATCGATATCTGATTGCCTTTAAGCCCGTCAGGATAGCCCTTTCCATCATATCTTTCATGATGGTGCCTAATGATATCGTAGCTATAAGCATAATACTCTTTATCCTGCATATCGCCAATCATGTTAACAATCTCGCATCCACGCGTAGTATGTGACTTCATTATTTTAAACTCTTCTTTGGAGAGTCTAGCAGGCTTTAAAAGAACTGCATCCGAAATAACTATCTTACCGATATCATGAAGCGAGGAAGCATCCATAATTACGTCAAGCTTTTGCTGAGTAAGTCCATACTCCGGATAAAGCTTCATGGTAGTCTGTCCAAGAATACCGACAAAGCCTCGTATTCTTTTAAGATGGTTTCCACTTTCAAGATTACGAAATTCTACTATTGTACAGATTGTATCAATAATTCTTCTGTTTGTATCATGAATCATTCTTTCCTGCTTCTGAAGCGTCAGGAATTGTTGTCTAAGCGCCTTTGTCTGTTCATTTACTCTATTTTCAAGATTATTGCGGCTATCATAAATCTGAACAGCTCTGTTTACTCTTTGTTTAACAACATAAGAATCAAATGGTTTACTAACAACATCCATCGCGCCCATCTGATAGCTGGTTTTCTCTGCATCGGTGGATGTATCTGCTGTTATCATCAGAACTGGTATTTTCTCAAGAAGTCCATTTTCATTCATCTTCTTGAGCACCTGATAGCCATCCATAAGCGGCATGACAGTATCAAGCAGAACAACTGCAATAAAGTCTCTTCCTTTAAGAAGTTTCTCCATTGCCTCTTTGCCATCAGCTGCTTCAATTACAAGATAATCTGAAGAAAAGATTTCTTTTAGTATACCTCTGTTGATTTCCGAATCATCAACTACAAGAATAGTACGTTTTGAAGTAATCATATTTTTCCCAACCTCACCCATGAATTAGAGCTTCGATCTTTTCTAAAAATGATACCGTTCTTCTCTGATCTATTCTGTCCCACTGTAAGCTGTACTCCGTCAGTTTCAACTATTGTACCGGCATAGACAGTATTCCTAACCTTTGCGCTTGCGCTACTTATGCAGTAAATTCTGTCCCTTATAGCGTTAAGCTCTTCTTCTAAAGAAGCAAGCTCCTTGTTCTTCATTCCTACTGCTATATTAATCTTAATCTTCCATTGAAGCTCTTCTTTAGTCTTTACCTGTGTTTCATCCAGACGCGTTTTTTCAGCTTTGAATCTATCAAGTTCTGATTTTACCTTAACCAGTTCTCTTTCCTTATCATTATACTCACCCATAAGTCTGTTAGTTACTCCAAGTGAAATGACTGTCTTGATATTCTGTTCATTGCCAAGGAAAGCACATTCGCATCCCATAAGCGCTGTGAGCGTTCCACCGTAAATTGTTCCACGCTCTCCCACACACTCAACTCGTCCTTCTGCCATTATATCACAATTAGTACATGAATTGGTGTATAGTGATTTTCCGGTATGTATTTCCATCTGCTGGAAGTATTTACCGTATACATCTCCTCCGGCTTCGATTCTGCCCTTTATACTGCCTGTTGATGACGCACCCTGTTTAAGAACAACCGCGCCCTTTGCTGTAATATCTGCTCCCTCAGTAAATCCGTCAACTACAATGTCTCCAAGCGCCGTAATAGATGAACCTTTTTGAACATCACCCTTTATCCACACGCTTCCGGAAAAGTTTACAGCTCCTTGCTTTGCTAAAAGAGAATCCAGTACTAGAAGTTTATTGATTGAGAGTTCATTCTCATCAGCTCGTACAACGCCTGATACCGCTGCTACATAGTTTTTTCCATCCGGTAGTAAAAGAAATCCTCTTCCCTTTAGTATAGGCTTCTCTCTTCCGTTTATTCCCTGAATAGGTTTACCATGAACATTCATACCGTTTGTTCCCTTTACGGCACTATGGTACTCTGCTATTTTATTTCCAACCTTTACTTCTTCAAAGAACTTCACTTCAGAATAATCAACCTGCCCGTTTTCGTCCTCTTTAGGCGCACTTGGAGTGTTTACATCAAAAAAGAATTCATAATAGCCATTTTCTCCATTAACTGGTGGTTGTCCCTCTGCAACAAGAATATCCTTGTTGAAGTCTTCGTTAAGAAGCACACTGGAAATCGTATTTCTTTTTACACCATAAACAACATTTGCCCGCTGCAGAATAGCCAAAACAAGGTCAAGTGTATAGTCCTTACCTCGTCCCGGTGTCGGAAGCTTAAGAAAGCATTTGAGTCCATCCTCTGTAAACTTCAGGTAGTGATTTTGCTTATCAAGCTCGGCTCGCTCTTCTTCAGATAATTCTCCATTGTACTCCTTATCGCTAAATATATACTGATATTCTTCCTCTTCTTCATCAAAGGAATTACTGCTCTCAATGCTCTCACCCTTTTCAAGTTTATGCCGTATTGCGCGCATCTCAGCGGATGAATAAATTAGATTATTATAAGCAGAAACATCGAGATTTTCTTCAAGTCCTTTTCGAACTTCCCGCATCTGTGAGTATAAATAGTACGGATTTGAATAAAGGTGAACATTTACACGTCTTTCAAGTCCTTTACGAATCTCTCTCATCTGCTGCCAGCCATAATCAATGCTTGCATAGCAGGAGACATCAAGATTCTCTTCTAGCCCTATTCTAATTTCCTTTATTGAATCTCCGCTCATTTCACGGCTAATATATTTTGTAAGCGAGATGCCTTCCGCAAGAGCAATTCGAATCTGCTCAAGCGCTCTCGCGCCATATCCATGCAATAAATAATTCTTGATATCAAGTCCCTGCAAAAATGCCTGATGTATCTGTTCAAGTACTCCTGCATCATACTTCTCGATATCTCCTGCGTCAAAAAAAAGGCCATCATGCATACTCTGCCTGATAACCCTCATTTTCTGAAAAGGCACAGAAACTCTGGCATAGAGCGAAATATCAACATTCGACTCAATACCAAGACGAATCTCTGCCATCTGCATCCAATCAAATTTTGGATCCTTGTAAAACAATACCGGAACATCATGAGATAGACCAAGTCTTATCTCACGCATCTGCTCGGCAAAATAGGTCTTATTCGCATACATAGATACATCGACGCCATCAGAAATACCCTGTCTAATCTCAGAAATCTGCTCTAGTTCAAATCCCTGTGCTCTGTACTTCGACATATCAATGTTCTCAGCAAGCTCCAGACGCAGCTCTTCCATTTGAATCCACGGAATTCGTGCATCAAGGAACTTACTGATATCAACACCTGACTGTAAGCCCTTACGTATCTCAGTTAGCTGATCAAGATTAAGACCTGCAGCTTTTATTTCTTCCATGTTGCCGCCCGAAGCCGCACAAAGCTCAAGCTCATTGTTAAATAAACTACTGCTAAGTTCGTCGATGAGCTTTGGGTCCTTCATATTCTCATTTTCTTCATCAGTAATTTCATAGGTCGTGATTTCAGCCATTTACAGTCTCCAAATCATTGTTAAATTATTTTATCTTTTAACTATTGCTGCACAGCCCATTCCGCCGCCAACACAAAGAGTTGCAAGGCCCTTCTTGGCATCTCTTCTTGCCATTTCATGAAGAAGTGTTACAAGGATTCTTGTTCCAGAGCATCCAACCGGATGTCCAAGAGCAATAGCTCCGCCATTAACATTAAGTATATCACTACTAAAGCCAAGATCGTGCTGAACTGCAACAGACTGGGCTGCAAATGCTTCATTTGCCTCAATAAGGTCAAAGTCATTAATTGTATAACCAGCCTTAGCCATTGCCTTCTTTGTAGCAGGTACAGGTCCAATTCCCATTATTGAAGGATCACATCCTGCAAGCTCTCCGGAAATCCATGTTCCCATTGGCTTTACTCCAAGCTCTTTGGCCTTCTCTTCACTCATAACAATAATAGCTGCAGCTGCATCGTTGATTCCTGAAGCATTTGCTGCTGTAACTACGCCGCCATCCTTCTTAAATGCAGGACGAAGTTTTCCAATAGACTCTGCTGTAACACCAGGACGAGGGCCTTCATCTGTATCAAAAAGAATTGTCTCTTTCTTTTTCTTAATTTCAACAGGAACGATTTCATCCTTGAATTTACCATCGGCAATAGCCTTCTGAGCTTTATCCTGAGACCAGGCTGCAAACTCATCAAGCTGCTCTCTGGTAAGATGCCACTGCTCAGCAATATTCTCTGCTGTAATACCCATATGATAATGTCCAAATGCATCTGTAAGAGCATCTGTGATCATAGAATCTTCAAGTGTTCCAGGACCCATACGATAGCCAAAACGGCCATTTCTCATGAGGTAAGGAGCCATTGACATATTCTCCATTCCACCTGCTACAATAATATCAGCATCTCCCATAGAAATGAGCTTTGCTGCAAGGTTTACGCAGTGAAGTCCTGAACCGCAAAGGACATTGATTGTCGTTGCGGGAACTTCTACAGGGATTCCTGCATTTACAGCTGCCTGTCTTGCCGGATTCTGACCTAGTCCTGCCTGAATAACACAGCCCATATATACTTCATCTATCATCTCAGGCTTAATTCCTGTACGCTTAAGTGCCTCTTTTATTACAACTGTACCAAGCTGAGGAGCCGGCGTTGTGCTAAGAGCACCACCCATTACTCCAATTGCTGTTCTGCATGCTCCTGCAAGTACTACTTTTCTTCCCATTATGTATTACTCCTTTCGAATATTTATACAAATAATTTTATCACCGTGTTATTTAATTAACAAGTAAAGTAAATCTTTGATTCTGCCTATCTACTTTAGATTCTTAAACTCTGTAAACATTTTCTTTATTGAATCAGTAAAAGGAGGTTTTAAAACTCCATATTCAGTTACAATACCACTAATCAGTTCATTGTCTGTTACATCAAAAGCCGGATTATACACCTTGACGCCTTTAGGAGCCATTCTCTCCTTGTACCACATTTCGGTAACCTCTTCGGGTTTTCTCTGTTCGATAGTAATATTGTCACCCGTTTTGGTATTTAAGTCAATCGTTGAAGTTGGTGCACATACATAAAAAGGCACATGATATCTTGCAGCAACAGTTGCTACTACGCTTGTACCGATTTTATTTGCAGCATCTCCATTTGCAGCAACTCTGTCACACCCTACAAATATTGCATTTACTCGTCCGCTTTTCATCAGCGATGCAGACATATTATCGCAAATAAGAGTTGTATCTATTCCTGCGGAATAAAGTTCAAAGGCCGTAAGTCTTGCTCCCTGAAGAAGTGGTCTTGTCTCATCGCAGTATACATGGAAATCATAGCCTTTTTCAAAACCAAGATATATCGGCGCCGTTGCTGTTCCATATTTGATTGTAGCAAGCTGTCCTGCATTGCAGTGCGTAAGAATTCCATCACCTTTTTTTACAAGTGATAGACCGTTTTCTCCAATTCTTCGACATACTTCAACATCTTCATTTCGAATAGTAACAGCTTCTTTTCTTATTTCTTCAAGATAATATTTCAGGTCAAAAGAGCTCTTATCCTGCTGTTGGATTTCAAGGATCTTTTGCTCGATTCGATTAAGCGCCCATGAGAGATTTACAGCAGTAGGTCTTGAAGAATTAAGGTAGTCCTGTGCTTTATGATACTGCGCTATAAACTGCTCGAAATTTTCTGCATCAGCAGTTGTTTTCATAATAATATATATACCAAATCCGGCAGCAACTCCAATTGCCGGAGCTCCCCTTACCTGTAAAAGATAAATAGCATTCCAAATTTCTTCTCCGGTATGAAGCTTTAACAGCGTTATCGTACCGGGAAGTTTAGTCTGATCAATTATCTCAACCGCATTCTCATCATCGAGAAGAGCTACTGTTTCATAGTCCAAAATACTTTTCATATAAATTTCTCCATTCTGCAAGAAGCTGTTTGGCTTTTGGTTTTATATGTCATCCATTAGTTCATCACTACTTGGTAATAGATGCAAATTCTCCTCTACATGCTTTAAGTAGATCGTCTGGTGAAAGTTCAATCTGAGAACCAATTCTGCCTCCACTTACAATTACCAGAGGAAGCTGCCTGGCTTTATCTGATATTCTTGTAGCATACTGCTTTTTCATGCCAATTGATGTGCAGCCGCCGCGAATATATCCCGTAATCTTATTGATATCCTTAACGTGTATCATTTCCACTGCCTTTACTCCGACAGACTTTGCACACTTTTTGAAATCAAGCTCATCCTCAATAGGAATTACGAATACATAATAATTTTTATCGGCTCCAACGGTTACAAGTGTTTTAAATACCTTTTCGTGAGGGAGTCCTAACATATCAGCTACCTGAATTCCATCTTCAAAATCAGGGCATTCATATGTATAATGCTTAAACGGAATCTTCTCAGTTTCCAAAATTCTCATTGCATTTGTTTTTGTTTCTTTTTTACTCATGTCTAATCCTTTATGCTAATACTACGCTAAATATATATACTGTGCTAGGCACACCTATTAAAAAAACGCTCCCCGGGCAAACCCGAAGAGCGTTTCTGCGGTAGAATTATTTGCCCTTTGCTTCAAGAGCTGCAGCAATTTTCTTTGTAAGAACAGGAACAATCTTATTAAGATCTCCAACTACGCCGTAATCAGCTACATCAAAGATTGGAGCATTCTCATCCTTATTGATAGCAATGATAATGTCAGACTCTTCCATACCTGCAACGTGCTGGATAGCACCTGAAATACCAATTGCAAAATATACATGAGGACGAACTGTCTGTCCTGTCTGTCCAACCTGAAGATCCTTTGGCTTCCAGCCAGAATCAACAACTGCACGTGAGCAGCTTACTGTTCCGTGAAGAACCTCAGCGAGGTCATCAAGAATCTTGAAGTTCTCAGCACTTCCAACTCCACGTCCGCCTGAAACAAGGATCTTGGCATCAGCGATGTTAGCAACATCAGAAACTTCTTTAACAATTTTAACGATTTCTGTATAGCAATCGTTCTTTGTAAATCCCGGATTAAACTCTTCAACATCAGCCTTAGCGCCTGCAACAGGTGCCTTCTTCTGCATAACTCCAGGACGAACTGTTGCCATCTGAGGACGATAATCAGGGCAAGCGATTGTAGCGATTGTGTTACCACCAAATGCAGGACGAGTCATAAGAAGCTGCTTATGTCTCTGCTCCTGGCCTTCAATAGCAATAAGTGGGAAATTACCAATCTCAAGCTGAGTACAATCAGCTGTAAGACCTGTATGAACTCTTGCTGAAACACGAGGGCCAAGGTCACGGCCGATTGCTGTTGCACCAACAAGTAAGATTTCAGGCTTAAACTTATTTACTACAGATGCAATTGCATGTGCATAAGGCTCAGTTCTGTAATCCTTAAGTTCAGGATCATCAACAACGATAACCTTATCTGCGCCATACTCTGCAAGCTTATCTGCAAGATTCTTTACCTGATAACCAACAAGAATAGCTGTTACTTTCTCGTCAAGGTCTGCTGCGAGATCCTTGGCCTTGCCCAGAAGTTCAAGAGAAATCGTGCTGATTTCATTGTCTACCTGCTGAGCGAAGATATATACACCTTTATATTCTTCTAAAGACATTTTATTCCTCCATATTGAAATGTAATATTAAAATTAGATAACGTGCTTCTCATCAAGCTTTCCGATAATATAATCAACTGATTCTTCAGGGGAGTCGAGAACAACCTTCTCGCCGGCACCCTTCTTAACCTTATCAGAAGCCTTAGCGATAACTGTAGGAGAACCTACCTTACCGATATCAGAATCTTTTACATCCTTGAGGTCATTTCTTCCCCAAACTGTAACATCTTTGTTAAATGCATCAAAGATTCCGCCTGGTGTCATATATCTAGGCTCGTTAAGCTCTGCAAGTGCTGTAACAAGGCAAGGCATCTTAGCTCTAACGATATGATATCTATCCTCAAACTGACGCTTTACTTCTACGAATTCTCCATCAATCTTGATTTCCTCAGCATATGAAATAACCGGGATTCCAAGGTGCTCAGAGATCTGAGGTCCAACCTGTGCTGTATCTCCATCAATAGCCTGACGGCCTGTGATAATAAGATCATAATCAAGGTTTCTAAGTGCTCCGGCAATTGTTGTTGAAGTAGCCCATGTATCAGCTCCGCCAAGAACACGGTCTGTTACAAGAACACCCTTATCAGCTCCCATAGCCATTGCTTCACGAAGAACTCCATCAGCCTTAGGAAGACCCATTGTAAGAACAGTAACCTCTGCTCCGTACTGATCCTTTAATCTAAGTGCTGCCTCAAGACCAGCCTTGTCATCAGGATTCATAATGGCAAGCATGGCATTTCTATCCAAAGTTCCATCGGGTTTGAACTTTACGCCGCCCTTTGTATCAGGGACCTGCTTAATGCAAACTACAACTTTCATGTGTTTTCTCCTTCAATTATTTATTTCAATTTAAAATCATTTTTTAGGCTAAAAGAGATCCTGAAATTACCATACGCTGAACTTCTGAAGTTCCTTCGTAGATTTCAGTAATCTTAGCATCACGCATCATACGCTCTACTTCGTACTCTCTAATGTAACCGTATCCACCGTGAAGCTGAACTGCCTTAGTTGTAACGTCCATTGCAACTTCTGCAGCATAAAGCTTAGCCTGTGCAGCTTCTACTGAGAATCTGCTCTGATTCTTCTTTGCATCAGCAGCTCTGTATACAAGAAGCTGTGCAGCCTGGCACTTTGTAGCCATATCAGCAAGCTGGAACTGTGTATTCTGGAACTTTGAAATAGATCTGCCAAACTGTACTCTTTCTTTTGTATAAGCAACAGTTCTGTCAAGAGCTCCCTCTGCAATACCAAGAGCCTGTGCAGCTATTCCAATACGTCCTCCGTCAAGAGTATGCATGGCAATCTTAAAGCCCTGTCCTTCTTTTCCAAGAAGATTTTCCTTAGGGATTCTGCAATCCTGGAAAATAAGCTCATAAGTAGATGAACCACGAATACCCATCTTATTCTCTTTTGTACCAAAGGTGAAGCCAGGAGTGTTCTTCTCAACTATAAATGCTGAGAAAATCTTTGACTTTCTTCCCTTTGCGTCAACCTTAATGTCTGTATAAGCAATAATGATATAAACATCAGCTTCTTTACCATTTGTGATAAAGCACTTTGATCCGTTGAGAACATATGAATCTCCGTCAACAACAGCCTTTGTCTGAACGCCCTGTGCATCTGTTCCGGCACCAGGCTCAGTAAGACCAAATGCTCCAAGCTTCTCGCCCTTAGCAAGAGGAACAAGGAACTTCTGCTTCTGCTCTTCGCTGCCATAATTCATGATAGGGTCGCAGCAAAGTGAGCTGTGAGCTGAAACTACAACTGCTGTTGTAGCACAAACCTTTGACAGTTCCTCTACGCACATAGCGTATGTAAGAGGATCGCAGCCCTGTCCGCCGTATTCCTTCGGAATTGCAATACCCATAAAACCATATTTCTGCATTTTAGCTACTGCTTCTCTGGGGAATTCTTCTGTCTCATCCACATCGATAGCATGAGGCTTTACTTCTTTTTCTGCAAAATCCTTGAAAAGAGATCTTGCCATTTCATGTTGCTGATCCAACTGAAAGTCCATGTTTAATTATCCTCCATCTTAAAAGTTGCACTTTGTGCAATTATAGATTTATCTATTTAAAATCAAATCACGCCGACCTGATCATAAATATTCCTAAAACCCTCCAAAGAGGATGCAGCAAATTACGCTACATCCTCTCTTTTGAGGCTAAAGCATTGAATCTCATTTCTTATCAACTGCTACCTTGCCGCCGTTTGAATAATCATAGAAACCGATTCCTGTCTTGCAACCAAGCTTCTTACCACGAACCATCTTACGAAGAAGTGGGCAAGCACGATACTTAGAATCGCCTGTCTCCTTATAGATAACATCCATAATGGCAAGAACGATATCAAGTCCGATGTAATCTCCAAGTTCAAGAGGTCCCATAGGATGATTACAGCCAAGCTTCATTGCTGTATCAATTCCTTCGATATCTGCAACGCCATCAGCATAAACACAAATACCTTCGTTAATCATTGGAACAAGGATTCTGTTAACTACAAATCCAGCTGCTTCATTAACCTGAACAGGTGTCTTTCCAAGCTGAACTGAGATATCCTTAACTTTCTCAACTGTCTCTGCAGGTGTGTTGATTCCTGCAATTACTTCAACAAGCTTCATAACAGGAGCTGGATTGAAGAAGTGCATTCCGATGATTGGCTTTGGAAGTCCTGTTCCAATCTCTGTAATTGATAAAGAAGATGTATTTGATGCGAAGATGCAGTCAGGATTCTTAACGATGTTCTCCTGAAGCTCCTTAAAGCAGTTCTTCTTGATGTCCATAACTTCAAGTGCAGCTTCAACAACGAGGTCTGCATCTGTACAGATTTCATTAAGGCCTGTCTGAATCTTAGCCATGATCTTATCTGCAGCAGCCTGCTCCATCTTGCCCTTAGCAATTCTCTTATCAAAACCCTTCTGAATCTTAGCCTTTCCGCCATCTGCATACTCCTGCTTAATATCGCAAAGATATACAGTCTCAACAGCATCTGCCTGAGCAAATGTCTGAGCAATTCCGGAACCCATTGTGCCTGCGCCTATAACAGCTACCTTCATTTTATATTGCCTCCTTAAATTTATTAAAAATATCATTATCAGTGATTATTTTTATGCGGGTATGAAATAAACCCCGCATCTTCTATTATGGTTATTTATTACTTATTTGTAAAGTTTTTCTCTTTTCTCTTCTCAAGAAAAGCGCCCATTCCTTCAGCCTGATCAGCAGTCTCGAAGCAGCTTCCAAAAAGCTTTTCTTCAACTACAATTGCCTTATCCATATCAAGTGAAAGACCATCATTGATTGCCTTTTTGCAAGCGCGAACAGCGATAGGAGCATTTGCAGCTATCTGTGAAGCCATTTTAAGAGCAGCTCCCATAAGCTCAGCCTGAGGATATACGGCATTTACAAGACCAATTCTATAAGCTTCATCAGCTTTGACATTACGAGCTGTATAAATAAGCTGTTTAGCCATTCCTGTGCTGATAGTACGTGCAAGTCTCTGTGTTCCGCCAAATCCTGGAGTAATTCCAAGGCCTACTTCTGGCTGACCAAACATAGCATTGTCTGAGCAGATACGAATATCACAGCTCATAGAAAGCTCACATCCACCACCAAGAGCAAAACCGTTTACTGCACAAATAAATGGAATAGGGAATGTTTCGATTCTGCGGAAGATATCATTTCCCTTCTTGCCAAAAGCTTCGCCTTCAGCCTTTGTGAGCTTACTCATCTCACCAATATCTGCTCCTGCTACGAATGACTTCTCTCCTGCTCCTGTAAGAACAACTGCTCTTACGCTGTTTGCGTCAATTCCATCAAGTACTGCATTTAAATCATCAAGTACTGCAGAATTAAGTGCATTGAGTGCTTCAGGACGATTTATTGTAATTACGGCTACAGCACCGTTTACTTCATAATTAACAAATCCCATTGTATTTTCCTTTCATATTAGCGTATTCTTCCAAGCTTACACATCAATGAGATTCTAAGGTTCCATAAAGCCAGAGCCTTAGAATCTCAATAGTATTTATATTATGGACGCTCTACGATAGTTGCGCAGCCCATTCCACCACCGATGCAAAGAGTAGCAAGACCCTTCTTGGCATCATTCTTCTCCATCTCATGAAGAAGTGTTACAAGGATACGGCAGCCTGATGCTCCAACCGGATGTCCAAGTGCAATTGCACCACCATTGATATTAAGCTTATCAAGATCAAATCCAAGATCTTTTCCAACTGCTACTGACTGAGCAGCGAAAGCTTCGTTTGCTTCATAAAGATCGAAGTCCTCAATCTTATAGCCTGTCTTAGCCATTACCTTCTTAGTAGCAGCAACAGGTCCAACACCCATGATTGAAGGATCAACGCCTGCAAGAGCTCCGCCAACCCAAGTAGCCATAGGTTTAACACCAAGCTCCTTAGCCTTCTCTTCGCTCATAACTACTATAGCTGCAGCACCATCATTGATTCCTGAAGCATTTCCTGCTGTTGTAACTCCATCAGGATTGATAGCGCGAAGCTTTGCAAGTGATTCAATTGTTGTTCCTGCACGTGGTCCTTCATCAGTATCAACAATGATTGTCTGCTTCTTCTGCTTAACTTCTACAGGAACGATTTCATCCTTGAAGTTTCCAGCAGCCATAGCAGCCTCAGCCTTATTCTGGCTCTTTACTGAGAACTCATCGAGTTCCTCTCTTGTAAGACCCCACTGCTTGGCTACATTATCAGCAGTCTTAATCATGTGATAGTCATTGAATGCATCCCAAAGAGCATCGTTAACCATACAGTCAATAAGCTTGCCATTGTTCATACGATATCCGTAACGTGCCTTATCAAGAGCAAATGGAGCCATTGACATGTTCTCCATACCACCTGCTACAACGATATCAGCATCTCCTGCAAGAATCATATCAGCTGCCATATTAACGCAGTTAAGACCTGAACCACATACAACGTTGATTGTAACTGCAGGGCACTCTATTGGAAGACCAGCCTTTAAAGTAGCCTGTCTTGCAACATTCTGTCCAAGGCCTGCCTGGATAACGCATCCCATAAGAACCTCATCAACCTGCTCAGGCTTAACACCTGCACGATTTAATGCTTCTTTGATAACAACTGCGCCAAGTTCTGCTGCAGGAGTTGTACTAAGTGCACCGCCCATCTTTCCGATAGCTGTTCTGCATGCGCCTGCTAATACTACTTTCTTTGCCATTTTTTAACCTCCATTTTTTGACTGGTAAATTACCAGTAATTTACATTTTATTCTGAAAAGGCTCAGTGAAAATCAAGCCTTGCAGATACATTGTTAATTTTTTGTCAAACCAAATTCATTATATCATATCGCTATTTCATTTGCAAACCAAAAATCATGCAAAATATCATACTTACCACACTTTTTGGAATGGTTACAAGATTTTCTTTGACAATAGGTTTTCTCCAAAAAAAAGCTGTACCGGTCAAATATCAAATATCCTTTTTACCGGCACAGCTTTTATACTGCAAATTTAATTCAAACTATATTCAGTTATCAGCCTCAATGATTCCGTAGGTGCCACCTTTTCTCTTATAAACTACGTTTGTTTCATTTGTTTCTGCATTAATGAATACAAAGAAATTGTGTCCAAGCAGTTCCATCTGAACACATGCATCTTCTGCATACATAGGCTTTATATCAAACTTCTTGACACGTGCGATTGTGATTTCATCCTCGTCAGCATAATCTTTTTCGATATATTCCTTTTTAAATCCTGCATTAGACTTCTCTTTATCGATGATTTTGTTCTTATATCTGCGAAGCTGTCTCTCTATTACCTCTTCAACAAGATCAATTGATACATACATATCATTGCTGACTTGTTCAGAACGAATAATTTTCCCTTTCATTGGAATTGTTACTTCAATTTCGTGGCGGTCCTTATCCACCTTTAATGTTACGTTTACTCTGGTGTCCGGTGTGAAATACTTTTCAAGCTTTCCAATCTTCTCTTCGACTGCTGCTCGTAATCCGGGTGTAACCTCGATGTTCTTTCCTACAATGTTGAAATTCATATGGCTTCATCTCCCTTACGGATTATTTTGGTACCAGGCATCGCGTTTCTTGATGTCATAAGTAATTATACCATTATTTAGTCAAAATGTGTAAATTATTGGTTAACCCTTTATTAAATTATGCTAATTTGTACAAAACTAACAAAAATTATGTTCTTTTTTATCCACCGGAAACTTACCCTGCTTTTGAATTTTTCGTGGATAATGTGGATAATTTCGTGTATAACTTAATTTTTCGCTGTTTTTTTGCAAAGTAATGTGGATAACTTTTTAACTTACTGTGGTAAAAAAAATTACAGTTTGTGTTGACTTTTCAAAGACTATACAATTTTTACATAAATGCATCCTGTGATAAAAAATAAGTAAAAAAACCATATTGACAATCGAGCAGGTTCCCTACTTAATTACGAAAATGATATCTAATCCCGACCTCCAACAATCGAGCAGGTTCCCTACTCGATTACGATAATGATATCCGTCATCTCATGACTAATGTCATTCGATGATGGATATTCGCCAAATATACAGATTTTCGTGCAAGCATGAATCTGTATACTTGGCTCATTATCAGCACAAAAAAATCCGGAAGCAATCGCTTCCGGATTTGTAATATTTCTTTTATACAATACGCCTTATTGAAAGAGGTGTTCTATAGCTTGCGCTCGATACAATTATTCCTGTCTTGGATGTAGAAGCATGTACTATCTGGCCATTACCAATATACAAAGCAACGTGTCCTGAATAGCATACGATATCACCAGGCTGAGCATTTGAAAGTCCATCAACTGCCGCTCCTACGCTTCTATCTGCAGAAGAAGAATGAGGAAGACTTACACCAAAGTTTGAATAAACACTCATTACAAAACCAGAGCAATCAGTTCCATTTGTAAGACTTGTTCCGCCATATACATATGGATTACCTACAAACTGAAGAGCAAACTGTGCAACTGCTGATCCAATAGAGCTTGATGATGAAGTATAGCTTTCAGCAGACTTTGTCTTACTGCTGGTAGACTTCTTACTAGTTCCGGTGCTTGCAGCCTTTCTTGCTGCTTCAACCTCAGCTTCTTCCTTAGCAAGACGAGCTTCTTCTTCTGCCTTGGATTCTGCTTCAACGAACTCAGTTGAAAGAGTAACATAATCAAGTGATACATATCCCTGACCTTCCTCTATATCAACCTTGACCCATCCATCCTCTTCTTCCTTTACTACGAGTTCATCGTCTATTGGAACAAGTCCGATAGTTTCTGAATCTGTGCTTGCCTTACTTCTTACTTTAAGTGTTGTAGTAGTTACTGTAGCGATTCTTGTTCCAACCTGCTTGGCCAGTTCAACAGCATCATCACCTGTAACACAATATTCTGCCTTAACATATCCTGTAACTGTTCCGGATTTAATCTTATACCATCCGTTTTCTTCACTGATAAATGAACCAACTGAATTATCATAGAGTTTTCCGAGAACATCACTGTCTTCGCTTGCTTCACTTCTGACATTGACGTAATCATTAACCTGTGCAATAACGAGACTCTTAAAGCTTTCCTCTTCAGAAGAAGAGCTGCTTGAAGAATTAGAATTGCCACTATCTGTCGTTGTGCCTGTTGCTGATTCGATATCACTTAAGATATCATCCTGAACTCTTGCTGCAAGAGGAATGGTATCTGTTATAGTCTTATTAGTATTAACAATTGCTCCGGCTACGCCGGCTGTTATATTCGCCCCAGGTTCAGATTCTGTTTGAAGTGATGAAAGAGATACCTGATCAGACGAAAGTTCAAATCCGATTCCTGCTGAGGGAAGGACTGATGAAACATTGGTTGAAGCACCTACCGGGTTTGCATTAACGAGAAAGGTTGCTGCAGTTGCAAGTGAAAATACAAGCATCTGTACTCTTGTTTTTTTCAATTCAAGCCTCCAAAAAGTTTATTTGTTACAAATTTGTTACATCTAAGAAAATAATATACTAGGAAAAGAAACATTTGTCAAATTGGTCATAAAATACTAACCAAGAAAATAGTCGTTATGACGGTCTTTTTATGTATTTTTTTTAATACATGTTCTAAAATAGCGTTAACAATTTGTCTCGATTTTATTACGTTTTCGTAATATGTTACAATTATTACAAAAGTATACTGTCCGAAATTAATAAATATTCGGTTTTTATGGTTTTTTTGTGTTTTATAGATGTGAAATTATTACAAGGTGAAATTGTAGCAATATTTTGTGGTAGAATTGTTACGAAAAGCTTGTTCTTTAGGAGGATGAAATGAACCAGACTATTCTTATTACCGGTGCTTCTCGCGGCATTGGACGTGAAATCGCGGTTTCTTTTGCCAAAGAAAAAGATAATCTATATCTTGTATGTCAGAAAAATATTGATGAGCTAAATACATTGGCAATCAATTTGGAAGAAAGCTATGGAATCTCCTGTAAAACATTTCAGGGAGATGTCGGAAGTTTTGATTTCGTAGAGAAGATGTTTCAATCTATTCCTTCCATAGATATCGTTGTAAATAATGCCGGGATTGCCTGGCTTGGTCTTCTTTCCGATATGAAGCCTGAAGAATGGCAGAATTTGATGAACACGAACCTGTTCTCTCTATATAATACATCTAAATTCTGTATTCCTTTGATGCTTCAAAAGGGGTATGGCCGTATAATTAACATTTCATCCGTTTGGGGAAATGTCGGTGCGTCCTGTGAAGTAGCCTACAGCGCAAGTAAGGGCGGTGTAAATGCATATACAAAAGCTCTGGCAAAAGAACTGGCGCCTTCAGGAATTTCAGTAAATGCGGTATCCTGCGGCGTCATTGACACAGATATGAATCGCTCACACCTTAGCGATGACGAAATGGAAGTCCTAAAGGAGGAAATCCCTAAGGGGAGACTCGGAACGCCAATGGAAGTAGCAGAGCTCGTCGTTCTTGTCTCAAAAGCCCCGCTATACATGACAGGTCAGATCATTACGATTGATGGCGGGTGGCAATAGCAAGCCCAGCGAGCTTGCAAATACCTATTTACACAGCTGGATAATAAAAAATAGTAGGCTATGCGGCCTACTATTTTTATTGCATTTTTCTTTACATTAAATTCTTTGAAATTTTGTCAAGAAGCATCTGAGGATCAAAAGGCTTCGTAATAAATTCAATTGCGCCGCTATTAACGGCTTCGATAACCTTTTTTTCCTGACCGGAAGAGGTAACCATAATGATACGCGCCTTAGGATCATTTCTGATTATCATCTTAAGTGCATCGATTCCATCCATTATCGGCATAGTAATATCCATTGTAACAATATCGGGTTTAAGCTTAATGTAAAGATCAAACGCTTCTTTGCCATTTACTGCTTCGCCTACCACCTTATGACCACCATTTTCCAGAATTCCGCGCATGATCATCCTGGACGTTCTGGAATCATCAACAATAAGTATATTCGCCATAACAACGCCTCACTTTTCCGCAAAGAGCCGGGTGAAAATATCATCTGTGATTTTCGCCCTACTTAACCACAACTCCATTCTCCATTGATAAAATAAGATCAACCGTTACTCCGCAAAGATATATTGGTAAAACAATTAGCCTGTCAGCTGTAACAACAGAATACCTGACTTGATATAGTGGAGGATTGATATCAATATGAACATCCCCCTTGCTCTTCTTTGAGCAATATACGCCGTTGATACAGTTTATCAGTTCGCATACTGCATCAAGCGCGTCCTCTCTCGTTTCTATAAATTCCTCATTTGTATAGGCTATAGCAATATCCCGAACATCTTCATATCTTCCGGCTAATGCAGCAAAACCATTTTCAGATCCAAATAATTTCTGATAGCCTATGCACTCAGCATTAACCGACGTTTTTATTGAAGCCTTTCTGGGATAAACATGTCTGTCAATCAGCCTGAAAATACACTTAAATGCAAGAAGAAAAAGTTCAGAATACTTCTCATTCTCTTTTCCTAAAAAAAGAGGTATAGCCTGCTCTATGTCATCTCGCTTTAACAAGTCCATTTCTTCATCAGTATACTCATTATCACGCTGATATTCCTTAAGCGCATTTGAAAATGCGTCAAGTGATAAGAATCCTCTATCAAGAATAGCCTGAGTAAAGGTCAGAAACTCTTCCTGTTGTTCAGAAAGGAGCTTATCTATCTGCGCATCTGTCATATACCCAAGATCCTTTGCAAGCTCACCAAACCTGGCATCCTTCGTAGCCTGAAGAGCATTAATCTCCTCAGCCTGAGCCACAGTCAAAAGGCGTCCATTTACAGCCATAACTCCCAGCTTAGTATTGGTTCTATCCTGGATCTCATATACCTGTGAAAGCTGCCACGGGGTCAGCTTCTCACTATCAACCAAATAACTTCCAAATAATCTGTCAAACATAGTGCCTGCCCTCCAAGTAATCCTTAAATAAGCGAACATATGCAAAAAATATTATTTTTAGCAGTAGAAAGTGGTGATAGCTGCTGCTCCTTTATCTATTATACATCAAAAAATATTCTTAAATTCAATTGGTTGGAAATTTTGTTATCTTGCTGTGTTCGTTTCCATCGTTCATTGCTGCGTTTGCTGAATCAACCGCTCCAGAAACTGCATCCTTAGCTGCTTTCGCAGCCTGTGCCTTCTTAATACTCTCTGCAGCTGCAGCTTCTATTTCAAGCATTTTATCTTTCTGAAGCATTATATTCTGCCCCATAGGATTGATAACTACACCGTCTCTGTCCTGGACAAACTTGATCAGATCAGGGAATTTAAATACAGCGCCCTGGAATCCTTCTTTGCCAAACTTTCTGGCAAATTCCACTCCATCTGTAAATACAGGAAGGTACATTCCACCTTTAGAATTCTTCATAATAGGAAATTTGAGTTTAGAATCCTTACCAAATTTAAGTCTTCCATCCTCCATTACTTCTGCCGGTCCATCATGCTCTATAGGAACGATATATGTTCCAAGTCTTGCAAGTGAAAGCATGCGCATTTCCTTTGCCTTAAGAACCTGTTCTCTCTTCTCATACTTAACAGGCCACTTTGCCTCTTCAATAAAATCAAGCATTGCAAATGCAAGCGCCGGATTTGATGGAGGTGTTTTCTTATCATCAGCCCAGTTTGGCGGAGCAACGATTTCACTTCTTCTAAACATTGCTCTGTACATTCCATTATCAACAATAAGTCTCTCTATTCCAAGGTAAAAGAGATAGTCAAAAAATCCCTTTTTGCTGGAAGAATCGTCAGAATTCTCGCCCCTGCATTCACGTACAGCAAGTTTTCTAAACTGCTTGCCAAAGCCTGCAGCTGCAGCCTCTGCTGCATCCTTATCAAGATAGATACTTGCAAAACCATGATCAAGAAATGGATAATTAGTTGACGTATCATAAAGCACATAAATGGTTGAAGCATCACGTACTCTTGAAAGTACTTCATTATAGAGTACTCTGTGATTTGATTCATAATTCTCAAACTTTGACTTAGCGTTAAACACTTCAAGAGAAGTAAGTACAAAAAGAATTTCCTGAAGTGAAAAGTCTTTTATCATATCAAGCTTAATCTGTGGTTCATAAATAAGCTGTCCGATTTCATCCATTCTCTCAGGTGTTAGCGCATTATCAAGAGTATCCCCAGTAGCATTTGCAACCTTTATAGGATTAAGCGGCTGAATCTTTGGCCATTCCATACCCTCATGGGCCTTTTTCTGATTCTCTATTAGCGTCTCGAGAGCCTTTGCCTTGTTCATTTCCTCTTCGGCAGCCGCTTTCTCGGCATTCTTCTTTCCATTAAACAAATCCATGATACCCATTATCAAATTCCTCTTTTCAAAAGGTCTTTTCTCCGAAAATCGTTTCGAAAAAAGCCTTATTTTATTTAAGTGTGCCTAATAATTTTATCACGTTAAAGGCGTCTATGACAACTTAATATTAGAAGTATAAAAGCTGTAAGCGCACCTCTTCATATATTCAGGATCTTTGGCTCCCGCGCTTTCATAAGGCGAATGCATTGCAAGCTGAGAAAGGCCAATATCTACCGTCCTTACAGGGACATTCGTACTTGATATATTACCAAGTGTTGACCCTCCAAGCATATCAGCTCTATTGGTAAAATGCTGAAAAGGAATATCATTGTCAGTACATATTTTTGTAAGAAAAGCTTCCGAAACAGCGTCTGTCGTATACTTCTGATTTGCACTGTATTTGATAACAATTCCTTTATTCATCACAGGTTTATTGACCGGATCAGTCTTTGATTCATAGTTTGGGTGAACCGCATGAGCGTTATCGCAGGAAAGCATCATGGAACCCGCTATCTCCATAAGGTACTGCTCCTTATTATGGTCAAAAGAGATATCGATTCTCTCAAGCGTATCCGATAAGAATGTTGAAGCTGCTCCCTGCCTGGTCGCACTTCCCACTTCTTCATTATCAAATACTGCATGTACCTTGACTTTTTGATTATCTATACCACTCGTGCTGCAAGCTGCCTCAAGAAAGCCTGCAAAAGTTGTGTAAACGCACTCCTGATCGTCAAGTCTGGCGGATGAAATATATTCGTTTTCTGCTCCCCAAAATACCGGTAAAACGCGGTTATATAAGAACAAATCCGTTCCGATAATGCTGTCTTTATCTACGTTTGCAGCATCCGCAATAGTGCTCATAAATGTACCTTTTGACGATATGTCTCCATAGATTGGAAGCATATCATTTTGTACATTAATCTCCTGTCCCTTATTCGCATCGTGGTTCATATGTATAGCAAGAGAAGGAATCATAAGAAGATCACGGTCAATTACTACAGATCTGCTCTCAATACCATCGCCTGTGCAAATAAGAACTCTTCCCGCAACAGAAAGCGGCCTGTCAAACCAGGGACTACAAAGCATTCCTCCATACTTTTCAATATTAAGCTTTACATAAGCCCCAGAGCTTTCTATTTCAGGATACGGCTTTATCTTAAAGCATGGTGAATCGCTATGACTGGCAGTTATATAGAACCCGTCATACTTTTTTTGGGGAATGGTAAAAGAGATAATAGAAGAATCATTTCTTGTAACAAAATATTTGCCACCAGGTTTAAGACTCCACTTTTCTTTTTCGAAAAGCTCAGTAAATCCGTTATTTAATAGCTCTTTTCTCAAATTAGAAACCACCTGAAAGCAGGTAGGACTCTTGTCTATAAAATCAAGCATTTCCTTAGCAGTAGTATTCATCTCATTGCCTTTCTGACTAATTTAGTATATAAATTCTCTCTGGATTCCAAAGTTCATGAGGAAAAGAAGGCAGTCTACAGGTATCTTGATCGCGACAGCAGGAAGGCCTGTGAGCGAATGTAGAAGCGTGACCAGACCTCCGCTTATCAGCATAACAATCACAACAAGCACGGCATATTTGGCCATCGCCTCAGAGCCTCTCTTCTCACTCTTAAACACAATCTTATAATTGACCTTAAAATTATAAAATGAAGAAAAAATTCTCGCGATTATTGTTGCAATCATAATATAGCCAACAGGGCCTATGCTGGCACCATTAATAAGTCCGCACACAATCCAAAAAAGCACAACATCCAAAATACTTGACGATAAAGAAGAAAAAATAAATTTTGCAAAAAGCGCATAGATTCTCATTGAATCAGTAAACGCATTGAAATGGCTTTTCGAATTTCCTTCTATATAGATAGTCCTTATTGGCACCTCAACAATTGGTATTTCCTGAGTCTTGGTATCGAGGAGCATGTTTGTTTCAAATTCGTAGCGCTCTCCCTTTTCCTTCACAAGCTTTTTCATGAATCCAGCGGGGATGGCGCGAAGGCCGGTCTGAGTATCTGACACGTACACACCTGTAAGCCCTTTTAAAACATAGCTTGTAATACGGTTTCCAAACAGAGACTTCTTTGGAACATCACCTGTAAAGCTTCTTACACCCATGATTAGCGCGTCCGGATTTTTCTCAAGTGCGTCCATACATTTCACAATATCATCTATCTTATGCTGTCCATCGGAATCAGCCGTTATACAGCCCAGCATGTCTTCATATTCACATAAGCAGTAATTAAAAGCCGTCTTAAGAGCTCGTCCTTTTCCCATATTAACGGCCTGTTTCAAGACCACCGCGCCTCTTTGAGAAGCACTCTCAAATATTTCATCAAAACGCTTTCCGATAGAGCCATCATTAACAATAATTATCGGAGCTATATTATTCGAATTTAGTTTATCAAGTAGTTCTATTAGTTTCTCGTCAGGCTCATACGCCGGAATTATTACAGGTATTGTCATATTAACCTCATACTGCGACTGTATTTTAGGGCATCTAAATGATTACATTCAGATTGATTATGGCTCGAAGTTTATGCGCAGCTTAAACCTCGCGAAGATAAACTTTTTAAATTTATCTCTTAAGTTTAGTCAGTGTCACTCCATATCCCGAATATGTAACTGAATATATTGTATCATACTTAAATGAACCATCAGCAGATAACTTGCCAAGCGTTTCATCTGGGGTTCCAGGAACTTCCTCGCAGTATAAGAAATCTGCATGTGATGCAAGTATCGTCTGCACAATTTCATCTGCTGTCATCTTTGTAAAGTCTCCATCGTCTGACGAGGCATTCTCAAGTATTATCCCGCTGTACACCATTGCAACAGGTGAAACCTGTAAGCTGATATATGTATCCTTTACCCAGTGAATCACCGTGTCATCTCGCAAGTATAGAACGCGGTGCCCCCACAAAGTCTCACCTGCATCTATCGCTGTTTGAATGAACTTTGCACCGCCTTCGTCAATCATATTATCATTATATTCTTTGTTATCCTCAAGGGACTCCCGGTAGCCATAAGCTGCGTTATATAGTCCCACGTGGTCTGTAGTAAGTATTATAAAAAGAGCTATAATCGCCAGCGCAGCTTTGTTAATTCTTATGCTCTTTTCCCTCTGCAAATGATCAAATAAGATGGTAATTAAGAGGTACAAGCCTCCAACTGTAAAGGGTACACCATACCTGGATATTGATTTTGCCATTGACGCCGGGTCAAGATACTGCATCTCGGTTTGAAAAATTGTAAGATGCGCTGCAAATATAAATCCAAATGAAAATACTGCCGTAAGAATTGTAAAAAGCATCAGACGCTTTGTCAGCTTCTTATCAGCTATAATTCCTGTAATATGCATTACTATTGGAATAACAAGCAGTATTAAGAGAACTGCAAAAGCTGACAAATCAAATGTGACATTCGTGTCAGTATGGAGCGGATATGTAAAAAAGCTGTAATAAAGGAGCTTATTCTCTCACCCGCATCTCCAGGAAGAGAAAGCCTTCCCGGTGCAATCATCTTAATTCCTGCACTTGTGAGCTTTGCAACTCTCCTATTAATCAGGCAAAAGAGAAGCCATGAGCCCTCTACTGCTATTATAGCTGCTGCCACTTTAAATATATTAAGATAATCCTTCTTTTCTTTACAGCAAAGAAGCCAAAAAACAAGTGCAAAAAGGCACCACTCTATTCCGACTGATTTAGTCAACACAAGTATACATGCAAATAGAATAATTCTTATAAGATAAAGATTAAGGGTTTTATTATTTCTTTTCTCAGTGCTATCTAAAGAAACCCCCGTGCTTTGACGGTAAAAGCTCATATCCCAGATTGAAAACAGCACTGCCCCATACACAATGCCCATTGTCAAATCAGCGCAGGTTCCATAAAATGAAAAGCCATCACATATTCCAGGAATCAAGATCAAAAGAACGCAGGAAAAAGCCATAAGAAAGCTCCGAATAACGCTACTATGAATAGCCTTTGTTATGATTCTACTAAAGGATTGTAATAATGGAAGCATGAAAACAAGATTCATTACATAATAACCTGCAAATTGAAGTCCGGGAACATAAGAAGCTGGTGAAAGCTGAAGAAACAGCCACTTAAAAAGAGAAGTCGCTGGCGGATAATCACCAAATTCCGGAGAAACATTACCATATTTTCCCGGAAATCCATTTAAGAAATACATTGCCTTGGCATCATTTGACCAGAAGTTAATATCATCCCACCATGTAAAAATCTGCTCTTTTACGCATACAACAATTAAGACGCAGATGGTAAAAAAAGCTATTACTTCAGCTCGAAAAAGGAAACGTTTTGTGAAAGAAGCGAAATTCTTTCGGCGAGTGCTCCCCATCCTGCAAAGATATGCAAAAATTGCCGCAAGTATAATAATAGAAAGTATATTTATGAATTTCATTGCCCTGAAAAAGGCTAGAACGTACAGGATCAGAATAAGAGCTGCACTTGTTACAGGAAGAATATCCGTAAAGCAAAGTGTATCTGATTTCAGGATTTCTTTTTCCAAAATCAGATATCCAAATAAAACGGTAATAGCTACTACTGCTGCAAATGTAAAAATAATCAAGCTCTTTTCTCCACGAAATTCAAAAGTTTATTTCAATATCAGAACGTTTAATGAAATGCAAGATCACAGAATCTGTGACAAAAGAATTGCCGCAAACATTAGCGCACAGCCAAGTATTTCCTTAAGCGAAAGACTCTGTCCAAGAATGACCCAGCCAGAAAGTGCACTAAATACGCTTTCAAGGCACATTGCTATGCTCGCTATCGTTGGATTTATCTTTTTCTGACAGATAATTTGAAGCGTATATGCAACGCCGCCGCTTAGTACTCCGGCATATAGGATTGAAGGCATCGCTGCCATAATTCCTGGTGCCTTCGGTGTTTCAAAAACAAACATGCATATTGTCGCACAAACTGCTGTAACAGCGAACTGTCCAATCGAAAGAAGAATTCCGTTAACGCTGTCTACGAAATGGTTTACCGACATTATCTGGAGTGCAAATAAAAATGCGCAAACAAGAATGAGTGAATCTCCTCTTTGAAGAACAAAGGGACCATTTATGCATAGAAGATACAGTCCCACTACGCTCATTAAAACGCAGAGCCATATGCTTTTCTTTGGCCTGTGTCCGGCAAAAAGAGATAAAACAGGCACTATCACAACATACATCGCAGTAATAAAGCCAGCTTTCGCAGTCGTAGTCGTAGCAATTCCCATCTGCTGCACAGCACTTGCAGAAAAGAGGAAAAAGCCGCAAATAATGCTTCCAATAATAAGTGCATTACGACGTTCATCCTTTACCATCCGGGTTATTCCCGCTTCATTTGCCTCTCTAAAGCTCTCCGGATCCTGATTGAAATACTTCTTACTAAAATAGTACACCGGAATCAGGAAGCATATTGCAATCCAGCTTCTAAATGCAAGAAATGTATATGCTCCGACAAATCCTGCGCCTACGCTTTGCGCAACAAATGCAGTTCCCCAGATAAAAGCCGTCAAAACTAAAAGTGCCGTGTATTTCTGCGTCACCAGCTTTTCTTTTTTCATAATCTTCTCCTCAAAACAATTACTATTAATCTTATTTCCTCTTCATGCTGCCCGAGGTTGCGCTTTGGCCTCGTAACGTTACCACGCAGCAATTTCGTTTAATACCAACAGCCTTCCTGCTTTAGCTCGTCGGAAGTAACAATCTGTCCTTTGTCGTTCTTATAGATAAGCTCCTGGCTTCTAATAGAGACTCTCATTCCATCACAGATTGGCGTCGTAATAAAGCAGTTACTTCCAATTACACAACCTTCGCCAATAACAGTTTCGCCTCCAAGAATTGACGCTCCTGCGTATATCGTAACGTTGTCCTTGATGGTAGGATGTCTTTTGACTCCTTTAAGAGACTGACCGCCGCGTGTTGAAAGTGCGCCGATTGTAACACCCTGATATACCTTTACGTGCTCTCCAATAATAGTAGTCTCGCCGACAACTACGCCGGTTCCGTGGTCAATCATGAAATACTTTCCAATCGTAGCTCCGGGATGAATATCTATTCCGGTTCTCTCATGTGCATACTCAGTCATGATTCTTGGGATAAGCGGAACATTAAGAAGAAAAAGTTCATGTGCAAGGCGGTTAATCGTTGTTGCAAGAAGTCCCGGATAGCACAAGACGATGATTCCCTTATCTGACGCTGCAGGGTCTCCCTCAAACGTTGCCTGAACGTCAGTATCAACGTATTCTCTAATCTTTGGTATCGTCATAAAAAACTCTGCGCTTATCTTCTCTGCTGCTGCAGATATCTCATCCTCTGTAGCTCCCTGATAATCATCGCTAAACTTAAGAACTATCTTTATCTGCTTCTTAAGATTATATGCAACATCTTCAATCAAAACCGCAAGTCTGTTTCTATTATTAAAGCTCTTATATACGCGCTCTCTAAAATACCCCGGAAACACGATATTTGTAAGCTTATTAACGATATCCTCAATTGCTCTTTTATCAGGCTGAGCAAAAACATCCATCTTGTCGATGTCACGTTTTTTATCATAGTCCTGCAATATCTGCTTAACTATGCAATCTATGTTCTCTCTTAAACCCTCGTTTTGTAATTCCATAATCCCATGCCTTTCCTCACCTTGGCGTAGTCCAGAAAAATGTTTTCTGTAAAACCATGTTGTAACCAAGTATATCACAAAAGTGGCATAGCTGAATATGATATAGGAAGTTGAAGATAGCTAATATTATGTTAAAAATAATTGACACTTGATAGCGGAGTTTTTAGATTTTTATGATTTTCCGCTAACTAATCAGGCCAAATCTGCTAATAGTAGCGCTATTTGGTAGCGGAAATTTTAGATTTCAAAGAAACTCCGCCACCAATCCAAGTCAAATCAACTAGAAGTAGCGGAATTCGGTAGCGGAGTTTTTAGATTACGTAAATTTTCCGCTACCAATCAAGTCAAATCTGCTAGCAATAGCAAATTTCAGAAAAAATCTGGCAGAAAAACTTTAATAGCACTGCAGGTTCTTTATCTGCACACCAGTGCATCTTTGAAGCGAGAAGGTCTGCCGTCTGCTGTCATCTCTTTTGCCAAGAGTAATGTCTTCAAAGATGATGTTCTTAACCTCTCTACCTGGTTCATCAAAGCCGCTAAGCTCAATGGCATCGCAGTCATTCCAGTTTGAATCATGATCAAGGCTTCTTCCGTAAATGGCAACATTTTTAAATGTGCAGTCTTCGAAAACCGGCGCCGTATTCCATCCTTCGCCGTCATCATTGTAGCCCACGCTGTGGAGCCAGATTCTGGAAGTGATTACATTGTGAACACTTATGTTTCTAACGAAGCCGCCTCGCTTTTTCGTGCCCTTAACCTCGATTCCGCACATTGATGTTCCCATATCGCAGTCCCAGATTCTTATACCATCGATTCCGCCTGACATCTCGCTTCCAATTGTAATTCCATGTCCAAAAAAGCTTTTGCAATCGAAGATACGAATGTTTCTTGTGGGCTTATTAATTACATTTCCTTCAGGGTTCTTGCCGGACTTAATTGCCACCGCATCATCACCTGTATAAAAAGAGCTGTCAAAAAGCGTGCAGTTCTCTGATGAATCAGGATCCCAGCCGTCTCCATTCCATACTCCTACCGATTTAAAGGTGCATCCGTTCGTCAAAATATCTTTTGAATAAATCATATGAACATTCCAGCTTGCGCCGTTTGCAAGGGTTAATCCGGATATTCTGATATTCCTGCAGTTACTCATATTTATAAGCCTTGGGCGAAGTCTGGACGGAATCGTATCTGCGCGCTCGCACTCAGATAATTTATCCCCTAGGCTCTCCATGTAGCCTTTAAGCCTCTCTCGCTCTATGCGCGTAACAGCCTTTGCCAGCAATGCTCCGCCGCTCTCTATCGTTCCCTTCCCACTTATCACTACATTTTCGCATGTAAAGCTCTCACCTGGTAAGGCCTCTTTCTTATCATGATTACGACTTAGCTTTCCAAGATTTAAGTAGCTCTTATAGCACTCGAGCTCTGTTCCTTCGAAACGGCTCCAAATCATAGGAAGATAGTCCTTTGGATCAGTAGTTCCCTTGAGGTAGGCTCCCTCCTCAAGATACATCTCCATATTGCTATGAAGATCGAGCGCACCTGTTACAAAAACTCCCTTTGGAATATACACCATCTGATCAGCCTTGCAGTCATCAATCGCCCTTTGGACAATTTCTGTACAAAGCGTTTCCCCATCCGAGGGGGCATTGTATGGAGCTTTTGAAATATCAAGACGTTCTTTTGATTTACTTGTCTTTATGATGATTTCACTCATAGACTCAGAGCTTTCACCCGAAAGTCCTTCAAGCGCAAAGCTTACGCTTATCTGATAACTCGTATCAGGGATAAGCTCATAGAAGCTGTAGTGTGTGTGCTTTGTATTTACAACGCACTTTCCATCTATTGAAATGTTGTATATGACACTCTTGTCACATTGTTCATCCCAGTATATAGTGCACTCAGTATCTGATGTAAAAAAATTTATTTTCATTTTATTATCCTCGAAATTCCCTCTCTTTAGCCTGTCCAAAGGCAAGTGTTTTCTATAAACAAATTATATTCTCTATGCACTTTTTTTCTTTGCAAATCTTCGTTAAATGCATGCAAAAAAGACCATTTATCATTTGAATGGTCTAGACACTTGATGGAAAATAACATACAATTTGACTTATTCAAAATACAGCGGCAAAAGAGCCGTCTAAAGGATAGCATAATTATGAACAAAAAATTCTTCGGAGCCCTGATGGCTCTTCTTGGCGGAATGTGCTGGGGATTTTCCGGTGCGATAGGCCAATATCTTTTTACAACTCAGGGGATGGACAGCAAATGGCTTGTTCCAATAAGACTTGGAATGGCAGGAATTATTCTTTTCATTTATTGTCTGATAAAATATAAAAATCTGACCTTCGCACCCTGGCATACCAAAAGAGATGCCATAGAGCTTATCATCTACGGCGTCCCCGGTATTAGTCTTTGTCAGTTTACATACTTTCTGACTATTCAGTTATCATCCGCAGGAATTGCTACGATAATGCAGGATTTATCTCCCGTAATGATTCTCCTTGTCTCCTGCCTTATTGCAAAGCGTTTTCCCAAGTCAAAAGAAATATTGTGTATAATTCTGGCTTTGGCAGGAATATTCCTTATCACAACACATGGGCAATTTGGATCACTATCTATTTCAAGTGGAGCTCTTATTGCCGGTCTTATAAGCGCGGTTGCAGTTACAATCTACAATATCGTTCCGGGTAAGCTCCTTAAGAAATACCCTGTAACGATACTGCAGTCATGGGCTTTTATGATGGGCGGTGCTTTACTGGCACTTGCTTTTAGGCCTTGGGAATATAACTATATTCCAAGTGCTATCGGAATATTTGGAATCATCTTTGTAATTGTAGTTGGAAACGTACTGGCATTTACCTTCTATATGACAGGCGTCAAACACATTGGTCCCGAAAAAGCAACGCTTCTAGGCTTTTCCGAAGCAGTTACTGCAGCAATTATTTCTACGCTTGTTCTTGGCGCCCCGTTTACTCTGTGGGATGCTGTGGGCTTCGTACTCATATTCCTGATGCTCGTATGTACTACCAAAATATAAATCGAGCAGGTTTCATACTCGATTACAATAATGATATCTATGCAAAAGGAGGTTTGCCATTTAGCAAACCTCCTTTTATTTATGCGTGAAAGTCCAAAGAACCAAGACTAACTATTTAAGCTTTTTTATTGTGCAATATAATCCTTCAGTGGCTGAATGTCTACTCCATCAATACTTTGAAGTATTTCATAGAGTTTCTTTGCCATGACCAGATTTCCACCCTTCTCATCGCTCTCGATATTAAGCGGAAGAATAGGCTCATGAAGAGACTTTCTAAGAAGAAGCCAGCCATTTCCTGATGTTTTATCTGCATTTACGCGAATTCCTTCAAAATTCTCTTTTTCCAAAGACCAGCCAGGAATCTGCCCACTCTCTACAGAGCTCTGCAATATTTCAAGTGCCTTATCCTGCGCGCTCTTAACATCATCTGCTGTTACATGAAAACGAATCTCGTCGCTCTCTGCAGGCTCTTTTAACCCTTCAAGCATATCAGCGATTCTGATTTTTTTGCCCATTTCTATAAGAAGCTTTACCATAAGGTAGGCTCCATCATCAAGGAAGTAGTTCTCTTTAAATGCACCGTGCCCTGAGGTTTCAATTGCAAGCTGGGAATCAATGCCCTCACTGCCAAGTCTGATTGCCTCATCAATTACATTACGGTAGCCGCGCTTAAAGCGTCTGTGAACCCCGCCGCGTGCCTTGATATACTCAGCAAGTCCTGTTGAAGTTACAGAATCAGTTACTATTGTTGTACCAGGGTGCTCTGAAAGTGCTATGTTTGAGAGGACAGCGATCAGTTCATTTCTTGTAAGCGTACGGCCATCAGGCAGAACCGCTCCTGCTCTGTCAACATCAGTATCAAAAATTATTCCAAGGTCGCAATTTGACTTCAGGGTTGCTTCCTTTATCGAAGCGGCAGCATCCTTATTCTCAGGATTTGGAATATGATTTGGGAAATGTCCATCAGGCTCTAGGAACTGACTTCCTGTTGTATCTGCCCCAAGTACTTCGAGAACTCTTTTGGCAAAAAAGCCGCCATTTCCATTTCCGGCATCAACTATAATATGGAGTCCATCAAGAGGATGCTCATAATCAGCTGCATTTACACCCTTTTTAATTTTCTCACAAAGATAGCCTGTATAGTTCTCCATAAAATCTATCGACATGTCAGCTTTTGTACTACCTTCAAGCTTAGCTAAAGTGCCCTTATACATTTCATCTGCAAGTGCAGTTACTTCAGAAATATCGCTTTTCTCAAGTCCGCCCTCTTTGGTAAAAAACTTCATTCCATTACGATAGAATGGCAAATGGCTGGCGGTTATCATGATACTTCCATCAAACTTATATGGTTCAAGAACAGTTGACATAAACATTGCCGGCGTACTGGCAAGTCCGCAGTCCGCGCATTTTGCTCCCTGCGCGTGCATTCCCTCTACTGCTTCAAGTGTAAGAGCTTCTCCTGTAAGTCTTGAATCTCTTCCTATTGCAAGACTTAGGCTCTCTTTTCCAAGCTTTGCTCCAAGCCATTTTGTAAATGCTCCGGCAAGATATCTTACAGCCTCTCCTGTAAGATCAATTTCGCTTCCGTTTCCATCGTCCATCGCGATACCACGAATATCGCTTCCATTTTGAAGTTCTGAAAAATTCATTTTAGTCTCCCTTTTTGCTGATTTCTCCCGTTTGGCTTTATTTTGCCCATTAGTATAAATGTAGCTTTAATCCGGCAAAAAATCAACTAATCTGTATTGACAATATACCGCTTTCAAATATATGATGTATGAATAATGAAAGGGAGTAGCTGGCAGTTATTTATTTGACTGCGACCGGAAGCGTCAACACGATGGAAACATCCGATTTCGGTATAAGATTACTAATTCGACGGCAAGACTTTTATTGCAGACAACCGGGTTTCTTTTCTGCAATAGGGGTCTTTTTTTATTTCTTCTATTACAGTAAATAGTCCCAAAAAGACATGGAAGTTAAAAATAAATAACTATCAATTATGGAGGTTAATTATGCAACAGATTCTGGATCTTTTTTCAAATGCAGGAAATATTACATGGCAGATGCTTGTAATGTGGGCTGTCGGAGGGCTTTTAATCTATCTTGGAATTGCTAAGAAGATGGAGCCTTCACTCCTTGTCCCTATGGGCTTTGGCGCGATACTCGTCAACCTACCTATGTCAGGAGCAGTAACACAGATTTTCGACAATGTAACCGAGGAAGGACCGCTCGATATCCTGTTTAACTCAGGTATTTCAAATGAGCTCTTCCTGCTGATACTCTTTATCGGTATCGGAGCAATGATTGATTTCACACCTCTTTTGTCATGTCCACAGATGATGCTCTTTGGAGCTGCTGCTCAGTTTGGTATCTTTTTTACCTTGAGTCTTGCAACACTGTTTGGCTTTAGTCTTCAGGACGCAGCATCAGTTGGAATAATCGGTGCCGCTGACGGGCCTACCTCAATCTTTGTTGCCGATTACTTTAATTCGAGCTATATGGGCGCGATTATTGTTGCAGCGTATTCCTACATGGCGCTTGTTCCGATCATCCAGCCTCCGGTAATTAAGCTCGTTACTACCAAAAAAGAGCGAATGATTCATATGAAATATGATGCCAAGAGTGTATCAAAGACTGCAAAAATTCTTTTCCCAATAATGATAACAATTGTTGCAGGAATAATTGCTCCACGCTCAGTATCGCTTGTTGGTTTCCTTATGTTTGGAAATTTGATAAGAGAATGTGGTGTTCTTGATTCACTTTCAGACACAGCACAGCACTCTCTTGCAAACATTATCACCCTGCTTCTTGGAATTACGGTTGCATCGCAGATGCGTGCTGACGCCTTCCTTAACGTGCAAACGATATTCATACTTCTTCTTGGACTTGTCGCATTTATATTTGACACAGCGGGCGGCGTCCTTTTTGCAAAGATTCTTAACATTTTTAGAAAAGAAAAGATAAACCCTATGATCGGTGCCTGTGGAATTTCCGCATTTCCAATGTCTGCAAGAGTAATCACAAAAATGGGGCTTGATGAAGATCCAACAAACGTTCTTATCATGCAGGCTACAGGTGTAAACGTATCCGGCCAGATTGCATCAGTAATCGCAGGCGGTCTAATACTTGGACTGGTTGTCAGGTAAAGATAGTTCGACTGATGCCGAACTATAAAAAGCCTGTTTTACAGGTCTAATTAACTTAAGTTTCACAGCTACATTTTTGAAATATGGAGGGAATAACATGATAGCAAATTTTATAGAATCACTTAGAGTTATGGGTCTTGGAATGCTTGGGATTTTTGCAGTAGCAATTATTCTTATACTTATTATGAAGGCTTTGACAGCTCTTTTTCCAGGAGAGCAAAAAGATTCAAAGAATGAGAAGGCTTAATTAATAATCCGACGGAATTTTATCCTAAATTATCCCGCAAAAAAAGAGCTCGCAGAAGTTTAAATCTGTGAGCTCTTTAAATTTATTTAATTATTAATAAATCTATCTGCTTAGTAATTCTCAGCCTTCTTCTGGAAATAGCTCTTTGGATGTCCACAAATCGGACAGAGTTCAGGAGCCTTAGGTCCAACAACGATATGACCACAGTTAGAGCACTGCCATATTGTGTCACCATCAGCGGAAAATACTATTCCATCCTTTACCTTACCAAGAAGCTTCTTATATCTCTCTTCATGCTCTTTCTCAATTGCTGCAACCCCCTCAAAAAGTCTTGCTATATCAGCAAATCCCTCTTCACGGGCAGTCTTTGCAAATCCCGGATACATTTCTGTCCACTCATAGCTCTCGCCATCAGCTGCAGTCTGAAGATTTTCTACAGTGTCACCGATTCCTGCAAGAATCTTGTACCAAATCTTTGCATGCTCTTTCTCATTATCTGCTGTCTCCTGGAAAATATTGCTAATCTGGACATAGCCATCCTTCTTAGCTTTTGATGCAAAATAGGTATACTTATTTCTTGCCTGTGACTCACCTGCAAATGCTTCCTGTAAATTCTTCTCTGTTTGTGTTCCCTTTATTTCCTCTGCTCTACAACGTAAAAAATCTGCCATGTTACAATATCTCCTTCCTGAAAAATAATAAATTGCCGTAACTAAATTATCGTCCATTAACCAAAACAATGCAAGCGGGATTGAGTGAAATATTTGTTAAGAATTGACCAAACAATAAATTCCACATTCATACTGAATTTAGTCTTACTCTTAACAAAAAGAGGATTAATTAAAAACTCCGGCTCGTGATAGAGCCGGAGCAATACACTAATTATTTGTTTAATGCAGCAAGCTGTGCCTTTAATTCCTCAATTTCTTTACTTTGTTTAAGGTTTTCAGCCTTGATGTTACTATTCTCGGCTTTAATGTTGCTGTTCTCAGCTTTGATGCTGCTATACTTAGATTTAATACTGCTGTTTTCGGCTTTGACGTTATTGAAATCAATTTTTATGGTTTCATAGTCTGCTTCAATTTTCTGATGACGGCGTTCTTCAGCTTCAACCTCAGCGCGTCTTTCACAGACAGCCTGGATATGCTCATCGGAATTTA
>CAZJWA010000006.1:0-78216 GCA_964549585.1 uncultured Butyrivibrio sp. | reverse complement strand
AGAGCATCTGCCTTACAAGCAGAGGGTCATAGGTTCGAGCCCTATAGGTCCCATTTATATTTTGCCGGCATGGCGAAATTGGCAGACGCACAGGACTTAAAATCCTGCGGGACTAATACTCCCGTACCGGTTCGACCCCGGTTGCCGGCATTAAATATATTATGAAAAGTACACTTAAGATATTAGGTGTGCTTTTTTCTTGTCTATAAATCTTTTGTTTAACAGGTTTCTGTGTTATTTTAATTAGGGCTGTCAAGATAGGAAAAAATAAGAAATTCTAATGGAGTGAATAGATGGAGCAAATAAATTGGGCTGAGATAAAAGCCATAGTATTTGATATGGATGGCGTAATGATTGATTCAGAAAGACTTGTTTTGGAATCTTGGAAGAAAGTTGGAACAAGATATGAACTAGATGATGTTGCTTCTGTTTTTCCTGAGTGTATTGGAAGAAGCGTAGCGGATACTCATAAGGTTTTTATTAAAAAGTACGGCGAATCTTTTCCATATGAAGAATTTAGAGAAGACACGCAGAAAGCATTTAATGAACTTGAAGATGAAGGAAAACTCAATCCAAAGCCTGGTGTTTATGAAATACTGGATTTCTTTCAAAAAAAGGGATTTAAACTTGCACTTGCTTCATCAACACGAATGGACAAGATAGAAGAGATTCTCTCAAAACTGGGTCTTCTTTCACCTTTTGATTTTGTAATTAGCGGTGATAATGTTAAGGAAAGTAAACCCAATCCTGAAATATATTTAAAAGCATGCGAGGGGATAAAATGCAATCCTAAGTACTGCGTAGCAATAGAGGATTCTTATCATGGAATACATTCTGCACATAATGCCGGTATGTATAGTATAATGATTCCTGATTTAAAAGAAGCAAATGATGATATGAGAAATACTGCATCAGAAATTTTGAATTCTTTAGGAGAGCTTCAAAAAGAGATTGAAGTTTCAATAAAGTCAAAATAATAAAGTCAAAATAATGAAGTCAAAATAATGAAGTCAAACTTATAAAGTCATTAGTGATTACTTGAAATTACTTTATTAGAAATGAGGTTATTTTATGGCAAATAAAAATGTAGAAGATTCAATTACAGATTGTGTAAAGGTTCTAAGATACGAGGATATTAATTCTGAGAACCGTCTCTTTGGCGGAAGGCTTCTTGAATGGATTGATGAAACAGCAGGAACAGCGGCTGCAAGACATTGTGGATGCAGAGTTACAACAGCAGCAATAGATAATCTTCAGTTTAAAAAAGCGGCTTTTCTTGACGATATTGTTGTAATAGTTGCAAAGCTTACACATGTAGGCAAATCATCTTTGGAAGTAAGAACAGATACCTACGTTGAGAGTAGAGTAGACGGTATGAGGAGAGTAATTAATAGAGCATACCTTACACTTGTATGTATTGATGAAGATGGTAATCCAATACCTGTTCCGTTTGGACTTAATATAAACAACGAGAATGAAAAGGCTGAATGGGAAGGCGCCGAAAAGAGAATTGCTATGCGAAGAGAGCGTCGTAAAGAAGGCTTTTAAGTTATTGTATTTTTATTATGTGCGTGTTATTATTTTAACAATGGCTACGGCTAAAATTAAGTGAGCTCTCAGAACTTTATGCATTGCACGAAGCTGCTGTGGGATACAAATTCAGGAGGTTTTTCATGAGTAAGAGTTTTGAAGATATTTTGGCAAAATTAAAGACAGCAAGCACCAAGAAGCTTTCAGTTGCTGTTGCACAGGATACACCTGTTCTTGAAGCAGTAAAGGCAGCAAAGGAAAAAGGAATTGCTGATGCTATACTTGTTGGAGATAAAGAGAAGATTGAAGAGATTGCAAAGACTATCGGAATGAATATCGCTGATTATGAGATAGTTGATGTTAAGGATATGGAAGAAGCTGCTACAACAGCAGTTAAACTTGTTCATGATGGCAAGGCAGATATTTATATGAAGGGTGCTCTTGATTCTAAGACATTCCTTAGAAGTGTCTTAAACAAAGAAGTAGGTCTTCGTACAGGAAAGCCATTATCACATGTCTGTGTTTTTGAAATTCCTGGAATTGACAGACTCCTTTTCCTTACAGATGTTGCTTTTATGCCATACCCAACACTTGAGGATAAGCAGGTAATTATAGATTATACCGTTAATGTAGCTAGAGCTTGCGGCGTAGATACCCCTAAGGTTGCTCCACTTGCTGCAGTTGAAGTAGTTAACCCTAAGATGCCTGTTACAGTTGAGGCAGCTGAGCTTACAAAGCTTAACGAAGAGGGAGTTATTAAGAATTGTATAGTTGATGGACCTCTTTCTATGGATCTTGCTATTGATCCTGAAGCTGCAAAGCATAAGCCGGGCGCTCTTGATAGAAAGATTGTTGGAGATGCAGATATCCTTCTTTTCCCTGACATCCACGCAGGAAATCTTGTTTACAAGACAATTGTAAGACTTGCTGTTGTTAAGAACGGAAATATTCTTACAGGAACCAAGTCACCGGTTATTCTTACTTCAAGATCTGATTCTGTTGATGTAAAGCTTAATTCAATTGCACTTGCTGCTGTTGTAGCTGAAGATATCAAGAAGGGCACTCTGTAATATTCTTTGAGTAAATATATTTTATATTAGATTTAAATTTGTTTTTTTGATTATGAAGGTAGTACTGACAATATACTAATGGTGCGCGCATAGACCACACTGAAAGGAAAGATAATGGCAATAAAAAGTTTAATTATTAATCCCGGCTCAACATCAACAAAGCTTGGAATTTTTGAAGATGAGAATATGGCGATGGATGAGACACTTCGTCACAGCACAGAAGAGATTGCACAGTTTGCTTCAATAATTGATCAGATGGATTTTCGTAAGAAGATTATTCTTGATTTTCTTAAGGAAAAGAATATTGATGTAAATTCATTTAATGTTATTGTTGGACGTGGCGGACTCTTAAAGCCAATTCCTGGCGGTACTTATGCAGTTACAGAGAGACTTGCGGATGACCTTAAAAAGGGCGTTCAGGGACAGCATGCATCGAATCTTGGAGGCCTTCTTGCTAAAGAGATTGCTGAGCAGGTTGGCGTTCCTGCTTATATTGTTGATCCCGTTGTTGTTGATGAGCTTTGTGATATTGCGAGATATTCAGGAATTCCTGAACTCCCAAGAATTTCTATTTTCCATGCACTTAATCAGAAGGCTGTTGCAAGACGTTTTGCAAAGGAAAGTGGTAAGAAGTACGAGGATCTTAATCTTATCGTAGTTCATCTTGGTGGCGGTGTGTCCGTTGGCGCTCATGAAAGCGGAAGAGTCATCGATGTATTTAATGCTCTTGACGGAGATGGAGCTTTTTCACCAGAAAGAGCCGGCGGCGTTCCTACAGGCGGACTTATCAGAATGTGCTTCTCTGGAAATTACACAGAGAAGGAAGTAATGAAGAAGGCTGTTGGTAACGGCGGATTTAACGCATATCTTGGAACAAATGATGCAAGAGATGTAATTAAGAGAATTGATGAAGGCGATACAAAGGCCAAGGAAGTTATGGATGCTTTTATTTTCCAGATTTCAAAGAATATCGGTGCTGAGGCTACTGTTCTTAAGGGCAAAGTTGATCAGATTATCATTACTGGTGGCATTGCTTACAATGAAAGAGTTACTGGCGCAATTAAGGAAAGAGTTGGATTTATCGCTCCTGTTACACTTTATCCAGGAGAAGATGAACTTCTTGCTCTTGCCCAGGGCGCTCTTCGTGTAATGAACGGTGAAGAGAAAGCAAAGGAATACTAATTTATCTTTTTTGCGGATAATATTAATGAATGACAGATACGTAATGCGGGTAGTTTATAAGAGTATGCATGCTTATGAATTACCCGGTTATGTGTCTGTTTTTTTACTCAGAAAGAGATTTCATGATCTGATTTATTAGTAAACAAAAGGGTAAAAAAGTGGAATTCCTCTTCATCAGTTTTTCCGAAGAAACAGCCCTTTTTCCTTATAAATCTCATTTGTATAATAGGGCAAAATTTGTTATAATAGCTTTCGTGTTTCGCTTTGAACTTTTTTTCAAAATAGAATCAAATTATTCGAAACGCGCTTTGTTATTTGTTCTAAGGGAGAAGTAGTTTGTGATATAAGTTTTTTGATAAATTCGCATGTGTGGAAGCATGCTGCAAATAATCGCAATTGGAGACGACATGGGATTAGTAGATAAGATTATTGGAACTCATAGTGAGAGAGAACTTAAGAAAATAAGAAGCCAGGTTGATGCTATTGAAGCACTTAGATCTTCAATGCAGGCTCTTAGTGATGATGAACTTCGTGCAAAGACTGAAGAATTCAAGAAGAGAATTGCAGATGGAGAAACGTCCGATGACCTTCTTCCTGAAGCTTATGCAGTAGTGAGAGAAGCCGGCAAGAGAGTCCTTGGAATGGAACACTTTAGGGTTCAGCTTATAGGTGGTATTATTCTTCATCAGGGACGTATAGCTGAGATGAAGACAGGTGAAGGAAAGACTCTTGTTGCCACACTTCCTTCATATCTTGATGCTCTTGAAGGAAAGGGCTGCCACGTAGTTACAGTAAATGATTATCTTGCCAAAAGAGATGCTGAATGGATGGGTAAACTTCATCAGTTCCTTGGTCTTTCAGTAGGAATAGTTCTTAACTCTATGACTCCTGATGAGAGAAGAGCTGCTTATAACTGTGATATTACATATGTAACTAATAATGAGCTGGGATTTGATTATCTTCGTGATAATATGGCAATTTATAAAGAGCAGCTTGTTCTTCGTGGACTTCACTTTGCTATTATCGATGAGATTGATTCAATTCTTATTGATGAGGCTCGTACCCCTCTTATTATTTCAGGACAAAGTGATAAGTCAACAAAGCTTTATGAAGCTTGCGATATGCTTGCTAAGCAGCTTACTCGTGGTGAAGACATGGGAGATTTTTCCAAGATGGATGCCATCATGGGAATCGAGCAGGAAGAGACAGGAGATTTTATCGTAAATGAAAAGGATAAAATCTGTAATCTTACTGAGCAGGGCGTTGCAAAGGTTGAGAGATATTTCCACCTTGAAAATCTGGCAGATCCTGAGAATCTTGAGATTCAGCATAATATGATTCTTGCTCTTCGTGCTAATAACCTTATGTCAAGAGATCATGATTATATTGTTAAAGATGATGAAGTACTTATTGTTGATGAATTTACCGGACGTGTAATGCCGGGAAGAAGATACTCAGATGGTCTTCACCAGGCTATTGAAGCCAAAGAGCATGTTAAGGTTAAGAGAGAGAGCAAAACTCTTGCAACAATAACATTCCAGAACTTCTTTAATAAGTTTGATAAGAAGTGTGGTATGACAGGTACTGCTCTTACTGAAGAGCAGGAATTCCGTGATATTTATGGAATGGATGTAGTTGAGATTCCGACAAATGAGCCTGTTGTCCGCAGGGATCTTCAGGATGCTGTATATAAGACCAAGAAAGAGAAATTCAGAGCTGTTGTTGAAGCAACCAAGGAAGCACACAAAAAGGGACAGCCTGTTCTTGTTGGTACAATTACAATTGAGACTTCAGAGCTTATCAGCTCTCTTCTTAGCAAAGAGGGTATTCCTCATAAAGTTCTTAATGCGAAGTTTAATGAGCTTGAGGCTGAGATTGTAGCAGAGGCAGGTAAGCACGGCGCAGTTACTATTGCAACCAATATGGCAGGACGTGGTACCGATATTAAGCTTGATGATGAGTCAAGAGCCGCAGGCGGACTTAAGATAATTGGTACTGAGCGTCATGAATCAAGACGAATAGATAATCAGCTTCGTGGACGTTCAGGTCGTCAGGGAGATCCGGGTGAATCAAAGTTCTATATTTCACTTGAGGATGATCTTATGAGATTGTTCGGTTCAGAGCGTCTTATAAATATGTTTAATACCCTTGGAATTCCGGAAGGACAGGAGATTGAGCATAAGGCACTCTCCAAGGCTATTGAATCTGCTCAGAAGAAGATTGAGGAGAATAACTTCGGAATCAGAAAGAATCTTCTTGAATATGATCAGGTTAATAACGAACAGAGAGAGATTATCTATAGTGAGCGTAGAAGAGTTCTTGATGGCGAGAGCATGAGAGACAGCGTTTACAAGATGATAACTGATATAGTTGAGAATAGTATTGATACTGTAATAGGAGAAGTAGGTGATCCTGATAACTGGGATCTTAAGGAACTTAATGAGCTCCTTCTTCCTATCGTACCGGTAAGCCCTATTATTAGAGGCAGAATCAATAAGAAGACGAAGGATGGTCTCAAACAGCAGATTAAGGAAGAGGCTGTTAAGCTTTATGAGGATAAGGAAGCTGAATTCTCTGAGCCAGAAACTATTCGTGAGATTGAGCGTGTAATAATGCTTAAGGTTATTGATCGTAAGTGGATGGATCATATCGATGACATGGATCAGCTTCGACAGGGTATTTCTCTTCAGGCTTATGCACAGAGGGATCCTCTTGTTGAGTATAAGATGTCTGGTTATGAGATGTTCGATGAGATGAACAGAGCTATTAAGGAAGATACAGTTCGTCTTCTTTTCCATGTTCATGTTGAAGAAAAGGTTGAACGTGAGCAGGTAGCCAAGGTTACAGGAACCAATAAGGATGATTCTGCCAAGAAAGAACCTGTAAAGCTTGAAGGCAAGAAAATTCGTCCAAATGATCCATGCCCATGCGGAAGTGGCAAGAAATATAAGAATTGCCATGGAAGACTTAATTAGCCATTTTATTGATAATAATGATAACATGGTGAAAAAGTTGGCATTTCTGAGCGTACCTAAGTACTAATGGGCGTAAAGCATTAATCCATGAATACAGGTTAATCAGAAAACGTAGAAGCAGAGAGAAAAGGAAATAATATGTTAGTTTTAGACCAGATGAAGATTGAAATTCAGAACCTCAAGGGTACGCTTATCGAAGTTACCGCAGCTCTTGATCTGGAGAGTAAGAAGAAAAGAATAGAAGAATTAAACAGAGAAATGGAAGAGCCTACGTTTTGGGATGATGCTGATAAGGCTAATGGTAAAACAAAAGAGCTGAAATTATTCCAGGATCTCGTTGAGAAGATGGAAAAGCTGAACGCTCAGTATACCGACATTATTGATCTTATTGATATGGGTAATGAAGAAGGTAAAGATGATGCGGATCTTGCAGCTGAGATAAGAAGTGATCTTGATTATTTTGAAACTACTCTTGAGGATATCAGAATCAGTAATCTTCTAAATGGTGAGTATGATAAATGTAATGCTATTTTGAAGCTTAGTGCAGGAGCAGGTGGAACAGAGAGCTGTGACTGGTGTGGAATGCTCTATCGTATGTATACCAGATGGGCAGAAAAAAAAGGATTTTCTATAGATGTTCTTGATTTTCTCGATGGCGATGAAGCAGGAATAAAGACAGTTACATTCCAGATTAATGGAACCAATGCCTATGGTTATCTGAAATCCGAAAAGGGTGTTCACAGACTTGTAAGAATAAGTCCATTTAATGCACAGGGAAAGAGACAGACATCATTTGTATCACTTGATGTAATGCCTGATATTGAAGAAGATCTTGATGTTGTAGTAAATCCTGATGATATTAGAATTGATACATATCGTTCAAGCGGCGCAGGTGGACAGCATATCAACAAGACTTCATCAGCTATTCGAATTACTCATATTCCTACCGGAATAGTAGTTACATGTCAGAATGAACGTTCTCAGTTCCAGAATAAGGATAAAGCTATGCAGATGCTTAAGGCAAAGCTTTATATTGTTAAGCAGGAAGAGAATGAAGCAAAGCTTGCTGGAATTCGTGGTGAAGTTAAGGATAATGGTTGGGGAAGCCAGATTAGATCATATGTACTTCAGCCATATACTATGGTAAATGATACAAGAACCGGTGAGAAATCATCTAATGCAGGTGGAGTTCTTGATGGAGATCTTGATCCGTTTATCAATGCATATCTTAAGTGGCTTGCTACAGGTGGTAAGCCTGTAGGCGATTCAGATGATGCTGAATAATATTAAAAGTGCTTAATAAAAGACAGAAGAGAGTAGTTTCTCTTCTGTCTTTTTTGCAAAATTTAAGGGTATACATACTCAAGAAGCAATTTCTTGATAAGAATAGTTACTTACTGATTTGCGCGATAAATTAGTATATTCCATTTGAACTGATACTATTGTCATCAGCTACATTGAAGCTCCAAATATAGTGATCAGTAAGGCGGTGCTCTGTAAGAAAATAGGTGCCATCTATTTCTCCGATATAGTATGGAGTTCCACCGCCTTCAAAATAGCCTGAATAGATTGATTCATAGCTTCCACTTTCAAGATTTGATAAATTCTTTACTCTGATAAAATCAGCTGCATCCTGGTCGCCATAAAGGTCAGTAGATACAGTGATGTAATAATAATCCTTTATTTTCATAAGTTGAGCCATTCCTGCAATTTTGTCTGAAACAGGATAGGATTTCTTTACTTTAAAATTTTCTTTACCAGCTACTAAAATTTGAGGAGTAATAACATGACCATTTCCGTTTGGAATTCCGGAAACAAAATAGATGTCATCTCCAATTATTGTAAAAGATCTGATATATGTTCCGGTAAGGTCTGAAATAGTTTTTACTCCAATTTGTTTTACATTGTCAGAGAAAAAGGATTTTCGAAAGAGAAACATTTCTCCGGAAAAAGAGCTCCAGCAATAGAATAAATTTGTGTCCTTATCATAGACTATGTAGTGAGGTTTATTTCCAACATTATCAATAGTTTGAATTTGCTCAAAGGTATCGTTCTCTTTGTCCTTTTTGAAAACAAGTACTCTGTTATTTTCTGTATCATCAACAAGGTAGACTTTTCCATCAGAAGCAACGGTATGACCTTCACTTATATTAGAAGTCATGACCTTCCAATTACTTATAGGGTCGTTTATATTATCATTATAAATCACCTGATTGTTATAGCAGTCGACAATAAAATAATCATCATCTATTTTACCAATATAAGTGGGAACATTAAGCGTTTGAAATGAATTGTACTGTACTTCGTCTAATGTACTTTCTGAATCCTCATTAACTTCCAAAGATCCATTTAATGAAGCGTTATCTGAGCTATCTACATTACCGCATCCCGAAAGAAGAAATAAACCTGTGACAGCGATGGCAAGTAAAGAGCAAATCCTTTTTTGTTTCAAAGAAAAAAATCTATTTATCAAACTAAACCTCCAGAAATCATTTCCTAGTGATAGCACTTTTTTATCAAGGCACTGATAAGTATCCATTTTATCATATCTTTTAATAAAGCAGTATTATAAAGGAATGAAAACGTACGATGAATCAAAAATTATAATATCGAATAGACTTCATGACACTAAAGTAATAAAATGATTTAGATAGTACCACGAAATGGGAGGACCTGATATGTCTTCAATAAGCGTTTGTATGATAGTAAAGAATGAGGAGAAGAACCTTAAGGAGTGCCTTGGCGCTCTAAAGAATATCGCAGATGAAATAATCGTCGTCGATACAGGCTCGAGTGATAATACAGTTCAGATTGCAAAAGAGCTAGGGACAAAAGTTTATAGCTTTACGTGGGTGGATGATTTTGCAAAGGCAAGAAATTATGCATTATCTCTTGCAAGCTGCGACTATATTTATTCCGCAGATGCTGATGAGCGTATTGATAAAGAAAATCTAGATAAGTTTATTTCTTTAAAAAAAGCGCTTGGAGAAGTCGAAATTGTTCAGATGTACTACAGCGGACAGCTATCCGACAGAACAGTTTATAACTATGATAAAGAACTTAGACCTAAGCTCTTTAAGAGAGTAAGAAGCTTTACTTTTGAGGGACCGGTTCACGAAACGCTGCGGACTGATCCGGTTGTTTATGATAGCGATATTGAGATTCATCACGAACCTTCATCAGGGCACGCCGATAGGGATCTTAAGTTATTTGAAAAGGCTGTTTTGAGAAAAGAAATATTATCTTCAAGACTTTTAATGATGTATGCGCGAGAACTCATGATGGCAGGTACGGATGAGAATTTTGAAAATGCCAGAGAATATTTTATCCAGCAAACTCTTATAGATGGCAGAAGCGTGGATGATATCAGATATTTAAGTATCATTGCGGCCCATGCTGCCAGAATAGCAGGAGACAGTGAAGATTTTCTTAAATTTGCTTTAAAAGAAATTTCTGTAGAGCCTTCAAGTGAGATGTGCTGCGAGCTTGGCGAATTTTATTTAGCCAAAGAGGATTTTGCTGAAAGCAGTCTTTGGTATTATAATGCAGCATATGAGACTGAAAGTATCCTTGATTCCAGATATGGAAAAGAGATAGCACTTAGCGGACTTTCGATTTGCAATAAGAAACTGGGCAAGGAAAAGCAGTGAAGTTTTTAATCAATAAAAACAAAATGATTCGCAAGTATTAACTAAAATTCAGATAATATGAAATGGAGAATATAATGAGTAGCTGGGAAGAGAATGTAAGAAAAGTGGTACCGTATACACCGGGAGAACAACCCAAAAACAGAAATGTGATTAAGCTTAATACGAATGAATGCCCATATCCTCCGGCTCCAGAGGTTGCAAGTCTTAATGAGAATATGAAGATAGATGATCTTCGATTGTATCCTGATACAGATTCAACGGTTCTTGTATCTGCTTTGTCTGATTACTATGGAGTTCCGACGGATCAGATTTTTGTAGGAGTAGGATCTGATGATGTTTTGTCGATGGCTTTTCTGACATTTTTTAATTCAGATAAACCAGTTCTTTTTCCTGATATAACTTATTCGTTTTATGATGTTTGGGCAAAGCTGTATAAGATTCCATATAAACAGATACCTCTAGATGATAATTTCAAAATTAAAAAGGAAGATTATTTTGTTCAAAATGGCGGCGTAATATTTCCGAATCCAAACGCACCAACAGGCGTTTACATGGATACTACTGATGTCGAAGAAATCATTTCTAAGAACAAAGACGTAGTAGTAATAATTGATGAAGCCTATATTGACTTTGGAGGAGAAAGCGTTCTTCCATTGTTACAGAAATATGAGAACCTTCTTGTAGTTAGAACTTTCTCTAAATCAAGAGCAATGGCAGGACTTCGAATCGGAGTAGCTTTTGGATCTAAGAACATGATAAAGTATCTAAATGATGCAAAATTTTCTGTTAATTCTTATACAATGAATATGCCGTCTCAGCAGCTTGGTGTCGCTGCTGTTACTGATGTTAAGTATTTTAAGGACACCTGTAGCAAGATTATTGCAACGAGAGAGAGAACGAAGAAAGCTTTAAAAGAGCTCGGCTTTGAAATGACAGATTCGATGACGAATTTTCTTTTTGCCAAACATAATACAAAGAGTGGACAGGAAATATTCGATATGCTTAAAGATAATGGAATTCTAGTAAGACACTGGAATGCGCCAAGAATTTCTGATTATCTTAGAATTACGATTGGTACTGACGAGCAGATGGACGAGCTTATTCGCGTTATGAAGAAATACCTTGCATGATTGGTGTGTCTTTATTATTATAGTATAGTTTGATGTACTTATTTCGGGACTTAATTGGTACCGATATGAGGAACATCTATATATGGTAACTAGTGTAGCTTTGAAAGGTTGAGCATTATATGTTAAAAAAATATCTTTGGGTTTTCCTTATTTCTATGGTACCGCTTGTTGAACTTCGTGGGGCAATCCCTGTTTCGCAGGGACTTGGACTTCCTCTTTTGCAGTCATATATTATTGCGGTTATTGGTAACATGCTTCCTGTTCCGGTAATATATCTTTTTGCAAGAAAGGTTCTTGAATGGGGACAGGATAAGCCTGTTATCGGTAAGCCATTTACGTGGTGTCTTGAAAAGGGTGAAAAGGGTGGTAAGAAACTTCAGTCAAAGGCAGGAAGGGGCCTGTTTATAGCTCTTATGCTCTTTGTTGGAATACCTCTTCCGGGAACAGGTGCATGGACAGGAACACTTGCAGCTAGTATTCTTGATATGAAATTTAAAGATAGTGTCATTGCTGTTATGCTTGGCGTTCTTCTTGCAGGCGTTATTATGTCAGCAGCAAGCTTTGGTTTATTTAGTGCTATTGGAGTAGTTGGCTGATGAATAGTTATACGGATTTTGCGTATGTTTATGATACTTTTATGGATGAGGTGCCGTACGAAAAATGGGCTGGCTTTATTAGCCGGCTCATAAAGAAGTACGGCATTTCTCGTCCTGCAGAAACTTCGAAAGCTTCTGCAAATGATGAGACGTTAAAAGAGATAAGAAAAGGCACCAGAGCGCAAAAAGATTCTGACATTATCGTAGAGCTTGGATGTGGAACAGGCTCTCTTACAAGGCTTATGTACCAAAAAGGCTACGATATCATAGGAATCGACAATTCAGAGGACATGCTTAGCGTTGCATATAACAAGAAGCTTGAGGATAACCAGGATATTATGTATTTATGTCAGGATATGCGAAAGCTTAAGCTTGGCACGAGCGTTGGAACATTCATAAGTGTATGTGACAGCGTTAACTACATCTTGACTGATAAAGATATGGTTAAAATGTTTTCATGTGTCAGAAAATTTCTTTGTGATAATGGCGTTTTTATTTTCGATTTTAATACAGTGCACAAATATAGGGATGTTATCGGTGATACGACGATTGCAGAGAATAGAGAAGACTGTAGTTTTATCTGGGAAAACTTTTTTGACAAAAAGAAAAATATAAATGAGTATGATCTTACGATATTTGTGAGGAAAGCCTATGAAGGCATGGATACTTCTTCTGATGAAGGCTTGTTTAGAAAATCATTCGAAACTCATCTTCAAAGAGGATATACTCTTGATGAAATGAAGAGTTTTATAGAGAGTGCGGGGTTATTTTATGTAACGGCAATCGATGCTGATACTCATAAGGAAGTTACTACGCTTAGCGAGAGAATTTATGTTATTGCAAGGAAATGCTACCGCGAGGTGGAGCAAAAGAGATGATAGGCAGAGCTTCGCTTGGCTTGAAATATGTAGAATGGAGATAATAGATGAATAAAGACTATTCAGATTATATGATAAGAGGAATGGCAGCAGATATGCAGATTAGATGCTTTGCTGCGACAACGAGAAATCTTACAGAGTATGCCAGAGTAGCTCATAATACGAGTCCAATTGTTACGGCGGCGCTTGGAAGACTTATGACCGGCACTGTTATGATGGGAAATATGCTTAAGGGGGATAATGATCTTTTAACCGTAAAGGTTGATGGTGATGGCCCTATTAAGGGAATTCTTGCTACGGCAGACAGGTTTGGTAATGTAAAAGGGTATGCAAAGAACCCAGGCGTTATTTTGCCGCCAAATGCTGTAAATCATTTAAATGTTGGAGGAGCAGTAGGTAAAGGAACTCTTACCGTAATAAGAGATCTTGGACTTAAAGACCCATATGTGGGACAGGTGGAACTCCATTCAGGTGAGATAGCTGATGATATGACATACTATTTTGCTGAGTCAGAGCAAATTCCATCATCTGTAGGTCTTGGCGTTCTAATGAATAAGAATAACACTGTTTCACAGGCAGGCGGATTTATTATTCAGCTTATGCCTTTTGCTGCTGAGAAAACTATTGAAAAGCTTGAGCAGAACCTTTCGAAGGTTAAGTCCGTAACAGATATATTAAGAGAAGGACATTCACCAGAAGAGATGCTGAGAATAATTCTAGAAGGCTTTGATGTTTCTTTTGACGAAGCAGAGCGTATGCCGGTGCAGTTTAAGTGCGAATGCGATAGGGACAGAGTTTCGAGAGCACTTATCCTTTTAGGAAAAAGAGAACTTGATGATATGATAAATGATGGCAAAGAGATAGAACTGAAGTGCCAGTTCTGCGGGAAGGCATATACATTTTCGGTAGAAGAACTCAAAAAGCTTAAGGATGAAACAACGGTGAAATAACAATCGTTATTTAACGAAATATTAGGAAGAGAGGGCTATGCAGTGAAAGACGGTTTTGTAAAGGTTGCAGCCTGCACTCCGAAAATAAGAGTTGCAGACCCTGAATATAATTCTAGACAGATAATTAAGTGTATGAATGAAGGAAGCGAGAAGGGCGCAGGTGTAATAGTCTTTCCGGAACTTTGCATTTCAGGCTATACCTGTTCTGATCTCTTTTTACAGGATAAGCTGATTAAATCCTGTATGGAAGCTCTCTTTAGAATAATTGATGCTTCGGGAGCACTTGAAGCTCTTATTTTTGTTGGTCTTCCCTTTGAAAATGATGGAAAGCTTTATAATGTCGCAGCTGTCATTTCTTCCGGAAAGTTTCTTGCAATCGTGCCAAAGAGAAATATTCCAAATTACGGAGAGTTTTATGAAAAAAGACATTTCTGTGCAGGACCGGTAGAGCCCAAAGACATTACGATCAGAATTCCTGATATAGACGAATCTGATAGTGATACGATAGTACCATTTGGACTTAAAGCTCATGCATCTAAATACAGAGTTTCCGGAAAGCTTGGACTTCCATTTGGAGATACATCTGATAATGACGATGAACTGCAGATTCCGTTTGGCTCTGACATTCTCTTTGACCTTTCATCTTCTGTAAAGAATCTGAAGGTGGGATGTGAGATATGTGAGGACGCATGGGTTCCAAGTACTCCGGGAACAGGGCATGCATTAAACGGAGCAACTCTTCTAGTAAATCTTTCTGCTTCAAATGATATTGTTGGTAAAGATACATATAGAAGAGAGCTTATTTCATCTACGAGTGCAAGACTTGTCTGCGGGTATGTATATGCTTCTGCAGGTGAGGGGGAATCAACTCAGGATATTGTTTTTGGAGGACATAATATTATTGCTGAAAATGGCAGTATTTTGTCTGAGAATAGACTTTTTGAAAATAAAATAGCTTATGCAGACATAGATATCGAAAGGATTGTTCATGAAAGAAGGCGCATGGATACCTTTGGAACTGATGGAACATACAGAAGTGACCTTACAGCTACGCAGTATAGGAACATTTCTGTAAGTATCGGACGAAGTGAAGTTAAGCTGTCAAGGAAATTTGACAGGCAGCCCTTTGTTCCTTCAAATAAACAAGAGAGAGACCTTCGGTGTGAGCAAATCCTTGATATTCAGACATATGGACTTAAGAAAAGGTATGAGCATACAGGACTTTCTACTGCGGTAATTGGTGTGTCAGGAGGCCTTGATTCGACGCTTGCTCTTATTGTAACGGTACGTGCATTCGATCTTCTTGGAATTGATAGAAGTGGAATAATTGCTGTTACGATGCCATGCTTTGGAACAACTGACAGAACCTATCAAAATGCATGTAATCTTGCAAAGACTCTTGGCGTGACGCTTAAAGAAGTTAACATAAATAGAGCTGTAAGTATTCACTTTTCTGATATTGGTCAGGATAGCGATAATCATGATGTAACTTATGAAAATTCACAGGCAAGAGAACGCACGCAGGTTCTTATGGATATTGCCAATATGACAGGTGGTCTTGTAATTGGAACAGGAGATTTGTCTGAGCTTGCACTTGGCTGGGCTACCTATAATGGAGACCATATGTCAATGTACGCTGTAAATGTGGGAGTACCAAAGACGCTCGTTCGCTTCTTAGTAGAGTATTATGCCGATAACTGCGATAATACGCTTCTTGAAAAGACTCTTCGTGATGTACTAGATACACCGGTAAGTCCCGAGCTTATTCCGCCTGTAGATGGAGAAATATCTCAGAAAACAGAGGACCTGGTAGGCCCTTACGAGCTTCATGATTTCTTTTTGTACTATATGTTAAGATGCGGATTTGAACCAGGGAAGATTTTCAGAATAGCTTCGCTTTCCTTTAAGGGTGTTTATGATGAAGATACTATTTTGAAATGGCTTAGAATTTTTACCAAAAGATTTTTTGCCCAGCAGTTTAAGCGTTCATGCCTTCCGGATGGTCCAAAAGTCGGCAGCGTAGCTGTTTCGCCGCGCGGAGACCTTCGTATGCCATCCGATGCATGTAGTGATATCTGGCTTCGTGAAATTGATGCTCTTATTTTAAAAAGAAGCCGTGAAATTAATATTCGATAGAGCCTTCAAAAACAGTTGTTGCAGGACCGCTCATAAATATGTGGCCACTCGTTTTATCCCATGTGCAGGTGATTTCGCCGCCAAGAACATGGACGTGAACAGTATCATCTGTAAGCCCATTAAGGATGCAGGCTGTTGTTACTGCGCAGCAGCCGGTTCCACAGGCCAGAGTTTCACCGGTTCCACGCTCCCATACTCTCATGTGTACATTCGATCTGTCATCGACGTGTACAAACTCGACATTTGTCTTTTTAGGAAAATACTGATGAACTTCAAATGGAGCACCATGGTCCTTTATTTCATAAGTGGAGAGAACTTCATTTTTATTTAGAAAAACAACTGCATGAGGGTTTCCCATTGATACACAGGTCATACGGTAGCTGTAAGGAATTACTGTTATCGGATAGTCAACAATTTTGTCTGACTTCATGACCGCTTCATCTGGAACAATCACAGGAATATCAGATGGGTTAAGGATTGGCTCGCCCATATCAACTTTTACCATTGTCACTTTTTCATTTTCTATTGTAAGGCGCAGAAATTTTTGCTTGCCGCAGCTTTCTATTACAAGATCATCCTTAGACATATCTTTTCCGCGAATCAGTCCTTTTTCATAAACGAATTTGGCTACGCATCTGATACCGTTTCCGCACATTTCTGCTCGTGAACCATCAGCGTTATACATTTCCATTTCGAAATCCGAAGTTCCGCTTTCTGGTCTGTTTATGAAGATTACACCATCTCCGCCGATTCCAAAATGTCTGTCGCTTAGCTTCTTTACAAGCTCCGGTTTATCCGATGCTGAAATTTTGTTTGCTTCTCCGTCAATATATATATAATCGTTTCCACATCCATGCATCTTTGTAAAAGAAATGTTTGCCATAGTTTTCTCCATTCTGTGTGTTTTTTAGCAATGTATCTTATTGATTCTATTATAACTTACTATGTATTTTTTCCAATTTTTATAAATGCTCTTTGACTTGCAATTTGTGTCATCATATACTGATAAAGAAATTAAAAAAGAAATAAATGGAGGAGACGAATAATGTTTAAGGCAAATGATGATTATCTAAAGCTTCCTGGAAGCTATCTCTTTTCTACAATTGGTAAGAAGGTTGCTGCATTTTCTGCAGCAAATCCGGATAAGAAAATAATTCGACTTGGAATAGGGGATGTTACTCTTCCAATTTGTCCTTCAGTAATTGGAGCACTTCACAAGGCTGTTGATGAGATGGGAAATGCGGATACATTTAAGGGTTATGCTCCTGATCTTGGCTATGATTTTTTAAGAAGTGCTATGGCAGTAAATGATTACAGAAACAGAGGCTGCGATATTTCTGATGATGAAATATTTATTTCGGACGGAGCAAAGAGCGATTCAGCAAACATTCAGGAAATATTCGACCACAATGCCAAAATAGCTGTGTGTGACCCAGTTTACCCTGTATATGTCGATTCAAACGTTATGGCCGGCAGAACGGGCACTTATGATGCAAATACAGCCACCTGGAGTAATGTAATCTATATGCCTTGCACAGCTGAGAATAATTTTGTGCCGGAGCTTCCAAGTCAAACACCTGACATAATTTATTTATGCTATCCAAATAATCCAACCGGAACTACACTTACTAAGGATCAGCTTCAGGTGTGGGTTGATTATGCTAATAAGGTCGGCGCAGTGATTATTTTTGATGCTGCATATGAAGCATTTATTACTGAGGATAATGTGCCTCATTCTATCTTTGAGTGTAAAGGTGCAAGAACCTGCGCTATTGAGCTTCGCTCTTTTTCCAAAAAAGCCGGTTTTACCGGTCTTCGTCTTGGAGCAACAGTTATTCCTCATGATCTTAAGTCAAGAGCTGTCCAGTATGATGGCAGAAGCAGCGTAGATCTTCACAGCCTTTGGGCAAGAAGACACGGAACTAAGTATAATGGAGCTCCATACATTATTCAAAGAGCCGGAGAAGCGTGCTATACTGGGCAGGGCGAAAAAGAGCTCAAGGCACAGGCTGAGTATTATCTTAAAAATGCAACCTTTATCAAGAATGGCCTTAGAGACGCCGGATACGAAGTATACGGCGGCGTAAATGCTCCATATGTGTGGATGAAAACTCCTGGAAGCATGACGAGCTGGGAATTCTTTGATCACCTTCTTGAAGATGCCTGCGTTGTCGGAACTCCGGGATCAGGTTTTGGCCCAAGCGGAGAGCATTATTTCAGACTTACTGCTTTTGGAGCATATGAGAATAATGTTGAGGCAATAGAGAGAATCAAAGCACTTTAAAATCAGGCTAAAGCAGGCAGCAGATGCATTTGTCAAAATGCAAACTCTTTTTGATAAAAAAGTTCCCAAATTTCATATTATTTTTTCATACAATAATTCATGAAATTTCTTGAGCACTTTTTGATTCTATTTAGTATAATGTAATTCGTGATATCAATTTTTCACTGATGAGTCAAATAGGTTGGGGAACCGAATCGATTTTATTTTTTCTGCATTCCGAGGGAGGTATGATTTTGTTATATAACTGCATGGCAGCATGCAGGAAGAATTTATAGGTTTGCAGATTTTTTGAAATCATTGACTTTAGTGAAATGTTTGATTGGGACATCCTTTTGGATGTCCCTTTTCTTTTTTTATAATTTTGACGAAGGAATTGTATAAATATTCATAAATTTAGGTATATTTTGGGTTGTCATCGAGAAGGTGGTGTGGTAGAATTCTTCCATTGACGTACAAATGTCCGCGTAGGAAATACATTGATGGTTAAATGTCTTTTTGCAAATTATTAAAGTGGGCAATATGAAGGGGTTAATTTTATTATGAGCGAGAATGCATCATATTATGTCGTCAGGAAAAGGGCTGTTCCGGAGGTGCTTTTAAAGGTTGTAGAAGCCAAAAGGCTCATTGATTCGGGAAAGGTTTCGACGGTAAATGAGGCAGCAGAGATTACCGGGATAAGCAGGAGCTCTTTTTACAAATATAAGGAAGATATTTATGAATTTCATGATTCACTTCAGGGAACAACATTTACATTGACGTTTCAGATGAATGATGAACCAGGACTTCTCTCAGATGTTCTTGGAATCATTGCAAGAGCAGAGGCGAATATTCTTACAATCCATCAGTCAATACCTCTAGACGGTGTTGCATCACTTTCTGTAAGTATTCAGGTCCTTGAAACTACGGGGGATGTGATGGATATGATTCATGAAATGGAAGCACTTGAAGGAATGCATAAGGTTCAGATAGCAGGAAGAAGTGCTAATTTGTCGTAATAATTGTTTATAACCTGATTTCTTTTTCAGAATAAAAATAGCTGTAACATGGAGGAAAGCGTAGTGGTAAAGGTAGCGGTACTTGGATACGGAACAGTTGGAAGCGGAGTAGTTGGAGTTCTTGATGAGAATGCAGCTGAGGTTGCAAAGAGTGCGGGTGATGCGGTAGAAGTCAAATACATTCTTGATCTTAGAGAGTTCCCAGGCGACAAGCATGAAGCACAAGTTGTTCATGATATTAACATTATTCTTGATGATCCTGAAATACAGGTAATTTGCGAAACAATGGGCGGACTTGAACCTGCTTTTACTTTCGAGAAGAATGCGCTTATGAAGGGCAAGAGCGTATGTACTTCAAACAAGGAGCTTGTAGCAGCGCACGGACCGGAGCTTGTGGCCCTTGCAAAGAAGAATAACTGCTCATATATGTTTGAAGCAAGTGTTGGAGGCGGAATTCCAATTCTTCATACACTAAATACCACTATTTGCCATGAGAAGATTGATAGAATTACAGGTATTCTTAACGGAACTACAAATTATATCCTTACTAAAATGGACAGAGAAGGTGCACAGTTCGAGGATGTTCTTAAGATAGCACAGGACAAGGGCTATGCTGAGCGCAATCCTGAAGCAGATATCGAGGGCTACGATGCCTGCCGTAAGACAGCTATTCTTGCTTCTCTTGTAAGCGGAGAATATGTTGATTATAACGATATCTATACAGAAGGAATTACGAAGATTACCAAAGAGGATTTCGACTATGCAAGCGGACTTGGATATGTGATAAAGCTTCTTGGAATGATCAAAAAAGATGAGACAGGCTTTTTTACAATGGTAGCTCCTTTCATGATTGACTCTGATAATCCTCTCTCTGGAGTAAATGGAGTATTTAATGCGATTTCTGTTCATGGAAATATGCTCGGAACAAGCATGTACTATGGAAGAGGCGCAGGAAGAGATGCGACAGCAAGTGCCGTTGTTGGAGATATGATTGACTGCGTTAAGCATCAGGGTGAGCATATCAACGTGAATCTAAATGAGACACCTGCAAAGCTTTCTTCAAATGAGAATTATACTCATGGATTTTTCGTACGAGTAACTGCAGAGGCAGAGACAATGGCCGCAAAGGTGTTTGAAGGCCTTATCGGAGATCAGATTCATGCTGAGTCAGCTACTGATGAATATGCATTTACAACAACTCCTGTTTCAGAGAAAAAGTTTACAGAGCTTTTCGAGAAGCTTGAGGGACCAAAGAGTTATATAAGAATTCTTTAATATGTAGATAAAGATAGTTTTAATTAAAATTTTATGGAAAAGGCGGACAAAGGAGTCATGCATTCCGCCAAAAGGACGAGGAGATATGAAAAAAGTAGTTAAATTTGGCGGAAGTTCACTCGCAAGCGCAGAGCAGTTTAAGAAGGTTGGCGATATCATCAGAGCGGACGATACAAGAGTTTATGTCGTTCCTTCTGCACCAGGCAAAAGAAATTCCGGTGACAAAAAGGTTACGGATATGCTCTATGCCTGCTATGCTCTTGCAGAAGCCGATAAGGATTTTGGAGCAGCTCTTGCTGATATCAAAGCAAGATATGATGAAATAATTGAAGGACTTGAGCTTAAGCTTTCTCTTAATGATGAATTCAAGAAAATTGAGAAAAATTTTAAGGAAAAAGCCGGAATTGATTATGCTGCATCACGTGGCGAATATCTAAATGGTATCGTTATTTCTAATTATCTTGGATTTACGTTTGTTGATTCTGCTACAGTAATTGTTTTTAATAAAGACGGAAGCTTTAATTCTGAAAAGACCAATGACCTTATGAGTAAGAAGCTTGAAAAGCTTGATCATGCAGTAATCCCGGGTTTCTATGGCGCATATACGGATGGAAAGGTAAAGACTTTCTCACGAGGAGGATCAGATATAACAGGTTCTATCGTAGCTAGAGCTGCAAGATGTGACGTTTATGAAAACTGGACAGATGTATCAGGATTCTTAGTAGCTGATCCAAGAATTATTTCTCACCCGAAGAAAATCGAGACAATAACTTATACTGAGCTTCGAGAGCTTGCATATATGGGCGCATCTGTTCTTCATGAGGACGCAATTTTCCCTGTCAGAAAAGAAGGCATTCCGATAAATATCAGAAATACAAATCTTCCTGATGATGAAGGAACATGGATTGTTGAATCTACAGCTAAGAAATCAAAGTATACTATTACAGGTATTGCCGGAAAGAAAGGCTTTTGCTGTGCCAATATTTCAAAGGATATGATGAATTCCGAGGTTGGATTTGTTCGTAAGATACTTCAGTCTTTTGAAGATCAGAATATTTCAATCGAGCATGTACCTTCCGGAATTGATACAATGACTGTTTTTGTACACCAGGATGAATTTATCAATAAAGAGCAGGCAGTTGTATCTGAGATTCATCGCCTGGCTAAGCCGGACGTTCTTGAAATTGAGTCAGACCTTGCACTTATCGCTGTTGTTGGACGAGGAATGAGATCAACACGTGGTACTGCAGGAAGAATATTCTCAGCACTTGCACATGCAAATGTTAACGTAAGAATGATTGATCAGGGTTCATCCGAGCTTAACATCATCATCGGAGTTGAAAATAAAGATTTTGAAAAAGCTATAGAAGCAATCTACGATATTTTTGTTGTTACACAACTATAGAATCGCGAGCCCGGCGGCTCGCGATAAAGGTTTGGCCCGTAAAACGGACCAAACCTTTCTTGACAAAGTTAACACAGCTGCAAAATCGAAAGATACTACAATCGCGAGCCCGGCGGCTCAAAAAAGCCTAGTCCGAATCGGACTAGGCTTTTTTGAATGTGCACTGCTGCAAAAATATTCTATTAACTTTCCAGGTAACTAAGATACTGCAGCGCAGTGTCAATACGTGTCGTATTTGCAGGAATACCAAATATAGGAACTGTTCCAAGATACATCTGCATTTCTGAGAGCTTTGGCGAATCTGTAAGGATTATTCCAACAGGAATAGGATCTTCCATAGTAGATGGATCAGGCTTTACGAAATCGGAAGGAGCAATAATTGAAGATGAAGAAGTAGTTTCTCCGTATTCATCTGTGGCTGATTCTGATGCTTCCTGAGATGCTTCTTCATCTGCTGCAATTTCTTCTGATGTTTGCTCGGCGCTTACAACAGCGTAATCAATATAGTAAAGATTATCTTTATATTCTTCAAGCTGCTCATCTGATAAGACAGTTCTAAGATCAGTAAATGCATCATTTCCTGAATACTGTGCAAATACAGAAGGATCAGCTACCATAACGTCAAGATCCTTGGTAGATATGACAGCTACAAGTTTTGACTGATTTGCCATATCATATTGTGATCCTCCGTTTAAATCAAGAGTGGTAGTAGTATCAATATAGCATTCGTAGCTTTTCTGATCTATTCCTGCATAGTCTGCAAATTCGTTTTCAATTGTTTCTTCAACATTTTCCGTAGCAGAAGAAGAATTTACCATAGTAGCGTAGAAGCCATATGGAAGCTGGGACGTTACATCATGGATAAGCATTACGACAAACACAACCGCGATTATCGCCACGATAGTTGGAATGCGATAATATTCCCAAAAATATTCAAACTTGCCCTTTTTACTCATTTTCTCAACTTTTTTGTGTTGCTTTTTGATATCATCTGAAACTGGCATCGTGTCTCCTCCATGTTGTTGCTATTCTTTTACAATGTTTACATTTTAATCTAAGGATAGTCTATTATCAATTAAATAATTGTGAAATTTGTCTCAAAAAATGTTAGCATGCGGAGTATGATATTATATGCATAAAAATACTATATATAGTATCAATGACCGAATATATGTGAAATACTTGTTAAGAATTACGAATTTACTTGCAAGATGAATTAAAGTATAATAATATATCAGACAAAAAACAGAAAGGTGAAACAAGAGATGGATGATCAGGTGGTTAGACAGGATAATATGGGATATGTTGAGTGGCTTGTAGCCAAAAAGCCTTCAATACTCATGAATTTCCTGAAAATTTTATGCATTGTAGTAGCTGTAGTTTCTTTTCTTTTGAGCATGGCGAGTACAATTTTTCTGATTTTAGCAATAGTAGGACTCATCGGAGCATATTTTACAAATTTATATTCTCAGATCGAATATGAGTATTTATACTGTGAGAGAGAGCTTTCAGTTGACAGAATCATGAATAAGTCCAAACGTAAGAACGTTGGTAAATTTACAGTAGAACGCATGGAGATTTTGGCACCTTTAAATTCATATCACCTTGATGAATACAAGAATAAAACCTATAAGAATGTGGATCTAAGTTCAGGAGTAGCAGAACAGCCTGAGAAGAGATATGTTTTTTATTACGATGGAAGAGACAGGGTTGTTATCGAGCCAAACGCTGAAATTGTAAAAGAGATCAAGAACATTGCACCAAGAAAAGTATTTACTGACTGAGAGTTTTCGGTAGAGAGCTATCTTAAACTATAGATTAATGTGTAAAAAGGAGAAAAAATGGGAACAATTATTGGAGAAGGAATCACCTTCGATGACGTATTACTTGTACCGGCGTATTCGCAGGTTATTCCGAATCAGATTGATGTAGGAACGCAGCTTACTAAGAAGATCAGACTTAACATTCCACTTATGAGTGCAGGAATGGACACAGTTACCGAACACCTCATGGCAATTGCAATGGCAAGACAGGGAGGAATCGGAATTATCCACAAGAACATGTCTATTGAAGCACAGGCAGAAGAGGTTGATAAGGTAAAGAGATCTGAGAACGGCGTTATTACTGACCCATTTTCACTTTCACCAGAGCATACACTTGCTGATGCAGACGCACTTATGTCTAAATTCAGAATTTCAGGAGTTCCTATTACTGAAGGCAGAAAGCTTGTTGGAATCATTACAAATCGTGATCTTAAGTTTGAAACAGATTATACAAGAAAGATCAAAGAGGCAATGACAAGTGAGAATCTTATCACAGCAAAGGCTGGAATTACCCTTGATGAAGCAAAGAAGATCCTTGCCAAATCCAAGAAGGAAAAGCTTCCTCTTGTTGATGATGATTATAATCTTGCAGGACTTATTACAATAAAAGATATTGAGAAGACAATAAAGTATCCGCTTGCAGCCAAGGATTCCCAGGGAAGACTTCTTTGCGGAGCAGGAGTTGGTATTACGGCAAACGTACTTGACAGAGTAGCTGCTCTTGTTGATGCAAAGGTTGACTGCGTAGTACTTGATTCAGCTCATGGACATTCTGAAAATGTACTTAGATGTCTTCGCATGATCAAGGAGAAATTCCCTGATCTTCAGGTTATTGCAGGAAATGTTGCAACAGGAGAAGGAACGAAGGCACTTATTGAATCCGGAGCAGATGCAGTTAAGGTTGGTATCGGACCTGGCTCAATCTGTACAACACGTATCGTATCAGGAATTGGTGTACCTCAGGTTACAGCTGTAATGAACAGCTATGAGGTTGCTGATAAGTATGGTGTTCCGATAATCGCTGATGGTGGTATCAAGTATTCAGGAGACATTACCAAGGCAATTGCAGCAGGTGGAAACCTTGTAATGATGGGTTCAATGTTTGCAGGCTGTGATGAGGCTCTTGGAGATTTTGAGCTTTATCAGGGAAGAAAATATAAGGTTTATCGTGGAATGGGATCTATTGCTGCTATGGAGAATGGAAGTAAGGATAGATATTTCCAGGAGAATGCAAAGAAACTTGTTCCTGAAGGAGTTGAAGGACGTGTTGCTTATAAAGGAACTGTTGAAGATACAGTATTCCAGCTTATAGGTGGTCTTCGCTCAGGTATGGGTTATTGTGGTTGTAAGACAATCGAGGAACTTAAGAAGAATGCAAGATTTACAAAGATCACATCTGCTGCTCTTCGTGAGAGTCATCCTCATGATATACACATCACCAAAGAGGCTCCAAATTACAGCGTAGATGATAAATAAATTTTTAGGCGGAGTAAAAAGGTGCAGAATGTTTGGGAAGTCAGTTCATTAAATGCGGATGAGGGCTCATCCCGTGACCTGATTAATAGAACAAGACAGATTGAAATAAAAAAGATACAGGATACATTTTGCAAAGCTTTTGGAATATATGCATGTTGCATGGGAAGAAACGGAGAATTCGTAACAGAGTTCTCCGGAAATCCTATGGATGTGGATAAATTGCGAAAGCTTATTTCTGATGAGAGAATACAAAATATTTTTAACCATATTTCCGGAAGTGATATTGAAGATCAGGTTGTTGAAATTACGCATACTGTCAATATAAGACTGGCTGCCGTTTCTGTCAGATCACATGATGCGATTGATGGAAGCATGCAGACACCAGGGGATACTTTATTCGTATGGATCATCATGGCTGTCCTAAGAGATGTAACTGATGATACAGATGAATATTTCAAAAACCCTATTGATTTAGGCTATAGTTATACTATTTCATCCAAGGGACTTGAGAACTGCATGGATTTACTTCGGAGTGCTTCTGATACTATCATTCTTCTTGAAGAAAAGAAGAAGGAAGCAGTACAGAAAAGCGTTGTAAGTAGTGATGCTGCAAAGGATATGAGCAATCAGTTTAAACGTGCAGATACGATGGCCTTTATCGTAAACCAGCTTGATTCCGATGCACCAATTGAAGAAATTCTTAATGTAGTAATTGAACAAATCGGAAATTACCTTGGAGTAAGTAACTGCTTTGTTTGTAAAACCCATAAAGAAAATCATCTTACCGATATCATTGCAACGTGGAATAATTATGGACATCAGGAGATTTTTGATAAGACAAAAGATATAGAGAGCTTTTTCTTTTTAAGAAGAGCTGTCGGAACAAATAATGTTCTCTCTTATAATGCGACGATGACTCCGGCTGAGCATGAAGAACTAAGAAAGCTTGGAATCAAGGCTATCGCAACATTTCCTGTAATGGCAGGAAGTACAGCAGCATTTTATATTTGCATCTGTGAAACCTCTGCTTCAAAGGTATGGGATATTGAGGAAATCAAATTTATCTCTGATTCAGTCAGAATTCTTCAAAATATTATTACAAGAAGAATTCAGAAGAACTCTCTTGCAAGCTCTTTTGCTTCTTTAGAAGCTATTCTTGATAATGTCGGCAGTTCGATTTTTGTCAGAGATATTACTACGGGAACACTTCTTTTTGCAAACAGGTCGCTTCGAAATCATTTTTCAAAAGAACTCAGAGAGGGAACTCTCGAAAGTATTTTTGGAGAGGTGGTTCCAAAGGGCTCTTCGAGTGGTAACTATGAGGTATACCATAAGGATAGGTGCAGATGGTACGACCTGTATTTTAATGAAATAAAATGGGTTGATGGAAAAACCGTCGAGCTTTTTGCAATTTATGATGTTACTGAGAAAAAAATCTATCAAAATAAAATTGAACAGCAGGCCTATACAGATTTCCTTACAGGCCTATATAATCGTATGTGCTGTGAGCGCGATCTTTCAAGATATATTGACGAAGCCAAAGAAAAAAATCTTTCCGGTGCTATTCTTTATCTTGACCTCGACGATTTTAAACATATCAATGATGGCCTTGGACATCAGTATGGCGATATTCTTCTTAAAAACATTTCAAAGAGTTTATGCGAAATTGATGGGATTCATAATACGTGTTACCGAATGGGCGGAGATGAATTTGTTATTATTGTTCCGATTTCTGCATATCCGATTTTCAATTCTATTGTTGAGAATATCAAGAAGATTTTCTCAAGATCATGGTTTTTGAAGGATGCAGATTACTATTGCACAATGAGTATGGGAATTGTTGAATTTCCTTCAGAGGGCAGTAATGTTGAAGAACTTATCAAAAAAGCTGATATTGCAATGTATGATGCCAAGAAATCCGGCAAGAACCGCATAGCAAGATATTCAGACTCTAAAGGCACTTCTTCAAGCAGACGTCTTGATATGGAAAAGAACATGCATGATGCCATGCTTAAGAACTATGAGGAGTTTGAAGTTTATTTTCAGCCAGTTGTTAATACGAAGATCGAGGGAACTCCATGTACCGGCGCAGAAGCGCTTATCAGATGGAATTCTAAGAAGCTTGGATTTATATCACCTGCAGAATTTATTCCGCTTGCTGAGTACATTGGCCTTATTAATCCTATCGGAAATCATGTTCTTGATTTTGCATGTAAGGCATGCAAAAAGTGGAACGATGAAGGTCATCCCGATTTTAGGATAAATGTTAACCTTTCGGTTGTTCAGCTTCTTCAGCCTGAGATTGTAGAGATAATCAGTACTGCTATTGAGGAATCGGGTATTTCACCTAAAAATCTGGTTCTTGAAATTACAGAAAGTCTTGCAATCAACGACCTTGACAGAACGAAGACTATTTTATCAGAGATCAAAAAGCTTGGTGTTGCAATTGCACTTGATGATTTTGGGACAGGGTATTCATCTCTTAACAATATTCGTGCACTTCCGTTTGATATTATTAAGGTTGATCAGAACTTTGTTAAGGATCTTGCAGACGATGCATATTCACAGTCCTTTATCAGAATGATAGCAGAGCTTGGTGAAGCAATTGGTGCAGACATTTGTGTTGAGGGAATAGAAACTGCTAATCAGCTCAAAGTCTTAAAGAATATGAAGGTTAAGTATATTCAGGGCTATTATTTCGATAAACCTTTGCCTATGCAGGAGTTTGAGGATAAATATATCTCTTTTTCCAAAGCAGCGAAGAAAAAAGTAGCCAGAACCATGGACATTTAGGCTTTTCTTTGAACAAGAAGATGTGTTACTATGAGTACGAAAATATAATGAAAGTTTCTTGAATTTGGTTTAATTCGGGAAGCAGATAAAAGGATCGGTATGAGTGAGCTTAATACAAATAATGAGGAAGTAAGCGAGAAGACTTCCGGAAATTTTATTGAAAATGAAATAGACAAAGATTTAGCCGAGGGTGTTTACAGTAATGTTGTAACCAGATTTCCTCCTGAACCCAATGGATTTCTTCACATTGGTCATGCAAAGAGTATTGTTTTGAATTCAGGTATTGCAAAGAAATATAATGGGACATTTCATCTTCGCTTTGATGATACTAATCCTACCAAGGAAAAGTCCGAATTTATGGATTCTATCGTAAAGGACGTAGAGTGGCTTGGGGCTGATCATAATGGAATAATCTATTATGCGTCAGATTATTTTGATGAAATGTATGATAATGCCGTAAAGCTTATCAAAAAGGGAAAGGCATACGTATCAGAGCTTTCTGCTGATGAGATGAGAGAGTACAGAGGAACTCTTACAGAGCCCGGTAAAAATGATCCTTCGAGAGATCGCAGCGTAGAAGAGAATCTGGAGCTTTTTGCCAAAATGAAGTCAGGAACAGTTCCTGATGGAGCTATGACACTTCGCGCCAAGATCGATATGACCTCTCCTAATATCAATATGAGAGATCCTATTCTTTATAGAGTAGCACATATGACTCATGCAAGAACTGGTGATAAGTGGTGCATTTATCCTATGTATGATTTTGCTCATCCTCTTGAAGATGCAATCGAGAAGATTACGCATTCACTTTGTACACTTGAGTTTGAGGATCACAGACCTTTATACAACTGGGTAGTAAATGAATGTGAATATGCAAATCCTCCTCGTCAGATTGAATTTGCCAAGATGTATCTTACAAATGTTGTTACAGGCAAAAGATATATTAAAAAGCTTGTAGAAGATAAGGTAGTAGACGGATGGGATGATCCAAGACTTGTAACTGTTGCGGGACTTCGCAGAAGAGGCTATACACCTTCATCTATTAGAATGTTTGTTGAAATGTGCGGAATTTCAAAGAGTAATTCATCTGCTGAAATTCAGCAGCTTGAATACTGCATTCGAGAGGATCTAAAGCCTAAGGCAAAGAGAATGCTTGGCATACTTGACCCTGTAAAGCTTGTTATTGATAATTATCCGGATGATCAGAGCGAGATGCTGGACATTGAGAATAATAAAGAAGTTCCTGAAATGGGAATGCGTAAGATTCCTTTTGGAAAAGAGCTTTATATTGAGCGCGACGACTTCATGGAGGTTCCAGCTAGAAAGTACTTCCGCCTTTTCCCAGGCAATGAAGTCAGACTTATGAATGCATACTTTGTAACCTGCACAGGATGCGAAAAGGATGCAGATGGAAATGTAACTCTTATTCACTGCACATATGATCCTGAGACTAAGAGTGGAAGCGGCTTTAATGCGCGTAAGGTTAAGGGAACTATTCACTGGGTAAGTGCAAAAGAGGCTGTTAAATGCACAGTAAAGCTTTTCGAAAATCTTACAGATGAAGAAAAAGGTGTATATAACGAAGAGGATGGTTCTCTTAATTTAAATCCTAATTCTGTCAGAACAATTGAAAATGCTTTTCTTGAGCCGGAGCTTGCAAATGCAAAACCTTATGACAGATTCCAGTTTGTCAGAAATGGATATTTTAGCGTTGAACCAAAGGACTTTGTAGATGGAAAGCCTGTGTTTAACAGAATAGTTTCTCTTAAGAGTTCATTTGTACTTCCAAAAAATTAAGAAAAATACAGGCTCGGTATTTTCTTACAAAGCTTGTAGACTTTAAATTAAAGGGAGGTTATTATGTCTGTATTTTCTGAGCTTGATAAATTTGGTTTAGGGCAAATAAAAGAGCAGAAGCTTTATTCTGAAACAGATAAAGGTAACGAAGAAAATAAGAAACCGGTTGTCATTAAGGTAAAGCCTCTTGAGGAACAGGATTTTCTTTATCAAAAGAAATTTGAATGCCCATTATGTGGAGAAACACTTACTTCTCTTACTGTCATGACCGGAAAGGTTCATGTCAAAAAATATGAGGTTGATTTAAGACCTGTTTATGATACAGTTGATGAGCTAAAGTACGATGTAATTGCCTGTCCGGGATGCGGGTATGCTGCTCTTAAAAACTACTTTTCTTCTCCAACAAAGCATCAGATTGATGCTATCAGAAACGGGATATGCATGAACTATAAGCCTCAAAAGATTGAACTGGATTTTTATTCTTATGAGGTTGCACTTGAGAGATATCAGCTTGCACTTGCAAATGCAATGGTAAAGAATGCCAAGAATTCAGAAAAGGCATATATCTGTCTGAAAATGTCATGGCTCATTAGAGGTATGATAGAAGAACTTGAGACATCTGATAAAATTGAAGATAAAGAGAAAATTGAGAAATATAGAGACGATGAAAAAGAACTGATTTCAGGAGCTCTTGAAGGATTTCTAAATGCTCTTCAAACAGAGGATTTCCCTATCGCAGGGATGAATCCGATGACTCTTGATTATATTTTGGCAGCTCTTTACATGGAAACAGGCGATTATGATAATTCGCTTAAGGTAATAGGAAATGTTTTGGGATCAAGGTCAGCTAATTCCAGAACCAAAGACAAAATCAGAGATCTTAAGGATTTGGTCAATGAAAAGAAGAGTGCTGCCAAGGGACTTTTGTAATGATGGAATTAAATATCAACCTTCAGGATCATGGTCATCTATATGAGCAGATTTATGATTTTATAAAGAATGAAATAATTAAAGGGAAGCTTCTGTGCGACGAGAGGCTTCCCTCTACTCGCTCTTTGGCAGAGTTTCTTTCTGTTTCGAGAACGACAGTTGAAATGGCGTATGATCAGCTAACGAGCGAGGGATATATTGAGGCAAGGCCGCACAGAGGGTATTATATCTGTGACATTGGAAGCTTTCTTGAATCCGCAGCGGTATCTCGAAAGACGGCATATAGCACAGTAAAATCTGTCGCTGTTCAAACATCCAAAGTTTCCCCCAAAGATATTTTATCAGATAAAAAACTTGAAATAGATTTTTCTCCAAGAGCAATTGATTTAAGTGAATTCCCATATGCTACATGGAAGAAAATCACCAGAGAAATTCTTGTAGATGCAAGAAGCGATATGTTTTCGCAAGGTCCATCGCAGGGAGATTTATCCCTTAGAGAAATCATCGCCAGATATTTGCAGCTCTCAAGAGGCGTTAGGTGCAGCGCAGACCAGATAATTGTTGGAGCAGGAAATGATTATTTGCTTATGCTGCTTGAACAGATTATTGGGCACAGAAATGTTGCTATGGAGCTTTTTTCTTATAAAAGAGCATGTGAGATTTTTGAACGCTTTTCATATGACATTACGATTACCGGAATGGATGAGAGCGGAATGCTTACGCAGGATCTTTTAAAGAGCAGCGCGAACATGGTTTACGTAATGCCGGCGCATCAGTATCCAACAGGAATAGTAATGCCTATTGCAAGAAGAATGGAACTACTTAGCTGGGCTAAAGCAAAGCCGGATAGATATATAATCGAGGATGATTATGATTCAGAATTTAGATATCACGGTAAATCAATTCCATCTCTTCAGGCATCTGACCCTGCAGGCAGAGTTATTTATGTAGGAACTTTCTCTAAATCAATTGCCCCTTCAATTCGTGTAAGCTATATGGTTCTTCCAAGGTCACTTGAAAAAGCCTATAGAGCGAAATGCAGCTGCTTTTCATCGACAGTATCGCGTATGAATCAGGCAACGCTTGAAGAATTTATTGGAAATGGTTATTTTGAGAGACACCTTAATAAGATGCGAAGGAAATATAAACTGAAAATGGAGCTTTTGGTAAAAGAGCTTTCACCTTTGCAGAGATATTTTGGTATATATGGATCTGACGCAGGTCTTCATATTCTTTTATCAGCAAATGAAGCCTTTTCTGAAATATTGAAGAAAAAAAAGATTACTGAGGCTGATTTTATTGAAAAAATTGGAACAAGAGGAGTCAGGGTATATGGGCTCTCAGAATATAAACTCCAAAGAGATAGTAGTAAATTGGGACTCCCGGACTTTCTTGAAAGAGAAGCTATTATCATGGGCTTTGCAGCTCTTTCTGATAAAGAAATAATTGAGGGAGCGTCAAAGATAATTGAGGAAGTAAAGAATATTTTAGCTACCTAAGTATTTCCATTAAGGGAGCTTTTGAGCAGGCACGAACGCATTATACACATAAAAAGAGCCGCAGGATGATTATTCATTCTACGGCTCTTATACTGTCATTTAGGTGAACACTGCAAAACTAATTCCTTAAGCTATTTTAAGGGTTCATCTTCGTCATCAAAGAATTCTTCACTCTCGTCAGGATCTTCTTTTTGCTCATCGACAGAACTCTTTACAGGCTCAGAAGTTTTCTTTGCAGCACTGCTTGTAGTATCACTTTCATTTCCATGCTCAATGTTAACGTAGCTGCGACCACCAACTGATGAAGAATCATCCTCATCATCAAAATCATCGAAATCATCAAAGTCATCGTCATCAGAAAAATCATCCTGCTCAGATTCTTTTTTATTTAAGTAGTAGTAAACACCCGCAGCAGCGGCTCCTGCAGCTGCACAAAATAAAACGAATTTACCCAGTCCCTTGGACATATTGACACCCTTTCTGCACTTATTATTCATGCATTAGCATTTTCCCGTAAGAAAAACTGGAATGACTATATTTTAATACATATTGAGCAGTATGAAAAGAGAAAAAAACAAACTTTATAGACAATTTATACATCTATTAAATATTACGATTACATAAATTATCTGAAAACAAGAATAAACAATGTGACAAATTACAGCCCCAAAAGTTAATATATTTGTACAATGTACCGTTTTATAAATAGTGATAAAATAATAAAGACTGATTCAGTCAATACTAATATAATTCGAGGGTGCGGTATGAATGAGAAGTTTTTTGATTTAAAAAAAGAAAAACAGGATAGGGTTATCTGTGCTGCTCTAAAGCTTTTTGGAAGCAGTGGATATAAGCATGCAAGCTGCGACGATATTGTTAAAGAGGCTGGAATAAGTAAAGGGCTGCTATTTCATTATTTTATAAGTAAGCTTGGATTATATGGGTTTTTGTATGATTACAGCGTAAGATTCCTGTCTTTGGAAATAGATTCAAATGTCTATAAGAACGAGACAGATTTCTTTGAAATTAGAAGGCAGCTTCTTAAAGCCAAAATAGATGTGATGAGTCAGTATCCATACATGATTAGATTTTTAAATGTTGCGGATGATGAGAAAGAGCCTGAAGCCATTCTGCAGATTAAGGAAAAGAAAGAAGCTTTAAAATCGATATACGAGAGAATACTTGATAATGCTGATATTACTGTTTTTTTGGACGGAACAGATTATGAGAGAATAAGCAGAATGCTTGATTATACGCTAAATGGACTTTTAAAGGATTATCTGGCAAAAGAGTATTTTGATCCGGAACAGTATAAGAATGAGGCTTTTAGATTTATTGATATAGTAAGTAGTTTATGCAGACGGGCGTAAAATGCCGGAAACGTTACCAACCGCATAAGTATTCTATTGCCATACTTAAAAAAGCGTGATAAAGTATAATTAAATTGGAAACGTTTCCGATACAACTTTACGAAATAAAAGGGATGGTTATTCTATGTCAAGTTCAAAAAAAGAAGTGTCGCATCATAAGGTTAAGTTTGGAAGAAAGTGCGGGGTACTTCTTCCTATATCATCAATTCCATCAGATTATGGAATAGGTTCTTTTTCTAAGGAAGCATATGACTTTGTTGATTTTTTAAAAAAAGCCGGACAAAGCTATTGGCAGCTTCTGCCACTTGGCCCTACAAGCTATGGCGATTCGCCGTATCAGTCTTTTTCGACATTTGCAGGTAATCCTTATTTCATTGATATTGAGAATCTGATTAGTCTTGGCTTTATCTCCAAAAAGGATGCAGATAAGTTTGATTTTGGTGATAATGAGAGCTATGTAGATTATGAGAAAATATATAATAGCAGATTCAAGCTGTTAAAACTGGCTTTTAATGGCAGTGGATTTTCATCTGCAAGCGCTTCTTCACCGTCGCCTGAAATGGCTAGAGAATTCGGATTATTTGTAAAGGAAAATGAAGAGTGGCTTACTGATTATGCACTATACATGGTTATTAAGAATGCAAATAATGGTCTTAGCTGGAATGAATGGAAAGATGAAAAGCTCAGACTTCGTGATAAGGATGCTATTAGCTCTTTTTCTAAGAAGAACGATGATGAAATAAACTTCTATAGATTTATTCAGTTTATGTTCAGCAGACAGTGGAATGCTTTAAAGAAATATGCGAATGAAAGCGGAATACAGATTATTGGAGACATTCCAATTTATGTAGCATTTGATAGTGCTGATACGTGGAGCAGTCCGGAGCTCTTTTTACTGGATAAGGATAATTTTCCTATTTCTGTTGCAGGATGTCCTCCGGATGCATTTAGTGCTACCGGGCAGCTTTGGGGAAATCCAATTTATAGATGGGATTATCATAAGAAGACTGGCTTTGAGTGGTGGATTAAGAGGATAGCTAAGTGCTATAGCCTTTATGACGTGCTTAGAATAGACCATTTCAGAGGCTTTGATGAGTATTATGCAATTCCTGCAGGAGATGCGACTGCTGAGTTTGGCAAGTGGGAAAAGGGACCTGGGTTTGATCTATTTAAGGCTGTTGGCGATAAGCTTGGAGATCTAAAGATTATCGCGGAGGATCTTGGATATCTTACTCCGTCTGTAATTAAACTTGTAAAGAAAACAGGCTATCCGGGAATGAAGGTGCTTCAGTTTGCTTTTGATTCGAGAGAGGATAGCGATTATCTTCCGCATAACTACAAGGAAAACTGCGTAGTCTACACAGGAACACATGATAATGATACGACTGTGGGCTGGTTTGACGCAATTAGCCGTGCTGATAGAAAATTTGCCAAGCAGTATCTGGGAATACGTGGCAAAAAAGATATCGCTCCTGCAATGATAAGAAGCGCGCTTGGAAGCGTTGCTGCTACTGCAATTATTCCTGTACAGGATTATCTTGGACTTGGAACAGAGGCGAGAATCAATATCCCTTCGACTCTTGGAAATAACTGGAAGTGGAGACTTACTAAGAAGCAGTGTACAGAAAAACTTGCACTTGAAATGTATGATTTATCAAGGATTTATGGTAGACTTTGATAAGCATATTTTGAAGGTAAATTGATTTATTATGGGCGGTTACACAGATGGAAGAAATTACGATTGTAGAGATTGCGAAGAAGTGCGGAGTAGGGGTCAGCACGGTTTCGAGAGCTCTAAATGATCATGCGGATATCAATCCCGAAACTAAGAAAAGAATACTTAAGGTGATTGAGGAAACGGGTTATGTTCCCAATAACAGTGCAAGAAATTTAAAGAGAACCGATGCGAAGTGCATAGGAGTACTTGTTAAGGGAATAACAAACTCGTTCTTTAGTCCTATGATTGAACGGATAGAACAGCAAACAGCCAAGAATAAGTATGCACTTGTGATAAGACACGTTGAAGCATATGAAGATGAGCTGGATGTTGCTCTTATGGTTGAAAAAGAGAAAAGGCTTCGCGGAATAGTGTTTCTTGGAGGTGCTTTTAGACACTCTGCAAAGAAGCTTGAGAAGCTTAACATTCCTGTTGTCTTTGCAACTATTGGATCTCCTGTCTCTGAGGAAATCAGTAAGGCTACATATTCAACTGTCGCAGTCGATGATAGACTTGAGAGCTATAATATGGTTGAGAAGCTTATTGAGCTTGGCCACAGAAACATAGCAATTATTACAGAAGGTTCAGAAGAACTGACGGTAGGACAGCTTCGCCTTCAGGGATACTGCGATGCACTAAGGAGTCATGGAATAGAAGAAAATGATGCACTTATTAGATTTGTTGATACAGGAATAGAGCATTATTCGCCTAAAAACGGCTATGAAACCACTATGAAACTGATACAGGATAAGGCTAAGTTTTCAGCAATTTTCTGTATTTCTGACAGACTTGCAATTGGCGCAATAAGAGCACTAAAGGATTCAGGATTATCAGTTCCGGAAGATGTAAGCGTTGCGGGATTTGATGGAATGGATATAGGACAGTTTGTTGTACCAAGACTTACTACTGTTGCACAGCCTCTTGATCTTATGTCAAAAGAAACAATGAAGCTTCTTTTTGATATTATTGATGGTGAGAGAACACATCAGCATATTACATTTCCGGCTACTATTCTTTCTGGAGAATCAACAAAGGAATATAGCGAAAAATGATTTTTACTTATTTTTAATAATATTTGAATTAATAATCGGCATTCCTTGTGATAACCGGCTTTTTGGTGATTATTAGGAACCGGTTATTTTTTTGAGCTATTTTTTAAGAAGGACAGATATAGTATAATAGTTCGTGGAGTTTTGATTATGTAAAGTGATTACTTGGAAATGGAGGCAAAACATGCAAAATGCGGCAATATTTATGGCAGATGGCTGTGAAGAGGTTGAAGCACTTACAGTAGTGGACATGCTTAGAAGAGCAGGTATCGTGATAGATATGGTGAGTGTTACGGATAGGATAAGAATTGTCAGCTCTCATCAAATTGAAATTACGCTTGATAAGACAATAGATGAGGTAGATTTTGCTGGCCTTGATATGATAATTCTTCCGGGGGGAATACCGGGCGTACCAAATCTTGAAAGGTGTAAGCTTCTTATGGATGAGCTTAAGGAATTTGCCAGGCAGAAGAAGTATATCAGCGCGATATGTGCGGCACCAAGTATTTTAGGAAACCTTGGACTTCTCGAGGGAAAGAAAGCAATATCATATCCTACCTTTGAGGAAAAGCTTACAGGAGCAGAAATTGTGAGAAAGTCTGTTGTTGTTTCTGATAATTTTATTACTAGCAGAGGAGTTGGCACAGCACTCGAATTTGCATGCACAATAATTGAGAGACTATCTTCAAAGGATAAAGCAGAGCAAATTGCCGATGCAGTAATTTATAGCAGAATAGGCTAACAAAAGAGGACGAATTATTATATGAATATACTTTTTTTTCTTACACCCAAAGAAAATGTGGAATATCTCTATGGTGATGATACTGTAAGACAGGCTCTTGAGAAGATGGAGCATCATAGATATTCCGCAATTCCTATCATAGATTATCAAAGCGGATGCTACCTTGGAACGCTTACTGAAGGCGATCTTTTATGGTTCATCAAGGATAGGGGCAATCTATCACTTAAAGATACTGAGGATATTGGAATACTTTCTGTTCCAAGAAACAGAGATAATGAGATTGTCCATGCTGATGCGGACATGGAAGATTTAATTAAATTTATAACCAGACAGAATTTTGTTCCGGTAATTGACGATCATAAGCATTTCATAGGAATTATTACCAGAAAGGATGTAATTTCCTATTTGGCTCAGAATTCCCAAAATGAGAAATAAACAATTTTGCTATATGACAAGCACAGGAAAATGAGGGCAGAATTTGAATAAGGAAATTGAAAAGAAATTCTTGATTAAGGAGCTTCCGGATAATCTGGAGAACTATCCCTTTCACCAAATTGAGCAGGGCTATCTAAATGTTTCGCCTGCAGTACGAGTAAGACGCCAGGATGATAAATACATAATGACTTATAAAGGTACAGGCGCCCTATCACACGATGAGTATAATCTCTATCTTGATAAGACTTCATATGAGCATTTAATCAAGAAGGCTGACGGAAATATTATTTGCAAAAAGAGATATCTTATTCCGCTAAATAAAGATGCATTTGATGAAGATTTTTACCAAAAAAACAAAGAGCTGATTGACTCCTTTAATATGAAGATTGAGCTTGATGTTTTTGAAAAGCCATTTGAAGATATTATTCTTGCAGAAGTGGAATTACCATCTGAAGAAGCAGCTAAAGCATACAGACCGGCTGCCTGGTTTAAAGAGGATGTTACAGGAAACAGAAGCTATTCAAATGCAAATATGAGCAGTAGAAATATCTGATGAGAACCTGCATAGTGAAGTATTATTCAAATCAATTCACTTCCTGACTAATAGAGGCTGGTTTATAGGGACATAAAACAAAATTTTTTTTGTTTTTTAATATCAAGTATGATATAATGCACGAATGGCTGTGCTTATAAACAGATTGCGCGTTTTGGCCATAATTAGAACACGGCTTTAATCAGAACAGGGAGAGCGAAGCATCTTACCTGTTTGTGAACACATATTTTAAGGAGGATTTTTTAGTAATGAGCGTACAGGTAGAGAAGTTAGAGAAGAGCATGGCAAAGCTGACAATAGAGGTACCTGCAGAGGAACTCGAGAAGGCTATTGAGGCTACATACCAGAAGGATAAGAATAAGATCTCCCTTCCAGGATTCCGTAAAGGAAAGGCTCCAAGAAAGCTCATCGAGCAGATGTATGGCAAGGAAGTATTCTTTGAGGATGCAGCAAACAGCCTCATCAATTCAGAGTATCCAAAGGCAGCAGAGGAGAGCGGAGAAGATATCGTTTCTAATCCTAAGGTTGAAGTATCTCAGCTTGAGTCAGGTAAGCCATTTATCTTTACTGCAGAAGTAGCTCTTAAGCCACCTGTTGGACTTGGCAAATATAAGGGAATTAAGGTATCAAAGGCAGATCTTGCAGTAACTGATGAAGAAGTTGATACTGAGATCAAGAATCAGCAGAATAAGAACGCAAGAACTGTAGAAGTTACTGACAGAGCAGTTAAGAAGGATGATCAGATCACTCTTGATTTCGAAGGCTTTGTTGATGGAGTAGCTTTCCAGGGCGGTAAGGGCGAAGATTATCCTCTTACAATTGGTTCAGGTTCATTTATTCCTGGCTTTGAAGATCAGCTTATCGGCGTCGAAATCGGCAAGGAATGTGATGTTAATGTAAAGTTCCCAGAGGAATATCAGGAGAAGAGTCTTGCTGGCAAGGATGCAACATTTAAGTGCACAGTAAAGGCAATCAAAGAGAAGCAGCTTCCTGAGCTTAACGATGAATATGCAAGTGATGTTTCAGAGTTTGAGAACATGAAAGATTACACAGCTGATGTTAAGAAGAAGCTTGAAGAGCGTAAAGAAGCAGAAGCAAAGGCTAAGAAGGAAGATGAGGCTGTAAAGGCTCTTATCGAGGATTCTGAAATCGAGCTTCCTGAAGCAATGATAGAGACACAGCAGAGACAGATCGTTAATGAATTTGCACAGAGACTTCAGATGCAGGGACTTGATATGAACCAGTATCTTCAGTACACAGGTGCTACTGCAGAGTCAATGCTTGAGCAGGTTAAGCCACAGGCTATCGAGCGTATCAACAGCAGACTTGTTCTTGAAGCTGTTGCTGCTAAGGAAGGCCTTGAAGCTACTGATGAAGAGTTTGATGCTGAGATTCAGAAGATGGCTGATCAGTATAAGATGGAAGTAGAGAAGATTAAGGGTATTCTTGGAGAGCAGGAGCAGAAGCAAGTTCGCGAGGACATCGCTGTTCGTAAGGCTGCAGATTTCGTAGTAGAGAATGCTAAGGAAGGTGCTGCTAAGAAGGCTGCCAAGAAGGACGATGCTGAAGCAGAAGAAAAGCCTGCTAAGAAGACAGCAGCAAAGAAGACAACAAAAAAGGCTGAGAAGACAGAAGAGTAATTTGAATTCTTCCGGTACTTAATGAAACAGTGAGGCACAGTAATGTTTACCGGGTATCATTCTGATAAACGTACTGTGCTTTTCCTGTTTTTGCTGATATGAAGAATAAAATATCGTATATTTATATTTAATATTTCTTTAAGAATATCAATATTGTTTTTAACTGCTTCGCGGAGTAATATTTTTGTGATATACTAAATGGAACATACGTGCCGATAGTATATACTAATATACGTAGAAACGTTAAATAAATAATACTGTAAAGACTTTCTTTTGGCAGGTAATAATAGACGTTTCGGAAATGGAGATCAATATGAGTTTAATTCCTTATGTCATTGAGCAGACAAGCCGTGGTGAGAGATCTTATGACATTTATTCAAGACTTCTTGAGGACAGAATAATTTTTCTTGGAGAAGAGGTCAATGATACATCTGCAAGTATAGTAGTTGCACAGCTCCTTTTCCTTGAGGCTGAAGATCCAAGCAAGGATATTCACCTTTATATTAACAGCCCTGGCGGAGTAATTACTGCCGGAATGGCAATTTATGATACGATGCAGTATATTAAATGTGATGTTTCAACAATTTGCATCGGTATGGCTGCAAGTATGGCTTCATTTCTTCTTGCGGGTGGTGCAAAGGGAAAGCGTTATGCACTTCCTAATTCGGAAATCATGATTCATCAGCCTTCAGGCGGATCACAGGGTCAGGCTACAGAAATTGAAATTGCAGCAAAGCATATTCTCATGATTAAAGAGAGAATGAACAAGATTTTGTCTGAGAATACTGGTAAGTCAATTGAAGAAGTCACAAAGGATACAGATCGTGATAACTGGCTTACAGCAGGTGAAGCTGTTGAATATGGTCTTATTGATTCAGTAGTATCAGCTCGTACAGATGGTGATATTACCGAAAAGAAGAACTAATTAAAAGTTAATTGCAAAGCACTTTTCGAGGCAAGGCTGCGCATGGCCTCGAATAATTTACCAATCTGAATGTTTCATTCAGATGTTCTACAATACAGTCGCAGCATGAGGTTGATTATGGCAGGGAAAAGTCAAGGTGAGATCAGATGCTCCTTTTGTAACAAAACTCAGGATCAGGTAAAGAAACTTATTGCCGGTCCTGCCGGTGTATATATTTGTGATGAATGTGTAGAGATATGCTCCGATATTATTGCCGAGGAATTTGATGATGAGAATGAAGAGCAGGATGAGAAGAGTAAAGATATCAATCTTCTAAAGCCAGCTGAAATCAAGAATTTCATGGATGAGTATGTAATTGGACAGGAGGAAGCCAAAAAAGTTCTTTCTGTAGCAGTTTATAATCACTATAAGAGAGTAATGACACCTAAGGAAAATGATGATGATGTTGAACTTCAAAAGAGTAACATTATCATGATTGGACCTACAGGTTCAGGAAAGACTTATCTTGCACAGACACTTGCAAAGATAATAAATGTTCCATTTGCAATTGCAGATGCTACAACTCTTACTGAGGCAGGATATGTAGGTGAAGATGTTGAGAATATTCTTCTTAAGCTGATTCAGGCAGCAGATTACGATATCGAGCGTGCACAGTACGGAATTATCTATATCGATGAGATAGATAAGATAAGTAAGAAGGGTGAGAACGTTTCTATTACCAGAGATGTATCAGGAGAAGGTGTTCAACAGGCACTTCTTAAGATGGTTGAAGGAACTGTTGCAAGTGTTCCACCTCAGGGCGGAAGAAAGCATCCTCATCAGGAACTTCTTCAGATTGATACAAGCAATATCCTCTTTATTTGTGGAGGTGCATTTGATGGTCTTGAGAAGATAGTTGAAGCTAGAATGGATCGCAAGTCGATTGGTTTTAATGCTGAAATTGCTGATAAGACAGAAGAAGATCTTGGAAAGGTTATTAGTAACGTAAATCCTCAGGATCTTGTAAAGTTTGGACTTATTCCTGAGTTTGTTGGACGTGTTCCAATTTCAGTAACGCTTGAGGGACTCGATAAGGATGCACTTATCAGAATACTTAAAGAGCCTAAGAATGCGCTTGTTAAGCAGTATCAGAAGCTTTTTGGACTTGATGATGTCAAGCTTTCATTTGAAGACGATGCAATTGAGAAAATTGCTGAGCTTGCTTACGAGAGAAAGACAGGAGCTAGAGGCCTTCGCTCTATCATGGAGAAAGCGATGATGAATGTAATGTATGAAATTCCTTCAGATGATACTATCATGGAATGCGTAGTTACTCCTGCTTCAGTTGAGGGAACTTCTGATCCACTTATTGTACATAAGGTTCAGAAACGTCTTAAAACAGCTAAATAATCAAGCAATTATTATGAGAGTCTGCTATGTCAGACTCTCATGCTTTGTAAGCAAAACGCTTATCTTTACGAGGTTAATTATGGTAATAAAGAATGTAAATCTTGAAACAGTATGTGGAATAACAAGCACTATTCCTGAGAATATTTATCCTGAATTTGCTTTTGCAGGAAAGAGTAACGTTGGTAAGTCTTCTCTTATCAATGGACTTATGAATAGAAAATCCTATGCAAGAACAAGTGCAGAGCCTGGTAAGACTCAGACAATAAATTTTTATAACATAAATGATGAGCTTTATCTGGTAGATCTTCCTGGTTATGGATATGCGAGCAGGTCTCAGGCTGATGTCAGAAAATGGGGTAATATGATTGAGAATTACCTTCATAAATCGCATATGCTTCAGCTCGTTTTTCTTCTTATAGATATCAGACATGAGCCGTCAGAAAATGATAAGCTGATGTATAACTGGATATGTCATCAGGGCTTTGAGCCTATCATTATTGCCACAAAGCTTGATAAGCTAAAAAAGACTCAGGTTCCCAAGAATATTAAGATGCTAAGAGAAGGATTAAAGCTCCATCCAGACACAAGGCTTATTCCTTATTCTTCGATTACAAAGAGTGGAAGAGAAGAAATATACAGTATTTTAGATGAAATAGTTACGAATTCAAAAAATTTAACCAATAATTAAGTTGAATAAAATAAATTATCAGATTATACTTAATTATGTTGGAGTAAATTTAATCTATTTTACTATTTGTATGTCGAATAAATTAGTTACTTAAATAAAAGACAACTTGGTGGGGCAAAATGAAAAAAATTCGTAACAGTTTTACAGGAATAGGTGAACTGCTAAAGATTAGGACAGATTCAGATGCTGAGAATATTAGCTCGGGAAAAGTCTTTTCTTTAGTAGTTCTTTTTATTCAGCTGTGTATGTTTTTTTCAACTTTCTTTATTAGTGCTTGGGGAACAGATACCTCATGGATATTCATTCACAGAGTAATTTATCTAATATATGCGCTTCTTTCAGTGGACTTTTACCTAATATGTCGTCATCAGGAAAAGACAGGAACAGCAAACCATTTTAGGGTATCACTTATAGTAAATGGATACTGCTTTGCTTCAGTTTTAATTGAAATAATCGTTTCTTTAATGGATGCTTCAAAAGGAGAGAGTCTCCTGGCTTTTCTTACTATTGTAGTCAGTATCTTTTCTGTTTTTACCTTTACTCTTTCTTTTTCATTCGTTTTTCTGACAATTTCCTTTGGATTATTAGCAGTAGGGCTTTCTCTTTCTGGCGGAATAAGTGCTTCAGATAGTGTTAATCTACTGATATTTTATGTACTTGTTCTGTTTATTTCTGGTATTAGACTTTCACGTCATATTCATGATGTTAATTCGCATATTGACTTTCTTGCACTCAATAAGAAGATTGCCGAAAAAGACGACCAACTAAAGAGAATGATCTATTATGTTTATGGAGCCGGAATTCATAAAGGACATCATAGCGTCAACAAGCTAAAGAATGAAGATGAGAGGATTTATGAAAACGCAGTAGCAAAGCTTGATGAGAATGAAGAAATTTCCAAGGATCTTTTAATTGACAAGAAAAATAAGGTTAACAAGCTTTTTTTTGAACTGGAGTCAGGAGATAGAGATTCACTGACAGGATTGTTTTCAATAAATGGATTTAGAGCAAGTGTTGAGGAAGTACTCTTAAGCAGTGGAATCAGTCCTGATATTTCCATAGTTTATCTTAATCTTTTAAATTTCAAAATATTTAATGAAAAATATGGCTTTAACGAGGGAAATAAGCTCCTTAGAAAAATGTCTGAAATTCTTCGCGAGAATTTTCCGGGACATTTGATATGCCATCTTTCAGAAGATCATTTTGCCATTCTTGCAATAGATAGAAATCTTGACTCAAAGATTGAGAATATTCACATTGAAATTAAGAAAATCAGAAGAAGATCTCCGATAACAGTTAAAGCCGGAATATATAGAATTGATGAGGATAGGAATAATATCAAAAGAGCTGTTGATGTTGCAGTCGCTGCTGATAAAGCAAAGATTGCCTGCGATAGTATCAAAGACAGGTTTGATATTATGATTAAGTACTATGATGACGAGCTTGAAAAAGAAAAGAACTGGCAGCAGTACGTAATAAGTCATATTGGAGATGCTATTGATAACGGAGAAATAGAGGTATTCTATCAGCCAATTATTCGAACAATGACAGGTGAGATATGCTGTATGGAAGCTCTTGCAAGATGGAACAATCCTGAAAAAGGACTTCTTTCTCCCGGAAGCTTTATGGAAATACTAGAAAATGCGCATATGATTCACAGACTTGATTTTGAAATTTTGCGACTTGTATGCAGGGATTATAAAACTCATCTTAGTGAGGGAAAGCCCTTTCCTGATGTAAGTATCAATCTTTCAAGATTTGATTTTAGGCTTCATGATATTACCGATAAGCTTACAGATGTTCTATCTAAGAATGATTTTCCAATTAGTAAGCTTCATGTGGAAATTACAGAGAGCGCTCTTAGTGATGATTATCAGGATCTCCTGGTTCAGATAAACAAGCTGCGCAGGCATGGCTTTGAAGTATGGCTTGATGATTTTGGAAGTGGCTATTCTTCTTTAAATATTCTTCAGGATTGTCATTTTGATGTAATAAAGATTGACATGATGTTCCTTAAAAATTTTAATAATAATGCCAACTCACATCTGATTATTTCATCAATTGTTGATATGGCGAAGGAACTTGGAATAAAGACTTTGATTGAAGGCGTGGAGACGGCTGAACAGCTGGATTTTGTTCGTGCGATAGGCTGCGAGAAAATACAGGGGTATTATTATTCAAAGCCTGTTCCTGATTCATTCTTTGGAATGAATACCAAAGGTGAGAGGCTTATTCTTGAAGATGAAAGAAATGCAAATTATTATAACAGAATTGGCGAAATCAATATATTAAAGCCAATGTGGTTTGGAACAAATTCTGAAGGATATAAGTTATTAGGCTTTACTCCTATTGTTGTAATTGAAGGAAAGCAGGGAGCATACAAACCTCTGCTTATGAATGGCGCTTTTGAAAATCTATTAAAGAAATATGAAACTGATGGTGCAAAAGGCTTTACGGGAGTCATAAATAACCTTCCACTTGAAGTAAAAGAGAAGTATACTAAGATAATAGAGAAATGTAGAAATAAAAACGATTGGGAAATTGCAGGTCTTTACATGGGTAGTACGATGATTCCGGTTAGTATTCACTTTATTGCTGACAATGAATTTAACGGAGCATTTTCATTTATTGTGGCAGTAATCGAGATTAAAGGCAGTACACTGGAGATTCTTACGAGGTCGTGATTTCTTTTTCAAATGCTTATGAGAAAAGAGAGAGGCAAAACTATGAATATCTTTAAGAAATTGAAGCTTAGTACAATAATGGATGCAATTCTATGCTGCGTAGCAGGACTTATTCTTATTTTATGGCCCGGAGCAACGATGACTTTTTTATGCAAGGCTCTTTCGATTATTCTTATTTGTGCCGGAATTGTTCTTTTGATTACTTTTTTTACAGCAGGTGACAGATCGTTTTTTATGTCAGCAAATTTTCTTCTTGGACTAGTGGTAACGATAATTGGTGTTTGGATTTTCATGAGACCTGAGATATTTATTGCGCTTATTCCGGCTATCGCAGGAATAATGATTATTGTAGGCGGAGTAATCAATTTGACGCAGACGGTTTCACTTATTAGCGCATCGTATCGAAACTGGTGGGTAGCACTTATTTTGGCAGTAATTACAATTCTTCTTGGAATATTCCTTATTTTTTATCCGCTTGATGCTGTCGGAATTGCTGTAAGAATAGTTGGAGTAATCATGCTCTATAATGGAATTTCTAACATGTGGGTTGTTTCAAGAGTTAGTAAGTTTGTTAAAGACGTTAAGCAGGACGCAGAAGCAGTAGATACTGAAGGAAAAGAAATTTGAGTAGAAATAAAAGAAATTCGCACCATAGAAGAGGTTCAGCAATTGGACTTGTAGTAAAGGTAATTATTTTACTGATTCTTGTATGCGTGCTTGTTAATGTTTATCAAAATAGAGACTCCTATGGAGATGGCTCACTTGGAAAGTTTGGAGAAGTATTTTCATTTCTTGATAATTATGCCAAGGAACATCCAAATGATGCAAATACCGGGACGGTATCAGTTTCTGACGACAATATGAAAAACTATACTAACATCGTACTTTTTGGTGTTGATTCTACTAAGGGTAGTCTAGATGATAGTACCAGAACGGATTCAATTATAATAATGTCGATAAATAATTCGACAAAAGAGACAAAGCTTGTGTCTGTTTATCGTGATACATATCTAAATGTTGGGGATGATAAGTATACAAAGTGTAATGCTGCGTATGCATACGGCGGAGCAGATCAGGCAATAGATATGCTAAATTCCAATCTGGATATGAATATTTCTGATTATATAACAATTGGTTTTGGCGGCCTCTCTGATATAATCGATGATATTGGCGGAGTTACGATAACCGTTGAAGAGGATGAAATAGATCACTTAAATAACTATCAGTCTACGATGGCAACAGAGCTTGGGAAGACATATGTACCTGTAACAGCTGCTGGAGAACAGAAATTAAATGGTCTTCAGGCTGTGGCATATTGCAGAATAAGATATACAGCAGGAAATGATTTTAAACGTACCAGTAGGCAGCGAGATGTACTTATGGGTACTATAAATGGTATAAGATCATCTTCTCCATCAGTTATGTTTAGCGTAGCCAAAGACCTTTCTTCTTCTACAAAGACTTCACTTAGCCTGATAGATGTGATAAAGCTTCTTGGAGGCATTACGAAGTATAAGATTTCGGATACGTCAGGATTTCCTTTTACAGATGGAATTACGACAGCCAATCTTGGTTCGTCAAAGGGTGATTGTGTAATACCAGTAACACTTTCATCAAATGTAACAGAGCTTCATAGCTATCTGTTTGGAACTCAGAATTATACTCCGTCTGATACAGTTCAAAACTATAGTGCACAGATTAAAAGCGATTCAGGCACTTAAAGACTTTTGATAGTTCTTTGTTAATACTGCGTAGCTCAAATAAGGTTTATCAAAGGCCGTATGCCGCTGGCATACGGTCATATTTTTTTAGAGATAATTTATATTTCTTTTATTGTGAATCTAAAAAGCTGTGTTATAGTAGTTATAGAACATGCAACAGACAAATTAAGAAAGGTAGCGTAACAATTATGAATATTCAGAAGTTTACTCAGAAATCCATTGAGGCGGTAAATGGCTGTGAGAAGCTATGCTATGACTATGGTAATCAGGAAATTGAGCAGGAACATCTTCTGTATAGTTTGTTAACTATAGAAGATAGTCTTATTTTAAAGCTCATAGAGAAGATGGGAATTGATAAGGAAAGATTTATTCAAAGAGCTGAGCAGGGGATTTTGAAGAGAACCAAGGTTCAGGGTGGACAGCCATATGTTGGAGCTGAGCTTAATAAGGTGCTTTTATCTGCTGAGGATGAAGCCAAAAAGCTTGGAGATGAATATGTTTCTGTTGAGCATCTCTTTTTGTCAATGATTGACCATCCAAATAAAGAGATTAAAATGATCTTCTCGGAGTTTGGTATAAATAAAAACGAATTTCTAAAGGTGTTATCTGATGTAAGAGGAAACAGAACAGTTACAAGCGATAATCCTGAGGCTACATATGATACTCTTGAAAAGTATGGAACAGAGCTTGTTGCAAAGGCAAAAGAGCAGAAGATGGACCCTGTTATCGGACGTGACTCCGAAATCAGAGACGTTATAAGAATTCTTTCTAGAAAGACCAAGAATAATCCGGTTCTTATCGGTGAACCTGGCGTTGGTAAGACGGCAGTTGTTGAGGCTCTTGCGCAGAGAATTGCAGCTGGGGATGTGCCACAGGCATTAAAAAATAAAAAGGTCTTTTCACTTGATATGGGTGCACTCGTTGCAGGTGCCAAGTACAGGGGCGAGTTTGAGGAAAGACTTAAGGCTGTTCTTGAAGACGTAAAGGGTAGTGAAGGAGAGATACTTCTTTTTATAGATGAACTTCATACTATTGTGGGGGCGGGTAAGACTGACGGCTCGCTTGATGCCGGAAATATGCTTAAGCCAATGCTTGCAAGAGGCGAGCTGCACTGTATAGGAGCTACAACTCTTAACGAGTACAGAATGTATATTGAGAAGGATGCGGCGCTTGAGAGACGTTTCCAGCCGGTTATGGTTGATGAGCCTACAGTAGAGGATACAATAAGTATTCTTAGAGGACTTAAGGAGCGCTATGAGGTATTTCATGGCGTTAAGATAATGGACAATGCGCTTGTGAGTGCTGCAGTTCTATCTGATAGATATATTACCGACAGATTCCTTCCTGATAAGGCCATTGATCTTGTTGATGAGGCATGCGCGCTTATAAAGACGGAGCTTGATTCTATGCCGGTTGAGATGGATGAGCTAAACCGCAAGATTATGCAGTCTCAGATCGAAATTGCTGCACTTAAGAAGGAGGATGATTCTCTTTCTAAGGAGAGACTCGAGGCACTGACCAAAGAGGTTGCTGAGATGAACGATGAGTTTGTCAACAAGAAGGCAAAGTGGTCAATGGAGAAGAATGCTGTTCAGAATCAGGCAGATATCAGAGAGAAAATTGAAGAGATAAATTCTGAAATACAGATTGCGCAAAGAGAAGGAAATCTTGAAAAGGCAGCAGAGCTTCAGTACGGAAAGCTTCCGGAACTAAAAAAGGAACTTGAGCAGGCAGAGGAGCAGCTTGGAAAGATTAACGAAGATTCAGAATCAATTGTTCACGAAAAGGTCAGTGAGGATGAAATTGCAAGGATCGTGTCTAAATGGACAGGAATTCCTGTAGCAAAGTTATCTGAAAGTGAGAGAAGTAAAACTCTTCATCTTGGAGACGAGCTTCATAAAAGAGTAATTGGTCAGGATGAGGCTGTGACAAAGGTAGCAGAGGCTATCATGAGGTCGAAAGCCGGAATAAAGGATCCTAAAAAGCCGATAGGCTCATTTATGTTCCTTGGTCCTACAGGTGTTGGTAAGACAGAACTTGCAAAAGCTTTGGCAGCAGCTCTTTTTGACGATGAGAATAATATTGTCAGAATAGATATGAGCGAATATATGGAGAAATATTCCGTATCGAGACTTATTGGAGCAGCTCCCGGCTACGTAGGCTATGAGGAAGGCGGACAGCTTACGGAGGCTGTAAGAAGAAAGCCCTATTCAGTTGTTCTTTTTGATGAAGTTGAAAAGGCTCATCCGGATGTATTTAATATTCTTCTTCAGGTCCTTGATGATGGAAGAATTACAGATTCACAGGGAAGATGTATTGATTTTAAGAATACGATAATAATTATGACGTCAAATCTTGGAGCAAATTATCTTCTTGATGGAATAAGTGATGATGGAAAGATTACTGATGAAGCGAAGAATCATGTACTTAGCGATCTTCATTCACATTTTAGACCTGAGTTTCTAAATAGAATAGATGAAATAATCATGTTTAGCCCTCTTACAAAGGATAATGTTACGGGAATAATTGATTTAATTGTAGCTGATCTAAATAAGAGACTTTCAGATAGAGAGATAAGTATACACCTTAGTGAAAAAGCAAGAAAATTTGTAATTGATAGTGCTTTTGATCCTGATTATGGTGCAAGACCTCTTAAGAGATTTATCCAGAAATATGTTGAAACTATGTCGGCAAAGCTTATTCTTGAGGATAAGGTACAGCCAAGAGATGTAATAGAGTTTGATGAAGCAGGCGGAGAGCTCACTGCTACGCCTGTTCATCAAGATACTCAGAGAATAGAATCTAAATAAAAATAGATTACTGCTCAAAAAATGCATCGATTTTCTCGAGAATTTCTGAAGCAGGAAGAGATTTTAGAATGTACTGGACCGGCTTTAGAGAGACAGCAGCCATTACACTTTCTTTATCATCCTTTGCGGTAAGAAACATTATTGGAATATCCGCGGTTGTATTTTTGGATTTTAATATCTGCATTACTTTTGGACCTGACATTATAGGCATTTCGTAGTCAAGCAGAATCAGGTCAACTTTATTTTTTGACAGAGATGATATGGCATCTTTTCCGGAAGATGCCATATATATTTTATATTTTGGAGAAAGCAGATTCTTTATTGTGCGCAGCATGGTACTGTCATCATCTACTATAAGAATTCTTTTTGTCTTGGATTCATTTGAATAATCATTATTTGCAACTAAACCAATTGCCTCTGCAAGAGACTGAACATTAAGAGGCCTTGTGAAATGTGCAGTTATCATTGAATCCGGAATGATGCTTCTTAGAAGGTCAAAGGTATCAGGACTTCCAATTGCAAATACTCTGGCTTTCACAAAATCAATAAAATACTTTAATTTATCAAGAAAATTCGGATCTCCATATTCGTCTTCAGTATATAAAATCACAATCTTATTAGAAGGGCTGTTTGACAGATCATGGATTCCTTCTTTTGTCTGAGGAAAAACATCCGTTTCGTAGCCGCTTTTTGCCAGCTCTTTAATTATTGATTTGATAATAAATCTTCTGGGATCACCAAGGAGCGCAATTTTTATAGCCATAGTGCTTCTGCCTTTCTTATAGGAAATCACAATAAATCACACTTATCCAAAGGTATAGTAATATAATATCATAGAAACGAAGGCGCTTATCCAAGTATTTGAAGAATTCTGTCTCTGTCTACGGCTCCAAGTGCAATACGAAGCTCATTGTACTTTTCTGCAAATGAATCAGGAAGCGTATAAGAAGATAATTCAATAAATGCAGAATCAGCACTTTCAAAATCATAAGCATCTGAGAATTCTTTTATTGCTAGTAGAATTTCAGAAAGCTCTTCCTTAGATATTTCCGGTTTATCTTCAGTTTGCGAAGCTTCGTTTTCTATGAATGCTTTGAATTTTCCATGATAGGATCTGAATTCAACGAGAAGCTTTGGAGTCAGATCAATAATTTCCTGGTAATTTTGTTCATTACCACATTTCTCAAGGTACGCCGCAGTTTCAGAAAGGTCAGAAGCACCAATTAGTCTGGCAGAGCTTTTTAATGCATGAACATAGGTGGTGTAATCCTCATAATTTTGTTCATGAGCACATTTCTCAATAATGTCAGCGCGTTTACTGATAGAAACATAGAATTCATTAATGACTTTATCCAAAATATCTATGCTGCCACAGTTTTTAAGTGCTTCTGCAAGGTCGATACCCTTTATTCCAATGAATCTTGTCGCTTCATTTGCAGGCCCTTCATTTGTGCTTCCCTGGATAAATAGGGGACTATCCGGAAGTATGACAAGCTTCTTTGAAAGATGTTTGATGATCATCTGCTCAAGCCTTTCAGGGTGAACCGGTTTAGAAATATAATCGTCAAAGCCTGCTTTTATATACATTTCTCTTGAACCCTGAATAGCATTGGCAGTAAGAGCAATGCAGACAGCATCTTTCGAAGGATTATCAGTCAAGGCTTTTTGTCTCTTTAGGGCCTCTATGCCGTCCATTTGTGGCATTCTGTGATCAATAAAGAGAATGTCATATTTCTTTTCGCTTGTCATATCAAGCATCTGAGCACCACTTGATGCAGTGTCAATTTGTACAAGTGTTTGCTTTAACAGACCTTTAAAAACTATAAGGTTTGAATCCATATCATCAACAACGAGAATCTTTGCATCCGGAGCATGGAAAAGCTCTTTGTAAGGTGCACTTTCCTCTATTGTAGCTTTTACCATATCAGAATACTTTCCAATCGGTTCATAGCTTACTACGCTTTGCAAAAGTGAGAAGCTAAATTCTGAACCTTTGCCATATTCAGAATGGACTTCCAGAGAAGCTCCCATTTTGTCTAAAAGCTTTTGCACAATACTCATTCCAAGACCGCTCCCTTCAATGGCCCTGTTATTTGCTTCGTCAATTCTCTCAAAGGGAGCAAACAGCTTTCCCATATCCTCTTGTTTGATGCCGATACCGGTATCCTTAACGCTTACGTTAAGCATTATGCTGTTATCACCATTATCTGTGAAATCAACATTAAAATAGATTGTTCCTGTCTGTGTATATTTTACAGCGTTTGTCAGAAGATTCATTATGCACTGCTTAACACGAATATCATCTCCTATAAGGAGATGCGGAGTTTTATCGTTAATTTGTACGACAAATTCGATACCTTTGTTTTCAGCCCTGATTTCCATCATTGTGACCAGATCTGTAATTACTGATGAAAGATCATATTCGATAGAAATAATCTCGATTTTTCCGGCTTCAATTTTGGAATAGTCAAAAAGATCATTTACAAGCCCAAGAAGTGTCTTTGCAGCATTCTGGATACCGATACAGTACGAAAGAAGTGCCGATTTTTGTATTCACGCATGACTATTTCATTAAGCCCAAGAACTGCATTTATGGGCGTTCTTATTTCATGAGACATATTTGAGAGAAAAGAGGATTTGGCTTCGCTTGCAGCCTTTGCTATTTTGAGTTCTTCTTCAAGCTTTTGCTCCTGCTGAATGTAGGTAATGTAGTTTATTGTAGCATCTGTTGTTGATTCAAATACGTGATAAAGCTCCTCTACTTCATCATTGGTGTGGATGTTCAGATCATGTATTGCCAGTGCATTATTTTCCAGCTCATCAGGACCGTCATTTGCAAAAGCCTTTGTTGCGAGCGTGAGCTTTTCGATAGGAACTGCCAGAAAATGAGAAGCGTAGATTCTGGCTATCAGACATATTGGTACGATCAGCGCTCCAAGCATCATGATAAACTTTACGAAATACGCAAGAGAGTACCAGTTGTTGTTCATAATAAGCGGAAGATTATACTGAGGTGAAAGGAGCCCGGCATCAAATGTGATAGTTTCATTAGTCATTGCATCCATAATTTGCTGTTTCTGTTCTTTCCTTGATGCATTTTCTTTATCTAAACCTACTCCGTTTTGGTCAAAATAATCCCCAAGATTTTCAGAAGAGGAGAAATTATTCTCATCAGTTAAAGAAATTGAATAAGCATTCAAATCAATTGTAGGAATGAGATGAATTGAAATTGCTATTGATGCTACTGTAACTGCCCCTGCAAAGACAATAATCATTGAAGTAATTCTGTTTTGAATTGTTGTACTTCCCTTTTGGCGATTTGATGATTTGGAAAAATAATTTTTAGTATTATATTTTCCAAGCGGAAATATTTCTTTTATCTTGTCGGGGAAATATCTGTAGAACACTCTAAGTGTCAGGGATGTAAGCGTACACTCCGGAATTACTCCTGCAAAATACATTAGATACTTAACCGGGTCCTGCAAATAAATTCCACTTCCGTTTGTAAGATTAATTACTATCCACCAAATATCACCAAGTAGTAGAGCAGTTATAGGAGTAATGATCAGACTAAATCTTGCATAGCGGTATCTGCCTTTTTTGGCAGAATGTGAAATATAAAGAGCTGTAATTAAATAGATGGATATTGAATAGAAAAAAGATTGATTTTTAAGAGATTCATACAAAAAAGCTATGTAAACGCATAAAATACCCGGAACACCGCACAGACCGCTGACGAGAATAATTGGGAAATCCCTGAATGTAAAAACGTAGGTATATCCGAAAATTTGAACTGCTTTTTCAGAGTTGAATAATAGTATTGTCAAAACTGAGCATATAACACACATACATATGCTGACATGGTTTTTCTTTATCATGCCGGGTAAACCACCCAAAAAGTAATTTGTTTTCTTTTGCTTCATGAAATACCCCTCTAAAATAAGAAATGAGACTGTTATAAGAAATTTGAAATAAAGCAAATTATAAATTAATTTAAGGCAGAACCATCATAGCTATATCTTTAATTATATATCCTGTTTTACTAAATGAAAATGGAACTTTTCAGACCATTTATTTATGATATAATAAAACCCGTGACAAAGATTGTGTTTTGGGCAAAAGATAAATCAAAGTTTGTTATTTTTATGATAAGCAATTAAATTTGGAGGAATCCCATGGGTAAATATTTTGGAACAGATGGTTTTAGAGGAGAAGCAAATGAAGGTCTTACAGCAGACCATGCATATACAGTAGGAAGATTTCTTGGGTGGTACTACGGAGAACTTAAGAAGCAAAAGGGTGATACAACACCTGCAAGAATAGTAATAGGCAAGGATACGAGAAGATCCAGCTATATGTTTGAGTACAGCCTTGTTGGAGGACTTGTTGCATCCGGAGCAGATGCATATCTTCTTCATGTTACAACTACTCCTTCTGTTGCATATGTAGCACGTGTTGATGAGTTTGACTGCGGCGTAATGATCACTGCAAGTCATAATCCATACTATGATAATGGAATAAAGCTTATTAATGGTCATGGCGAGAAGATGGATGAAGAGACTATAAATCTCGTTGAGAACTATATTGATGGTAAGCTTGAAGCCTTTGGGCAGAAATGGAATGAGCTTCCTTTTGCCAAAAAAGAGCATATAGGCTGCACAGTTGATTATGTATCCGGAAGAAACCGTTATGTTGGTTATTTGATTTCACTTGGTCTTTATTCCTTTAAAGGGGTCAAGGTTGGTCTTGACTGTGCAAATGGAGCATCCTGGAATGTAGCCAAATCAGTTTTTGATGCGCTTGGAGCTCAGACATTTGTAATAAATGATGATCCTAATGGTACTAATATTAATAATAATGCCGGTTCTACACATATTGAGGGCCTTCAGAAGTTTGTACTTGAAAAGGGACTTGATGTAGGCTTTGCCTATGACGGAGATGCTGACAGATGCCTTTGCGTAGATGAGAAGGGTCAGGTTATTACAGGAGACCATATTCTATACATATACGGAAAGTATATGAAGGATAGAGATAAGCTTGTTAATAATACAGTCGTTACTACGATTATGAGTAATTTTGGACTTTATAAGGCTTTTGATAATGCAGGAATTGGATATGCCAAGACAGCAGTTGGAGATAAGTATGTTTATGAATATATGGTAAATAACAACTGTACCATAGGCGGTGAGCAGTCTGGTCATATTATCTTCTCAAAGTATGCAACTACAGGAGATGGAATTCTCACAAGCATCAAGATGATGGAAGTCATGCTTGCACGCAAGAAAAAGATGAGCGAGCTTGCATCTGAACTTGTTATTTATCCTCAGGTTCTTGAAAACGTAAGAGTTACTGACAAAAAGAGAGCGCAAAGCGATCCTGATGTAGTTGCAAAGGTTGAAGCTGTAGCAAACGAGCTTGGAGCGTCAGGAAGAATTCTTGTAAGAGAATCAGGAACAGAGCCTGTTGTACGTGTTATGGTTGAAGCTGATGACAAAGAGGTTTGCAGAGGCTTTGTCGATGATGTTGTTGCCGTTATTAAGAAAAAAGGCTATATTGCATAAAAAATCAGAAGTTATATCCGGGAGCCTTTCGGAGAAGTCCGAGGCTCCTTCTTTTCAGGAGCATTTAGATGGACCTTTTTGAGTATGCACGTCAAAATACAATGAAAAATGAATCACCGCTTGCCGCCAGGATGAGACCAAGAACGCTTGATGAGATAGTTGGTCAGCAGCATATTATCGGTAAGGACAGGCTTCTTTACCGTGCTATAAGCGCAGATAAACTCAGCTCGATTATTCTTTATGGCCCTCCTGGAACTGGTAAAACGACTCTTGCAAAGGTTATAGCGAATACGACGAAGGCTGAATTCATGCAGATAAATGCTACCATTGCAGGAAAGAAGGACATGGAGGAGGTTGTCGCAAAGGCTAAGGACAACCGCGGAATGTATCTTAAGAAGACGATTCTTTTTATTGATGAGATACACCGTTTTAACAAGGGGCAGCAGGATTATCTTCTGCCTTTTGTAGAAGATGGAACGGTTATTCTTATTGGTGCGACAACTGAGAACCCATATTTTGAAGTAAATGGAGCTCTTTTGTCCAGATCAGTAATATTTGAGCTTAAGCCTTTGTCATCGGAAGATATTGCTCTTCTTATAAAAAGAGCTGTCTATGACAAGGAAGCAGGGATGGGAGCATATGGCGCAGAGATAGATGATGATGCCGTTTCATTTCTTGCCGATATGGCAGATGGTGATGCCAGACATGCTCTAAATGCTGTTGAGCTTGGAATACTTACGACAGATAAATCTGATGATGGAAAGATTCATTTTACCAAAAAAGTTGCTGAAGAATGCATACAGAGGAAGACTGCAAGGTATGATAAAGATGGTGATAACCATTATGATACGATTTCAGCCTTCATAAAGAGTATGAGAGGTTCTGATCCAGACGCGGCAGTCTATTATCTTGCGAGAATGCTAAATGCCGGGGAAGACCCTAAGTTTATTGCAAGAAGAATGATTGTATGTGCAAGCGAAGATGTAGGAAATGCTGATCCAAATGCATTTATAATGGCTGTTTCATGCTTCCTTGCAGTTGAGAGAATTGGAATGCCGGAAGCAAGGATAAACATGTCACAAACTGCTATTTATATTGCAACGGCGCCAAAGAGTAACAGCGCAATTATGGCTGTTGATGACGCTCTTGATATTGTTTCAAAGACAGGAAATCTTCCTATTCCGACACATCTTCAGGATGCTCATTATAAATCCGCAGGTAAGCTTGGACACGGAATTGGATATAAGTATGCACATTCATACAAGAATAATTATGTAGATCAGAGATACCTGCCGGATGAGCTTGGAGATACAGTTTTGTATAATCCGTCTCAAAATGGTTATGAAACAGAAATTTCAAAACACATGAAATTCATTAAGGATAATGCAGATAAATGAAAAATAGCGCCAGGGGCTTGAAAAGAAAAAAGAAAAAGGCTGTTAACACGGCGCATCATAAGAAGAAAAAAACAAGGGTAATGAAAAAAACCATGATTGCTGCTTTTGCAGCAATTATAGTTGCCATTATTCTTGGAACCTGCTTGACGGTTCATGTGATTAGACCAGGATTTTGGAGCAGCGTTATAAGTAAAACCTTGTCTGTATTTATATCAAATGAGAAAGTAGAGAATTCTTCTGAGGATGGAAAATCAAGGGAATCAGGCATAGATAATTCAAGTAAAAATGCAGATGATACTAAGGACGAAAACGTATCAGCTACAGGAGAACTCCCATCTGATGCTGGACTTAGCGCTATTATAGGCTCTGGTAAAGCTGTAAGTGAAGCACTTTCAAATCGTCCTTCCATGATAGAACTAACTAGTGATAATACTGCTGAGTTTATGGATATTACTTCATGCGAAATTGATTCTGCTACGATGAAAGCAAAGATTATAGCGCAGTCAGATGAGGGGATTCCAATATCTGATGATAAGCTTTTATATCTTTTTAACATTCCAACCTATGAGGATGGAATATCAGAAGATAGCGAGCCTATAGCGTCTGTTTATAAGGACATGGCAGCAGAGTTTAGTGCTGATATTAGTTTTAAAAAGAGCGATTCAAGGCTCTACGATAAGTTTACCATAGCGGTGAAGGTAGATGGAAAGTATGTTGAAATTGCAACTCCTTCATATATCACAAACCCTGAAGCACTTGCTTCATATAATTACAGCGGAATGAAGCATGATTCGATAAAGGGTCTCCTAATAGATCCTACAAAGCTTACAAATGGTGAGCTCGAAGATTTGGGAGTTGAATATTCTACTTATAATATTCCTCTTTCGAGAATACTTGGTTCTACTTCGAACAGCACCTATCCAACGATTTCCTATACATATGATGGCGTGACCTACAACTTTAACGGGGCAATCATTCATGAATATGATTATCTTTTTGAAGAACTGAATTCAAAAGGAATTGATATTGCTGCAATAATTCTTAATAATGCATCTACGAGTGCATATCCCGAAATCACGCACCCCGATGCAAGAAGCGGATCGACTGCTCCGTACAGGATGTTTAATGCCTCAGATGAATCCGGGGTAAAAGCAATTTCTGCAGTTGCAGCTTTTCTAGCGGACAGATATTCCGGTACGGGGCATGGTAATGTAAGCATGTGGGTAATAGCAAATGAGGTTAATGCCAGAAAAGAATGGAACTACATGGCGAAAACCGACATTGCTACATATACTGCCGCTTACACAAGAGCTTTTAGAGTATTCTATAATGCAATAAAAAGTGAGAACGCGGGTGCAAAGGTATACATTTCCCTTGATCAGCAGTGGGATCGAAACTGGAGTGCTAATCCTGATTATGATGGAAGAGATATGCTTGATTTATTTGCTTCTTCTCTTAAGAAATATGGTGATATATACTGGGGACTTGCGTACCATCCGTATTCATATCCTAATGATAATACGGCGTTCTGGAAGTCTTCTGATCTTGTAACCGATTCATATGATACATCTATGATAACTATGAAAAACATTGGTGTCCTTACTGATTATATGGGTGAGGAGGCAATGCTTGATCCTGATGGAGATGAACGTTCAATAATTTTAAGCGAATATGGATATACTTCGACGTCCGGAGAGACTACTCAGGCAGCAGCCTTTGCTTACGCATATTATTTAATGGTCAAAAACGGACATATTGATGCAATGATGCTTTCAAGACAAACGGATGCGTCTGAAGAAATTTCGGCATATAATCTGGCACTTGGACTTGATAATTCAAGCGGCGGACATAAATATTTATATAATGTTTTCAAATATATTGATACGGACCAAGCAGCGGAGTATACTTCTTTTGCAAAAGATATTCTTGGATTTTCGCTTGATTTCTAATAATTTATGCACACAGTAATTTCATTTTAAGGTGAAGAGGAGAGAACTTATGAATAATGCAGAAAAGGCACTTAAACTTCATGAAGAGTGGCAGGGAAAGCTTGAAATAACAGCTAAGGCACATGTTAATTCCAGAGAGGATCTGGCACTTGCCTATACACCGGGTGTTGCGGAGCCGTGTAAACTTATTGCAAAGGATAAGACTCTTGCATATAAATATACGATCAAATCAAATACTATCGCAGTAGTTTCAGATGGAAGTGCTGTTCTTGGACTTGGAAATATTGGACCATATGCCGGAATGCCTGTTATGGAAGGAAAAGCAGTTCTTTTTAAGGAATTCGGCGGCGTAAATGCAGTTCCGATTTGCCTTGATACGCAGGATACAGAAGAGATTATAAAAGCCTGCATTTATCTTGCACCTGCTTTTGGCGGAATAAACCTTGAAGATATCAGTGCACCAAGGTGCTTTGAAATTGAGGAAAGACTTAAGGCTACTCTTGATATTCCTGTTTTTCATGATGACCAGCATGGTACTGCAATAATTGTACTTGCAGGAATAATTAATGGACTAAAGGTTACCGGAAAGAAAAAAGAAGATTGCAGAATAGTAGTTAACGGCGCAGGAAGTGCCGGAGTTGCTATCACAAAACTTCTTCTTCGCTATGGATTTCCAAATGCTATCATGTGTGATAAATCAGGAATCATTTGTTCAAAGACTACTGACCTTAACTGGATGCAGAAGGAAATGCTTAAGGTTACAAACCTCGGTGATATGCAGGGAACACTTTCTGATGCACTTAAGGGAGCAGATATATTTGTAGGAGTTTCAGCACCGGGAATCGTATCCAAAGAAATGGTAGCATCAATGAATAAAGATGCCATTATGTTTGCAATGGCCAACCCTGTTCCTGAAATCATGCCTGATCTTGCTAAAGAGGCCGGTGCAAGAGTCATCGGAACAGGAAGATCTGATTTCCCTAATCAGGTTAATAACGTTCTTGTATTCCCTGGAATATTTAAGGGAGCACTTGAAGGACATGCAAAAGCTATTACTGAGGAAATGAAGCTTGCAGCTGCAGAGGCAGTAGCCTCTCTTGTCCCTGATAATGAGCTTAGCGATGTTAATATCCTCCCTGAAGCTTTTGATCCAAGGGTTTCAGATGTAGTTTCAAAGGCTGTTATTGACCACATTACAAGTGATAATATTATTCCGGGTTTTGCCAAATAATTCGCATGTTTGATGAAGAAATATTTTTGAAGAATATTAGGAGAACGTATGGCATCACAATATCTTACTTTATATAAAATGATTGTTCTATATATGCTAAAGCGCTCCGATACAGAACTAAGCAAGGCTCAGATATATGATTTTGTTCTTGATAAGGGCTATACTAGCTTTCTGACTCTTCAGGAGGTTTTTGCAGAGCTTAGTGATAAAAACCTTATCCTTGAAAAAAAGCTTAGGAACAGGACATTTCTGGAAATAACAGAGGAGGGAAGTCAGGCACTTTCCTTCTTTGTTAAAGATATTAATCCTGAAATCACGGCTGAAATTGATAGATACTTAAAGGATAATAAAATAAAGCTTCGAAATGAATCGTCAATTAAGTCCGATTATTCAAAGCTTCCTTCGGGAGATTATCAGGTAAGACTTGTTGCTAATGAAAGAGATGAAACAATACTGGATTTAAAAATTGCCGTTCCTTCGGAAGAGGCGGCAGTAAATGTTTGTGAGAACTGGGAAGAGGATTCGGCTCCGGTTTATCAGTATCTGATTTCAAGACTTCTTATGAATAATGAAAAGTAACAGGTTTGTGAATAAAAGAATCATTATGATAAAGCCTTAGTACAACTTTAAAGCATGAGAAGTAGTATTTATTACTGCTCTTCAAATTCCACATTCTCTTTTGACAGGAAGGCTTTGACACTCTTATCCCAGATTAGTTCAGCTTCCTTTTCCAAAGTAAAGGTTTGATAAGAGCAGCCGGTAATTAGAGAAACAAGACCGTCCTGATATTTGATATTTAGTCCAAATTTAACCTGATCCGGTGAAACAGATGTTATGCCGGAAGCTTCAATAAGTGCTTTAGAAGCATCATTAGAAAGATACAGAACGAATTTAAATGATAAAGGAGTATGCTTTCCCTTTATTAGTTCATAACAGATGGGGCGTATATCCTTCCATAGTGAAAATTCATTGTTTATTGAATCTATGGCATCATCTCCAAAGAAGGCCTTCTTTATTCTGCCATCAATACTGAATGTATTATAGGTGACAATTGAGGCTTCTGCAAGCAGGTATTCATCAAAAAGTGTATCAGTGAGGAGCCTTTTCATAAAGATTCCGGTTTTGGTCATTTTAAGTTCTATCATAGATTTATCAATCCTTTGGTAATGAAAATTTAATAATTATGTAAAGTATAGCATATTTTGGCGTGTTATAATTGTTTAATGAACTTAAAGAGGTTTACTGATTCTATTCATGGTGCTATTATATGTAGTAATGAAAACTATGTAAAGAAATCCCTTTTGAAAGGAAATAATAGATGAGTTATAAGATCGTTGTTGACAGTTGTTGTGATCTTCCACCTAAATATCACAAGGATGAACATTTTGAATTTATTCCGCTTGGACTTGAGATTGGTGATTATTTTGTAAGTGATGATGAGAATTTTGATCAGAAGGATTATATCGCCAGAGTAGCAGCTTCTGAAACCTGTGCAAAATCTGCATGTCCTTCTCCTGATAGATATATGAAGGCTTATGAAACTGATGCAGATAATGTTTATGTAATTACTCTTTCATCTAAGCTTAGCGGAAGCTATAACAGTGCACTTCTTGGTAAAGATTTATACTATGAAGAGAAGGGCGATAAGAATATTTTCATTATTGATTCTGAGTCAGCATCAAGCGGAGAAGCTTTATTTGCTTTTAAGGTTGAAGAGCTTGAAGCAAAGGGGCTTTCCTTTGATGAAATAGTTAAACAGATAGAAGATTATAGAACAGGAATGTCTACTTATTTTGTTCTTGATAACATTGATACACTTCGTAAGAACGGAAGACTTACTGGTATGAAAGCACTTGTTGCTTCTACATTAAATATTAAGCCTGTTTGTGGTTCTAATCATGGTGAAATTGTTCAAAGAGGTCAGGGAATGGGTATTAAGAAGGCTCTCGTTAAGATGGCAGAGCTTATAGCAAGAGAAACAAAGGACCCTGCTGAGAAAATCTTAGTCATAGCTCATTGCAACTGTTATGAGCGTGCAATGGTTGTTAAGAGTCTAATCGAAGCAAGGGTGGAACTTAAGGATATAGTCGTAGTAGATACGGCAGGGCTGAGCACAACATATGCAGGAGATGGTGGTATTATCGTAGCCGTTTAAAGTAATAAAAAAGAGCCTTAGGCTCTTTTTTATTACTTTAAACGGCGAAAGTCCTCTTCGAGGGTTTTCAGATTGATTTGAAAGCAAGCCTTAGGGCTTTTTTTTAAACGGCGAAAGCCCTTATTTGATTTTCTGCAGAGCTTTTCGAATATCATTTGCAAATCTTGGGGATAGCATGAAGCTGTCTCCATTTTTCATTTTTACTGACATGAAGCTGATAGAATCAACGTAATAGATATTACAAAGAGCCTTATCATTAAGCGGAAAGAAACAGTTGAAATCAAGAAGCTGATCATAAAAATTAGCGAGAGTATCTAGAATCTGCGCTGTATTACCATTTAATAGCTTTACTTCAAGGTAGCTTTTATTTACAGAGATGTTGATGATTTCGCTGCTTTTGGCATAAACAGTGCCTTCCTTGCTTCGAAGCTCAACAAGAGGCTCTTTGACAGCACGGTGCTCTTCACAATAGGTGAGCATATCATTTAGCTCAGAAACGATAATAGGTTTATTCATGAATCTGAAATCATTTTGTTCTGAATCAGTAGCAAGCTCCTGATAATCCCAGACAGATTTGCACAAAACAATAGTACAGACTACTCCGAGATTTCGAAGCTTTCTGGCAATATCAAGACCATTGTCTTCACCGTTTACCATATCAATGAAAATGGCATCATACATTTGAGGAAATCTCATCAGAGCTGGAACGTTTCCATATAGATCGATGTAATAGCCCTCAATTCCATTTTTCTTGTTTTTCTCGGAAGCTCTTGAAAGAAGCCTTTCCATTTGCTTACGATCAGCAATATTATCATCACACACAGCAATATGCATACGTAGAATTATACACCTTCATAAGTTTTTAAATAAATCTGAAATCTATCGGCAGCCTCCAAAGTAAAATAACAATTGCTATTTGAAGTGCAAGAATTATTGGCATACCCCAGACAAAATAAAATTTTCTTGTCTTGTGTCTAAAGAATCTCATTCCAATAATTGAACCGATACTACCGCCAATTATTGCGGTAATAAAAAGCGTGCCTTCCGGAATACGGAAGGCACCAATCTTTGCTTTATGCTTATCAATGCCCATCAGAGCAAATCCGATGACATTGATAATAATTAAATACATTGCCATTACTATAATCGAATTCATTTTGCCCACTTAATCTTTTTTAGTTTTTCTTAGACTCGTTGGCAACTTCCTGCATCTTCATAGCACGAACCTTAAGAGAGAGACCAAAGAGATTGATAAATCCCTCTGCGTCGTGGTGGTCGTAGAGATCACCTGTCTTAAAGGAAGCAATTGATTCATTGTAAAGAGAATATGGTGATGTTGTTCCTGCCTTTATGATATTTCCCTTATAAAGCTGGAATTTAACTTCGCCTGTAACATACTTCTGAGTAGACTCGATAAATGCCTGAAGTGCTTCGCGAAGCGGTGTAAACCATTTTCCTTCATATACAACGTCAGCAAATTTGTTGCCTAAATCTTTCTTCATTGTATACGTATCACGGTCCAAAATCAACTCCTCAAGCTGCTGATGAGCTGCATAAAGAATTGTTCCGCCCGGAGTCTCATAGACGCCGCGAGACTTCATTCCGACAACACGGTTCTCTACAATATCAACGATACCAATGCCGTTCTTGCCGCCAAGTTCATTAAGTGTCTTAACGATATCAGAAACTTTCATTTCTTTACCGTTAACTGATTTAGGAACACCACCTTCAAAAGTCATGGTAACATTTGTAACTCCATCAGGAGCATCCTGAGGTGCAACGCCGAGTACTAAAAGATGCTTATAATTAGGTTCAAGTGAAGGATCCTCAAGCTCAAGACCCTCATGGGAGATGTGCCAAAGATTACGATCACGGCTGTAGCTGTTATCAGCTGAGAATGGAAGATGAATACCATGCTGTTTGCAATATTCGATTTCTGATTCACGTGAATCAAGCTTCCACTTATCATTTCTCCATGGAGCAATGATTTTGATGTCAGGAGCAAGTGCTTTTATTCCAAGCTCAAAACGGATCTGGTCATTTCCTTTTCCTGTAGCACCATGGCAGATTGCAACTGCATTCTCCTTTCTTGCAATCTCAACGAGCTTCTTGGCAATAAGAGGACGTGCCATTGATGTTCCAAGAAGATACTGGTTCTCATATACAGCATGAGCCTGAACACATGGAACAATATAGTCATCGCAGAACTCATCTATTACATCAAGAATGTATAATTTTGCAGCTCCGCAAGACTTTGCTCTTTCATCAAGACCGTTAAGCTCCTCTGCCTGTCCGCAGTCTATACATACGCATACTACATCGTAGTTATATGTCTCCTTAAGCCACGGAATGATTGCTGTTGTATCAAGTCCGCCTGAATATGCAAGAATTACTTTTTCCTTTTCAGCCATTTGATTTTCCTCCAAATAAATTGTGATATACTTTATTAATCTGAATGCTACTATACAGCAGTTGCATGAATAATGCAAGCCTTAAATGCATAAATATTTACCGAATGTGCATTAAAATGTATAAATATGAAATTAATACTTGCATTTATGCATATATGGACGTATACTTATGCAATCCACTATAAAGGAAGGTCTTTTTACATGATTAAAGTAGGAATTATCGGTGCTACCGGATATGCCGGAGCAGAAATTGCAAAGCTTCTATTAAATCATCCTGATGCTGAGGTTGTATGGTATGGCTCTAGAAGCTATATCGGGCAGGATTATCAGAGTATATATGGAAATATGTTTGAGCTTGTTGATGCAAAGTGCATGGATGATAACATGGATGAACTTGCAAAAAAGGTTGATATAATATTTACGGCAACTCCGCAGGGCCTTTGCGCATCACTTATTAATGAAGATATTCTTAAAAAGGTAAAGATAATTGATCTTAGTGCTGACTTTAGATTAAAAGATGTATCAGTTTATGAGAAATGGTACAAAATAGAGCATAAGGCTCCGCAGTATATTGATGAAGCTGTTTATGGCCTTTGTGAAATAAACAGAGATAAGATAAGAAGTGCAAGGATTCTTGCAAACCCAGGATGTTATACAACCTGCTCTATTCTGACAGCTTATCCGCTTGTAAAGGAAGGGCTGATTGACCCGGATACACTTATTATTGATGCGATAAGCGGAGTATCAGGAGCTGGAAGAGGAGCAAAGGTCGCAAATCTTTACTGCGAAGTTAACGAGAGCTGTAAGCCATATGGCGTAGCTACTCACAGACATACCCCGGAGATTGAGGAGCAGCTTTCATATGCTGCGGGCAAAGATATGACAATTTCGTTCACACCACATCTTGCGCCGATGAACAGAGGAATCCTTGCAACTGAATATGCTTCATTAAATAAGAAGAACGGAAAGCTTCCTACATATGAAGATATTAGAGCAGCCTACGAGAAGTATTATATGGATGAAGAATTCATCAGACTTCTTGACAAGGACATTTATCCTGAAACCAGATGGGTTGAAACAAGTAATTTTGTTGATATCGGTTTTAAGATTGATGATAGAACAGGAAGAATCATTATGATGGGTGCACTTGATAATCTTGTTAAGGGCGCAGCAGGACAGGCTGTTCAGAACATGAATATCATGTTTGGGCTTAGCGAGGATACAGGACTTAAATTTGCACCGACATTTCCGTAAGGATAGAAGATTTTTTTGTAAAAAGAAATATTAAGAATATATAGGGAATAAAAGCCCACATGGATAGAAAGGTACGGACATTATTATGATACGAGCAATGGAGCTTAGTGATTTCGAAGAGGTACATGCACTTTGGATGTCAATTCACGGATTTGGAATCCGAAGTATTGATGATTCGAAGGAGAGTATTGAGGCTTTTATTCGAAGAAATCCGACGACGAGTGCGGTAGATATTGAAGACGGCCACGTAGTTGGAGCAATTCTTTGCGGCCACGATGGACGAAGAGCCTGCCTGTATCATGTGTGCGTGTCTGAAAGCTATAGAAGACATGGAATTGGCAAAAAGATGGTTGATTTTTGCCTTGAAGGACTTAAAGAGCAGCACATTAACAAAGTATTCTTAAATGCATTTATTACTAATAAGGTTGGAAATGAGTTTTGGACCAGGCTTGGTTGGAATAACAGATCGGATATGAACTATTATGATTTATCTTTAAATGATGATAATCTTACGATTTTTAATAAATAACATTTGATATCATATAATTCATCTACCAGACTTCTAATATAGAAAGGGACAGGCTTTAGAATTATCTAAGACCGGGTAAAATAAATGAGCAGTATAACAAAATCAGATGGAACAGTTAATTCTCCAAAGGGATTTATGTCAGCAGCCTTTGAAGCAAATGTTAAATACAGTGGAAGAAATGATATGGCCATGGTCTATTCCAAGGATCCATGCACTTCAGCAGGAGTTTTCACCAGTAATGTTGTAAAGGCAGCTCCTGTAATGTGGGACAAACAAATCGTAGCTGAGAATAAAGAGGTACATGCCATTATCGTTAATTCTGGAATAGCTAACGCATGTACAGGTAAAGAAGGAATGGAGATTTGTGCTCAAAGTGCGCAGGCAGTCTCGGACGCACTTGGGATTAATGCAGACGGCGTTATTATTGGGTCAACCGGAGTTATCGGACCGCAGATACCTATTGATAAGATCAAAAAGGGAGTTAAGGGACTTTCAGAAAAGCTTTCAGGAACGAAGAAATCTGGAATTGAAGCAGCCGAAGCAATAATGACAACTGATACCCATTCAAAGCATATGTCTCTTGATTTTGAAATTGGTGGTAAGCTTTGCCATATGGGACTTATGGCAAAGGGCTCAGGAATGATACACCCTAATATGTGCACGATGCTTTGCTATATTACGACGGATGTAAAGATTTCGCAGCCTCTTATGCAGAAAGCATTAAAAACAGTTGTTATTGATACCTTTAATATGATTTCAGTTGACGGCGATATGTCTACAAACGATACACTTATGGTTATTTCAAATGGACGCGCCGGAAATAAAATGATTACTACAGAGGATGATGACTACAAGACCTTTCTTGAGGCATTAAATATCGCCTGCACTGAGACAGCTATGCAGCTTGCAGGTGACGGAGAGGGTGCAACAGCTCTTTTTGAAGTAAAAGTAGTAAATTCAGATACAAAGGAAAATGCACGAACACTTGCACAGTCGGTAATTGGCTCAAATCTTACGAAGGCAGCTATTTATGGACATGATGCAAATATTGGAAGAATAATCTGTGCGCTTGGTTATTCGGGAGTTATGTTTGATCCCGAAAAGGTTGATCTTACGGTGCAAAGCTGCGCAGGCGAGATGCTAATATTTGCAAACGGTAGAGTTATTTCTTTTGACGAGGACAAGGCCAAAGAAATCCTGTCCCAGAAAAAGGTTACGGCAATCGCAGACATGAAAATGGGCTGCGAAAATGCTACTGCATGGGGATGTGATCTCACATATGATTATGTAAAGATCAATGCGGATTACCGTTCATGATTTTTGTTAAAATGAATACGCTAAAACGATTTTAAAGTTTTGAAAAAAGATTTTGAAAGGAATAATCCGATGGAAGATTACATGAAGGATGTCATGAAAAAGGCGGAGGTGCTTATCGAAGCACTTCCTTATATACAGAAGTTTAATCGTAAGATAATTGTCATAAAGTACGGCGGAAGCGCAATGAGTAATGAGGAGCTTCAGAAGAACGTAATTAAGGATGCAACGCTTCTAAAGCTGGTTGGTTTTAAACCAATTATCGTTCACGGCGGCGGAAAGGCCATAAGTAAGTGGGTTGGCAAGGTCGGAAAGGAAGCTGAATTTGTAAACGGACTTAGAGTTACAGACGATGAGACGATGGAAATTGCCGAAATGGTTCTTGGAAGAATCAACAAGCAGCTTGTCACTATGGTTGAGGAGCTTGGCGTTAAGGCAGTTGGAATAAGCGGTAAGGATTCAGGACTTTTGAAGGTGACAAAGAAATATTCTGATGGAAAAGACATCGGATATGTTGGTGAAATCGAGCAGGTTAATCCGGGAATTCTTTATGATCTTCTTGAAAATGATTATCTTCCAATAGTTGCACCAATTGGACTTGACGACAATTTTGATACATACAACATTAATGCAGACGATGCAGCATGTGCTATCGCAAAGGCTGTGAAGGCAGAAAAGCTTGCTTTCCTTACAGACATCGAAGGTGTGTACAAAGATATAAAAGATCCATCTTCATTTATTTCAAGAATAAATGTGACAGATGCGGAGAAGCTTATTGCTTCTGGAAACATTGGCGGCGGAATGCTTCCCAAGCTCAATAACTGCGTTGATGCGGTTAAGGAGGGAGTTAGAAGAGTGCATATTTTAGATGGAAGAGTTGCACACACGCTTCTTCTTGAAATCTTTACAAACGGCGGTATTGGAACAGTATTTATAAATGATAATGATGAGCTTGATACTGAAAAGAAGTAATAGATAATAAGCTGTGGAGGATAAATATTATGAGCGAGCAAATGAAAGAATATATTGATGAAGCCGAGGCAAGTCTTCTTCATACCTATAACAGATATCAGATAGTAATTGATCATGGTGATGGAGTAAATCTATATGATACAGATGGCAAAAAATATCTTGATTTCGTATCAGGTATTGGTGTTTATGCTATTGGTTATAACAATAAGGAATATAATGATGCGCTTAAGGCTCAGATAGACAAGCTTCTTCATACTTCCAATTATTATTATAATGTTCCGGCAATCGAGGCAGCCAAAAATCTTAAGAAAATTACCGGGTTTGACAGAGTCTTTTTTACAAACAGCGGAGCTGAGGCAGTAGAAGGCGCTATCAAAGCTGCACGAAAATATGCTTATCTTAAGGACGGCACAACGAATCATGAAATAATTGCGATGAATCATTCCTTCCATGGACGCACATTTGGAGCTCTTTCTATTACAGGAACACCAAAATATAGAGAACCATTCGAACCAATGATAGGAAATATTCGTTTTGCAGATATGAATGACTTTGATAGTGTTCTTTCAAATGTTAATGATAAGACCTGCGCGATTATTCTTGAAACTGTCCAGGGCGAAGGCGGAATCCATCCTGCTACTGAGGACTTCCTTAAGAAAATTCGTGCTCTTTGCGATGAAAAAGATATTCTCATGATTCTTGACGAAGTACAGTGCGGAATGGGCAGAACAGGATATATGTATGCTTTTCAGAAATTTGGAATAACACCTGATATCCTATGCAGTGCGAAGGCTATTGGATGCGGTGTTCCTGTTGGAGCGTTTATGCTTAACAAAAAGGTTGGAGATAATTCACTTGTTGCAGGAGATCACGGAACTACATATGGTGGAAATCCGCTTGCCTGCACAGCTATCAACAAAGTCCTTGAAATATTTGAAAGTAACCATATAATAGAGAATGTTAATGCTATAGCTCCGTACCTTGAGGAGCAGCTTGACAAAATTGCAGCAAAATATGACTTTATTGTTGACAGAAGAGGAGCAGGTCTTATGCAAGGGCTTGAGCTTTCAAAGCCTGTCGGCAGTATTATTTCAAAGGGCTATGAGAAAGGTCTTTTCCTGATAAATGCAGGAACAAATGTTATCAGATTTCTCCCGCCTCTTATTATCACAAAGAGTGATGTGGATGAGATGATAGGAATCCTTGATAGCCTTCTTTCGGAGGATTAATGAAGCTTAGCAAAAGAGCTGTATCAATCATACTTATGATATGTGTACTTGGAGGAGTGCTTTACTATGCATTTGTTGGTAAAAGCGCTTCTTCCTCTTCAGATGAAAATTCAGTTTTTTTAACTGAGAAGACTAGAATTAAGTTATGGTATAACGATGATTCACTGACTGACTATTTAGATACTGTTGTTTCTAAATATAATGATTCGCATTCTGATTCACGTCTTGAGATAAAGCTTGTTTCGGGACTTGAATATCTTGAGAATATTGGACAGGCCTCCGTAAATGGTGATGATTTCCCTGATCTATATATAATAACAAACGATTCTCTTGAAAAGGCGCAGCTTGCGGGCCTTGCAGCAAATGTTGATGAGAGCGGGAGCTTTCTTTTAAATAGTATTTATCCGGATGCTTCTCTTTCTGCAGTTTCATCAGGCGGTAGTAGTGTTGCATTTCCTTATTACTACGAAACCAGTGCTTTAATGTATAACAAGACGTATCTTAAAGAGTGCGCTAAGAATTCTCTTGAGGCGGAAATTGATACGGCAGCAGGAGAAGCTGCAATGGATAGCATTGAAGATTCAGGAGATATGCTGTCAGATGCTTCTGATTCCTCCGCTGAATCAATTAGTTATGATATTTCAGATGAAGATATCTCAAATAAAATGAATGAGATGCTCCCTGTTTCTATAGCTGATATTATAAGCTTTGCCGAGAACTATGATGCCCCTTCTGACGTAGAGGCTGTATTTAAGTGGGATGTTTCTGATATCTTCTACAATTTCTTTTTTGTTGGAAATTATATGAATCTAGGCGGAAACTCAGGAGACGATGTTTCCCAGATAGATATATATAATGAAAATACAATAAGCTGTATGAATATCTATCAGGAGCTTAATCAGTTCTTTGCTATTGATTCTGACGAATCAAGCTATGACAGTACTTTGCAGGACTTTATTGATGGAAAGATTCTTTTTACTGTTGCAACTACAGATGCTCTTTCCAAGATAAAAGAGGCTAAGGCAGAGGGAAACTGTTCCTTTGAATATGGGGTTACTGATATTCCTGATATTAATGATCAGTTTCAAACGCGTACAATGTCCGTTACAAGCTGCATCGCAGTTAATGGATATTCTGATAATCAGGTTAAGGCTGAGAATGTCGCAGAATATTTGTGCTCGCAGCCTGCAGATGAAATGTATTTGATGACCGGAAAGAATTCTGTTAGAAGTGATGCACTTTATAGCGACGAAAATGATAATCAGCAGGCTTTTTGGAAGGCATATTCAAAGTCTGTTCCAATGCCCAAGATGCTTGAGACAAGTAATCTTTGGCTTGAACTTGAGATAGCATTTACTCAGATTTGGAACGGAGCAGATTCAAATGAAACTCTAAGGGCTCTTTCAGAGAAAATTACTACTCAGGTAACAGGAGAGACGTACTCACAAGAGGCAATTCCAAATACGGAGAATGTATCAATATTAAGTAGTGAAGAGAACTAAATGCAGTTGTGTAAATATGGAGCTAAATACTTTGTCGTCCGGCGAAGTATTTAGGAAATGTAGCTGTGTAAATATGCGTTAATAGAGAATTGAAAGCACTTCTCTATTCTTTGCCAATTGGCGAAGTATTAAGGAATTGTTAATTATGTTTCGAAAATCTTTCGTTTTGCTTGATATTTCTTTTTATTTCCTATAATATATGTAGTGCATGGGCGGGGTCCTTCATTTTTGGAGGAAACTATGCATTATTTATCTTTTATATCTAATTATTTCAAAAGAGGCAGGGGCATTAGCTTTCTGCTTATTGTTATGGCAGTAATCTGTATTCCTATGGGTGGCTGTCAAAGAAAAGATGAACAGATCGTCTTATCTCCTGTTCAAAGCAGCAGCGTAGATAATTCTGCTACTGATGGAAGCTTTTCTAACGAGAATTCTTCTATGCAGGGCAGTGACATATCTTCGGATAGTGTCACAATTTCTATGGATTCTACTGATTCGGAGATGATTTTTGTTCATGTATGCGGAGCAGTTAAGGAAGAAGGAATATACGAGCTTTCTGCAGATGCACGCATTTTTGATGCTATTGAGGCGGCTGGTGGCTTTTTGGATGATGCAGATACAGATTATGTTAATCAGGCATCGAAAGTTACAGATGGTAGCAGAATCAGAATTCCAACTCTTGAGGAGACGACAGCTCTTTTGACAGAGAATGGAAATGTGCCTGAGGCAGTTTCAAGCGGTAATGATTCATTGATGGTATCAGACGGAGCTTATGAAGAGAGCGTAGCTGAATCCGGAAATGGTCTTATCAATATCAACAAGGCATCAGAAGCAGAGCTTTGCACAATAACCGGAATAGGTGAGAGCAGAGCAAGAGATATTGTTAAGTACAGGGATGAACATGGAGCGTTTTCAAAGCCAGAAGACATAATGAATGTTACGGGCATAAAGGAAAAGCTTTATGAGAAGATAAAGGATTTTATTACTGTTTAATAGATAATGGTGAGAAAATGGAAAAAAGAGCGCTGGTAGTTGATGATGAGAAAATGATAGTTAAGGGAATAAAGTATTCTCTTGAGCAGGACGGAATGGAGGTTGACTGTGCATATGATGGTGAGGAAGCTTTAAATGCTGCCAAATCAAAGGAATATGACATAGTTCTTCTTGATGTAATGCTTCCAAAACTTGACGGCTTTGAAGTTTGCCAGCAGATAAGGGAATTTTCAAATGTTCCGATTATAATGCTTACTGCCAAGAATGATGATATGAATAAGATTCTTGGACTTGAATATGGTGCGGACGATTATATGACTAAGCCGTTTAATATTCTTGAAGTCAAGGCACGAATTAAAGCTATTATGCGAAGAACCAAAAAGGATGCTGATAAGGCTGTTATAATTACTTATGGTGATCTTCAGCTTAATGAAGAGTATAGAAGAGTATACATTAAGGACAGAGAGATCAATCTGACCAGCCGTGAATTTGAAGTTCTTGAGCTTTTAGTTTCAACACCCGGCAAGATTTATTCAAGAGAAGAACTTTTAAAGACTCTTTGGGGTGAAGATTATCCCGGAGATGTCAGAACGGTTGACGTTCACGTCAGAAGGCTTCGTGAGAAGCTTGAATCCAACCCCAGTGAACCCAGATATGTTCGTACAAAGTGGGGCTCGGGCTACTATTTTCAGGTATAGACAGGTTTATGAAATCAAAGCTTAAATTCTCTGAGCTGCTAGGTCAGCTCAAAATAGGAAATATCTTTCGCAGTCTAAAAGTGCGAATCTTCATAATTATTTTTATTACCGGACTTATTTCGTGTCTGGTAACGCATTATGCAATAATGCAAAATTATGAGAAGCGTGCTGTAGACGTCAAAACGACCGAGGTGCAGACCCAGCTTCGTGTGCTGGCGAACCACCTCATTACTTATGGTTATCTTCAAGATACCAGTTCAGAGGTAGTTTCTTCAGAAATTGATATGCTTGCTAATTTGTATGACGGGCGTGTTCTTATTATTGATGACAATTTAAAGGTTGTTACTGATACTTATGGAATCAGCGGCGGCAAGACCATTATTTCTGAAGAGGTTGTTAAGTGTCTAAAGAAGGGTTCAAAGGCATCTACTGCTGTTTATGATTCTGAAAATGGATATATTGAGATAACAACCCCAATTGTTGAGTCGCAGTCTCTAGAGGACGGCGATGATATTACTGATAGAAATAACACTTCAGAAGTTGTAAGAGGAGTTATGCTTACAAGTGTATCCACTGAGAATATAAGCACTACACTTAGAATACTCAATACGAAGACCATAAGAATTGAGATGATTCTCATTTTGTTCCTCTTCATTTTTGATTTACTTGCTTCAAGGTTTCTTGTAAAACCATTTGATAAGATAACAAGCGCTATCAATGATATCAAGGCTGGTTACACTGATAGAGCAATTTCAGTACCTGATTATGTGGAAACTGAGCATATTGTAAATGCTTTTAATCAGTTGCTTGATAGAATGAAAGCACTCGATGATTCCAGACAGGAATTTGTTTCTAATGTCTCACATGAGCTTAAGACACCAATTACTTCTGTAAAGCTTCTTGCAGATACTCTTCTTGCACAGGGTGATGCAGATAATGCTACATACAAGGAATTTCTACAAGATATAAGTACAGAAGTAGACAGAGAAGATAAGATTATCAATGATCTTCTTGCACTTGTAAAAATGGATAAGAAGGCAACTACTCTGAACATTTCATCTGTTAATATTAATGAAATGACGGAGATTATTCTTAAGAGACTTCGCCCTATTGCAAGAAAGAGTAATATAGAAATTACTTTTATAAGTAAGAGGCAGGTAACAGCGGAAATCGATGAAGTGAAGATTTCGCTTGCAATAATGAATCTTGTAGAGAATGCTATAAAGTACAATAAGGATTCCGGATGGGTGAAAGTTATTCTTGATGCGGATCATCAGTTCTTTTCTATAGATATAATGGATTCGGGAGTTGGAATTCCTGAGGATTCGATTAATCAGATTTATGAGAGGTTTTACCGCGTAGATAAGTCAAGATCACGAGAAATCGGCGGAACAGGACTAGGACTTGCTATTACAAGAAGTGCCATTTTGATGCATAGGGGATCAATTAGATGCTCAAGTGTTCAAGGTGAGGGAACAACCTTTACTGTAAAGATTCCGTTATCATATATTGCACCAGAAGAATAACAGATGTTATTTAATTAAGAGGCTGACTATATGTCTTTTTCCAAATTATTTAAAGCAAAAAATTTCATATGGACAATTCTTGTGTGTGTGGTTAGCCTGAGCATATGCGCATGTGAAGGACGGGCAAATGTCAATGGAACTGCTGCAATTTCAGGGAGCGATTCAGTTGAAGTTTATTATGTAAATAATGATGAAACAGCTGTTATTTCCAGAACCTATACGCTTACTGCGGATATTGATGATACTGATGCTGCAGTTAAAGAGTTACTAGAGCAGATGGAAACTATGCCTCAGAAACTTGAATACGAGGCACCGATTAATGGCGATATAGTTCTTAATGACTATAGTATTAAGAATGGTGTTCTTACATTGGATTTTGATGCAAAATATAACAATATTGATAAGACAACGGAGATTCTTGACCGCGCAGCTATGGTTAGAACACTGTGCCAGGTTGACAAGATAGATTATGTCAGCTTTACGATTGATGGAAGTGCTCTCAAAAATGCTGATGGAACTCCGGTTGGGAATATGTCATCTGATATGTTCATATATAATGCCGGAAATGAAATAAATACATATGAAAAGGTTCAGCTTAAACTCTATTTTGCGAATGAGCAGGGGGATGGTCTTATTCCGATATATCGTACTGTTGTATATAACAGTAATATTTCTATGGAAAGATTGATTACTGAACAGATAATAAAAGGGCCAAACACTGATGTCGCAAGGGCTACAGTTAACCCGGAAACAGCAATAACAAGCGTTACGGTAAGAGATGGAACCTGTTATGTTGACCTTGATGAAAAGTTTATGACGGAGCCATATGATGTTGCTCCAAGAACAGTTATTTATTCGCTTGTTAATTCGCTTGCTGAATTATCTGAGGTAAACAGAGTTCAGATTTCAGTAAATGGTGATACAACTGGAAAATTTATGGATGCTATAAGTCTTTCAAGTGTTTTTGAAAGAGATCTCGATATTATTGATGAGGGTTAATGATTAGTTAATGAATATTAAACGACCGCTTTGCGTAATCGCGATTGCGTTTGCTGCGGCTGTTTATCTTTTTCTCTATTTATTCCCATATGATTACTCACAGCTTTGTGATGATTCATTCGATGGGAAGTCAACTTCTTTTACAGGATATATTACTGGAAAGGAAAGTAAGACCGGATATGACGGCTTTTCCAAAGTACTTATTCTGTATCTTCAGGCTCAGGATAATCCAGAGCTGAAAATCAAATGTGAATTGACGGATAATTACAAAGAGTTTAATTATGTAACGGGTGGTTCCAAAGAGCCGGGTATCGGGGCTCTTGTAATGGTGCGTGGAAAATATAAAGTATATCCCCGCGCGACAAATCCCGGAGAATTTGATAGCAGGCAGTATTATGCTATACAGAAAATTGCATATAGAATAGTTGATGCAGACATTGAGGCTGTGGGAGGCGAAAGCTCTTTTTACAAAGAAGCGCTTTATGAATTAAGGTGCAGGCTCTCCACTGTTGTAGAGAACAGCTTAAACCCCGAGGATGCCGGAATAATTAAGGCGATGCTTCTTGGGGATAAATCTGATATGGATGAAGAAATAAAGGATTTATATAAAAGAAGCGGGATTATTCACATCATAGCTATAAGCGGCCTTCATATCTCTATAATTGGTATGGGGTTATTTAAGCTACTAAGAAAGCTGAGAACGCCGATTGCTGTGGCTGCGCCGTTAGCAGTTCTTTTTATGTGGTCATATGGAGTTATGAGCGGAATGAGCACGTCGGCCTATCGCGCGGTAATAATGTTTATTCTTGCTCTTACTTCACAGGTGATTGGCAGAACCTACGATACGCTTTCTGCGCTGGCTCTTGCTGGGATACTTCTTCTTATCGAACAGCCATTGTATCTTTATCATAGCGGATTTTTGATGTCTTTTGGAGCAGTAATGGCAGTCGGAATATTGCTTCCATGCCTTACTCCAATTTCATTGAAAATCAATAATAAAATCTTGTCAGGAATACTGTGCAGTATTTCGATAAGTTTATTTACTCTGCCTATTTATATGAATTATTATTATACGTTTCCGGTGTATTCGGTGTTTCTAAATGTGCTGGTGCTGCCACTAATGGGAGTATTAATGGTTTTGGGAATATTGCTTCTCATAATCGGAAGTCTTTTTGGCTCTCTTGGAATTATTCCCGGATGGCCTGTTCATTACGTACTTGAACTTTATAAGTCTTTGGCATCATTTTCAACGTCGCTTCCAGGAAGTACCTGGTATGCAGGTAGTGCAAGCTCTTTTCAGGTGATTGTGTATCTGATTTTGCTTGTCATATTCATAATTGTTTCAGGAAGGTGCAAGGCGTTATGGGATTTATGGACTGATAGAAGGAGAACAAAGGGGTATAGAGAGAAGGTACAAAGGGTAGAAAGAAGTCTAGGAGCAAAGAGCATAGAAAAGATGACTCTTCTGATGGGACTTCGTTACTTTATTATAATAACAGCTGTTATTATAATTTCTTATAGGACTTCGCCTGATCTAAAGATAACGATGCTTGATGTTGGACAGGGAGATGGCATTGTTGTGCAGACAAAAACTTCGACATATCTTATTGATGGAGGGAGTACCTCAAAAACTAAGACAGGCAAATATATTCTGACGCCTTTTTTATCACATGAGGGAATTGGCGAAATTGACGCTGTAATTATTACGCATGAGGATGAAGACCATATTAGCGGAGTTATAGAGCTTCTTGAGGGGATGTCTGATGGAGGAATTAGAATAAAGAATTTAGTCTTACCTGATGCGGCGGCAGGGTCTAGGGAAGATAATTATGCAGCACTGGAAATTCTTGCAGAGCAAAATGGTGTAAATGTAAATTATATCAGCAGGGGTATGGAGCTCTATGATGAAAATGTTTACATTAAGTGTTTTGGCCCGACTGCGGAAATGATTTCAGCAGGCGCGAATGCACATTCTACGATTCTTTTTGCTCAGCTTGGCGAATTCACTGCTCTCTTTACCGGGGATATGGAAAAAGAGGGCGAGAGTAATCTGATTCATTTCCTTGAAGAGAATCCGATTGAAGGTAGCGGGCTTACCTTATTAAAGGTACCTCATCATGGCTCGAAATATACGACTTCTTCTGAGCTTTTGTCTTTACTTGGTCCACGTATTTCACTAATTAGCTGCGGCGTGAAAAACAACCCTACTACGAAATTGATACAAGCATGGATGTAGAAATCCCTTGAAATAAGGCTTTTTTACGATAGAAAACACCGGGTTATGCTATTTGAAGTCCTGATATCGCAACACAGGGAAAATCCTAAATCTCTTAAATGAAACCATTTTAACGATAGGAATTATTATCGTTAAAATTTGTGCTATCGTTAAAATCTATATA
>CAZJWA010000005.1:98519-102116 GCA_964549585.1 uncultured Butyrivibrio sp. | reverse complement strand
CAGTTTTTTTACTAGTAGAACTTAGTTAGTGTAACTTTTTTGAAGAGTTCACATTTATATTCCGACTTCGGTATATTTAAATGATTATGTTAATATTGGCGGCAATTCTAATATTGTAGTTAGTTCCACATACTGGGGAGACTCAGACTTTTGGCTAAGAGATGCCTCACATGAATCTTCTATGGCACTAATTGCATATGTCGATGGCGGATATGTTTTTGATTTAGATGTATATGATACTAGGGCAATAGTTCCGGCTACTAGTTTACTAATGTCAGATGTTCTTTTTGCATCAGATATTCCAGCAGTAGTATCGGCAGGCAAGCTGACAGAAAAAGATGCTATGACATTTAGATTCAGACCAAATGCATCAATGGGATGTGCAACTTTGAATAGCAATAATAGTGGCATAAATGTTACAGGGGCAGAAAGTGGTACTTTTCTTGTAGTACAGAATTCTGATGGGGCATATTCTGTAGCGGTGAATAATTCAACTTCCTACGTGAGCGCAGAAGATATTTTAATTAATGGTAGTAGGCTTTCATCTTTAGGTGCATGTAGGATTTGGCTTGAGAAGACAATTGATAATATAACGTATGCAAGCTATGCTGGTGCAGAGTCAGTAGAAGAATCACAAAATACTACTTGTCAGCATTCATATGAGTGGGTCGCCGAGAAGGAACCTACAGAATTTGAAGATGGTGAGCTTGTTTGTAGATGCTCGAAATGTGGCAATATTTCAGGAAGGCAGCCGATTTCTTCCTATAACTACTATATTTCAAATTGCACTGCAAGAATAAAGAAAGCAGCTGCGGGCGATACAGTTATCTTTACAAGTAATATCTGGAATGCATTTCCTGTATCATTTTTTAATGAATTGGCGAAGAGAAGAGATATTACTGTTATTCTTGATACGACATATAAACATTCAAATTATGAAACGACAATATATCCGTCTGATGATATAGATACATCTTGTAAGTATTATGGATTTGAGAAAATTAGGTCGCTTTACACAACAGAAAAACGTGATAAATAAATGTGAGTTATTAAAAAGCTCCGGCTCGTGAAAGAGCCGGAGCTTTTTATGTCCTTTTGTGCTTGTCCTTTTTTAAAGCCCAAGCATTATTGTTGCGATTCTAAAATATGTAATAAGTGAAATGGCATCTACAATTGTTGTGATCATTGGGCTTGCCATAACAGCAGGGTCAAAGCCAATCTTCTCTGCGATAAGAGGAAGGAGACATCCAACCATCTTGGCAAAGAGAACAACGACAACAAGAGTAAGACAAACAATTGCAGCAATTTCGACAGCAAGGTGGTCAACGACAAGGAGTTTAATGAAGTTAACACCGGAAAGAGTAAGACCACAAAGGACAGCAACTCGGATTTCTTTCCATAAAGCTTCAGGTAAATCTTTGAACTCAATTTCACCAAGTGAAATACCACGAATTATTGATACACTAGCCTGGGAACCTGAATTACCACCTGTATCCATGAGCATCGGGATATATGCAGTAAGTACAACGTATGATGAGAGTGCATTTTCATAGTTTGTGATTATGGCACCGGTAAAGGTTGCACTTATCATGAGTAGAAGCAGCCAGGGCATTCTTTTCTTATAAGTTTCAAATATTCCCACCTTAAAGTAAGGCTTGTCGGTAGGAAGAATAGCAGCCATCTTTTCAATATCCTCGGTGGCTTCCTGTTCGATAATATCTACAACATCATCGATGGTGATGATTCCGACCATACGATTTTCTTTGTCGACAACAGGCATTGCAGTAAAATCATACTTCTGCATGGTTTTAGCAGCTTCTTCCTGATCATCAAGAGTGTTAATACTAATGACATTTGTATTCATGATATCGCCGATGATAAGCTCCGGGTTCTTGATCAGGAGATATCTAAGAGCGACTGTTCCTACAAGCACTCTTTGCTTGTTAAGAACATAACATATATTACAGGTCTCTGAGTCAAGACCAATAGTTCTGATTCGATTAATAGAATCGGCAACTGTCATGTCTTCTTCGAGGTCGACATACTCGACAGTCATCAAGCTACCTGCAGAATCTTCAGGATATCTTAAAAGATGATTGATATCCTTTCTGGTATCAGGCTGCGCATTTGCCAAAATTCTTTTTACTACGTTTGCAGGCATTTCTTCAAGAAGGTCTGCGGCATCATCAGACATAAGGTTATCTATAATGTTTGATGCTTCTTTTTCAGAAAGAGAAGTAATAATGTACTGCTGATCATCAAGCTCAAGGTTTGCGAATACGTCAGCTGCCATGTCCTTTGGAAGAATACGGAACATCTTAAGTGAGTCCTCGTTCTCCATTTCGTCCATAACTGCTGCGATATCAACGGTATTCATTGTAGCAACCGTTCTTCTAAGCTCAGCATACTTCTTTCCTTCAAGAAGATTTCTGATTATATCATAGTAGTTCTTTTCTTCATCCATGATATTTCTCCTCTTAGTTTGTGTGTGGTTTTATGGATAGATCGTCGGGGAACAGGGTTATCGCTATTGTAACTATTCGATTTCTGCTTCATAAAACCACCTCCCTTCGAGGAAAAAAATATCTTAATTTGCAAATTGCATTCTATTACTTTAGCACAAAAGGAGAGATAAAATCTACTTAACTAATCAATAATGTGATAAAATATTAATAGATGATTTTATAATACGGCTTAGGGAAAGGTTGGACAGGCAGATGAAAGATTACAATAAAATTTTTTCAAAGAAATATCCTGATGTAACGCTTAAAGTAATACCCGGGCATTTCGTAACACCTAATTCTCATATCAATTATTATATTGATATGACTACTATGAAGACCAGACAGAGTGAAGCCAAAGAGGTTGCAAAGGCTCTTGGCCATGAATATGCAGCAACGACAATTGTTGATACGATAGTCTGTATGGATGGTACAGAGGTTATCGGGGCATATTTGGCAGATGAGCTTACCGGTGCCGGAATAGTTTCCATGAATAGCCATAAAACTATATATGTAGTAACACCTGAGTATGACAAATCAGGGCAGATGATTTTTAGAGATAATATGCAGATGATGATTAAAGATAAACATGTGCTGCTTCTTCTTGCTTCAACAACTACAGGAAAGACTATTAGCAGAGCAATTGAGGGACTTAAATATTACGGGGCAAATATAAGCGGAGTAAGTGCTATATTCTCTGCAGCAGCTTCAGTAGCCGGATGTACGATTCATTCACTCTTTACTAAGGCAGATCTTCCGGATTATGCTTCTTATCCGCCGGAGAATTGCAAGATGTGTAAGGCGGGACTTAAGATTGATGCAATTTGCAATGGATTTGGATATTCAGAAATATAAAGAATAATATAATTTGTGTGCGCGGACCTACATGGTCCGCGTTTTTTTTATTTTTTTCTGGGCGAACTTTTGTGTAAATAAGTCAAGTGCAGCTGAGTATATTGTTTTAAGGAGAATTGTGCATAGCACAATTCTCCTTAAAGTTCGCCGCTGGGCGAACTTTTGTGCAAAAGTAACATAAATAGAAACTCAAATTTGGTAAATGAGTTTCTTACAGTATTTCAGAAATGATGTTAATATA